>NZ_JBWKVD010000005.1:246507-417373 GCF_059421525.1 Pseudomonas sp. GW821-FHT02H06
ACCATCTGGGCAGTTCGTTGATTTCATTCGATATTTCGTTTGATTTCAACTACAACTTGGCAGTGCCGTCGTTGTGGGGCGCATCTTACGGAGGAGATTGAAGGCTGTAAAGCCCCCGTGCAAAAATAATTTGAAATAGCGAAAAGTCCCAGCAAATGCTGTCTTCGCGTTTCAATCTGGTATATGCCAAACTAATTACATCCAGATAAGGTGAACTCATTCTAATGGCCGATTGGCAGTCCCTCGATCCCGAGGCCGCTCGTGAAGCGGAAAAATACGAAAACCCCATCCCTAGCCGTGAGCTGATTCTGGCGCACCTTTCCGAGCGCGGTTCGCCCGCCGCCCGTGAGCAGTTGGTGGAAGAGTTTGGCCTCACGACTGAAGATCAGATCGAGGCCTTGCGGCGTCGGCTCCGCGCTATGGAGCGCGATGCGCAACTGATTTACACCCGCCGCGGCACGTACGCGCCGGTCGACAAGCTGGACCTCATTCTGGGCCGCATCAGCGGTCACCGTGACGGCTTCGGCTTCCTGGTGCCAGATGACGGCTCCGACGACCTGTTCATGAGCCCTGCGCAAATGCGTCTGGTGTTCGATGGCGACCGTGCACTGGCGCGCGTCTCGGGTCTGGACCGTCGCGGTCGCCGGGAAGGCGTGATCGTCGAAGTCATTTCCCGTGCACACGAAACCGTGGTGGGTCGCTACTTCGAAGAAAGCGGCATCGGTTTCGTCCAGCCGGACAACCCAAAAATCCAGCAAGAAGTGCTGATTACCCCAGGCCGTAACAACGGCG
Organism: Pseudomonas sp. GW821-FHT02H06; assembly: GCF_059421525.1. Taxonomy (NCBI): domain Bacteria; kingdom Pseudomonadati; phylum Pseudomonadota; class Gammaproteobacteria; order Pseudomonadales; family Pseudomonadaceae; genus Pseudomonas; species Pseudomonas sp. GW821-FHT02H06. The sequence continues at coordinate 247,300 of NZ_JBWKVD010000005.1, forward strand.
CCAAGATCGGTCAGTTCGTCGAGGTGAAAATCACCCACTGGCCGACACCGCGCTTCCAGCCCCAAGGTGACGTGGTTGAGGTGGTGGGCAATTACATGGCGCCCGGCATGGAGATCGATGTCGCGCTGCGTACCTACGACATCCCTCACGTCTGGCCTGAGGCTGTGCTGAAAGAAGCCGCCAAGCTCAAGCCAGAAGTGGAAGAGAAGGACAAGGAAAACCGCGTCGATCTGCGTCACCTTCCGTTCGTGACCATCGACGGTGAAGATGCCCGCGACTTCGACGATGCCGTTTTCTGCGAAGCCAAGCCCGGCAAGCTGCGCCTGTTCTCCGGCGGCTGGAAGCTCTACGTGGCGATCGCCGACGTATCGAGCTATGTGAAGCTTGGCTCGGCGCTCGACGCTGAGTCTCAGGTGCGCGGCAACTCGGTGTATTTCCCCGAGCGCGTGATCCCGATGCTCCCTGAGCAGCTGTCCAACGGCCTGTGCTCGCTGAATCCGCTGGTTGATCGTCTGGCAATGGTTTGCGAGATGACCATCTCCAAAACCGGCGAGATGACTGACTACGTTTTCTACGAAGCCGTGATCCACTCCCATGCGCGTCTGACCTACAACAAGGTCAGCTCGATGCTGGAGCATCCAAAAGCCGCCGAAGCCAAGCAGCTGCGCGAGCAGTATGGCGACGTCGTGCCGCACCTGAAGCAGCTTTATGCGCTGTACAAAGTGCTGCTGGGCGCCCGGCACGTTCGCGGTGCCATCGATTTTGAAACCCAGGAAACCCGGATCATTTTCGGAACCGAGCGCAAAATCGCCGAGATCCGCCCGACCACTCGCAACGATGCGCACAAGCTGATTGAAGAGTGCATGCTTGCGGCGAACGTGGCGACTGCAGCGTTTCTCAAGAAACACGAGATCCCTGCCCTGTATCGCGTCCACGACGGTCCGCCGCCCGAGCGTCTGGAAAAGCTGCGTGCCTTCCTCGGCGAGCTGGGTCTTTCCCTGCACAAGGGCAAAGACGGCCCGACGCCGAAGGATTATCAGGCGCTGCTCGAAACCATCAAGGACCGTCCGGATTACCACCTGATCCAGACTGTCATGCTGCGTTCGTTGAGTCAGGCGGTGTACAGCTCCGATAACCATGGCCACTTCGGCCTGAATTACGAAGCGTATACCCACTTCACCTCGCCGATTCGTCGCTACCCGGACTTGCTGACTCACCGGGCGATCCGCAGCGTGATCCGCTCCAAGCAGGAAACGCCGCACGTTCGTCGTGCCGGTGCTCCCGTCATTCCGAAAGCGCGCATCTACCCGTACGACGAAGCGATGCTTGAGCAGTTGGGCGAGCAGTGCTCGATGAGCGAACGCCGTGCCGATGAGGCCACCCGCGACGTCACGAACTGGCTGAAATGCGAGTTCATGAAAGACCGCGTTGGCGAGTCGTTCCCGGGCGTGATCACGGCTGTGACCGGCTTTGGTCTGTTCGTCGAGCTGACCGATATCTATGTCGAAGGCCTGGTTCACGTCACCGCATTGCCGGGTGATTACTACCACTTCGATCCGGTCCACCATCGTCTGGCCGGCGAGCGCACAGGCCGCAGCTTCCGCCTGGGCGACACCGTTGAAGTGCGCGTCATGCGTGTTGATCTTGACGAGCGCAAGATCGATTTCGAAATGTCCGAGAAGACCACCAGCGCACCGATCGGCCGCAAACGTCGGACGTCCGAGCCTGCCGCGGCAGAGAAGGGCAAGGATTCCAAGGAGTCGTCGTCTGCTTCCAAGTCCGGTCGCCGGACCGCGAAAGAGCCTGTTGCCGAGGCTTATCGGCCAAGTGATGCGGCTGCCAAGAACGCAGAAGTGCGCAAAAGCCGTGAAATGAAGAAAGCGCTGCTGACTGAAGCCAAGGGTGGTAGCAAGGCATCGTCGGGAAAGTCGACGAGTGATTCCGCTGGCGCTTCCGGTAAGTCGAGCAAGCACCGCAAGGGTTCGTCGAAATCGGGCTCGGCTTCTTCTGCAAGCAGTGGCAGTGTTCGCAAACCTAAGGCCAAGTCATGAGTCAGCTGGAAAAAATCTACGGTGTTCATGCCGTAGAGGCGCTTTTGCGTCATCACCCGAAGCGGGTCAAGCAGATCTGGCTGGCTGAAGGGCGCAGCGATCCACGGGTTCAGGTGCTCATCGAGCTCGCTGCGCAGAATCGCGTGTCGGTGGGGCAGGCCGAGCGCCGCGAGATGGATGCCTGGGTTGAGGGCGTTCACCAGGGCGTGGTGGCGGATGTCAGTCCGAGCCAGGTCTGGGGCGAGGCGATGCTCGACGAGCTGCTCGACCGCACCGAAGGTCCGCCGCTGATCCTAGTGCTGGATGGCGTCACCGATCCGCATAACCTGGGCGCCTGCCTGCGGACTGCCGATGCGGCCGGTGCGCTGGCGGTGATCGTGCCGAAGGACAAGTCCGCGACTTTGACGCCGACCGTGCGGAAAGTGGCGTGCGGCGCGGCCGAGGTCATTCCTCTCGTGGCCGTGACCAACCTGGCGCGCACGCTGGAAAAACTCCAGCAACGCGGCCTGTGGGTTGTCGGTACCGCAGGTGAGGCCGAGCAAGAGTTGTATCAGCAGGACCTGACTGGCCCGACCATCCTGATCATGGGGGCTGAAGGCAAAGGCATGCGCCGCCTGACCCGCGAGCATTGCGATTATCTGGTACGTCTGCCGATGGCGGGCAGCGTCAGCAGCCTCAACGTTTCGGTCGCGACAGGCGTCTGCCTGTTCGAAGCCCTGCGCCAGCGCTCGGCTGCCAAGACGTAGTCGTCAGTAGCGAGCTGCAAGCTGCAAGCCTCAAGCTCGAGCCAGTCACGCTCTGGCTTGTAGCTTGTAGCTTGTAGCTTGTAGCTCAAAGCCATTGTTCAAATATTCACCAATCTCCTTGCGCCCCTCCGACCCCTTCTCTACAATCGCGTCCCTTGCTGTCATGGCAGGTGCTCATGTGCCTGTTCCTGTGCAAGATAAACCAGTGTTATTCACTCCTTGTCTGACCGCTTTGGCGGCAGGCTACAACCCGTAAGGAGCATTCATGCGTCATTACGAAATCATCTTTCTGGTTCACCCGGACCAGAGCGAGCAAGTCGGCGGCATGGTAGAGCGTTACACCAAGCTGATCGAAGAAGACGGCGGCAAGATCCACCGTCTGGAAGATTGGGGCCGTCGTCAACTGGCCTACGCAATCAACAATGTTCACAAGGCTCACTACGTGATGCTGAACGTTGAGTGCACTGGCAAGGCTCTGGCCGAGCTGGAAGACAACTTCCGTTACAACGATGCCGTGATCCGTAACCTTGTCATCCGTCGCGACGAAGCTGTTACTGGCCAGTCCGAAATGCTCAAGGCTGAAGAAAACCGCAGTGAGCGCCGTGAGCGTCGCGACCGTCCTGAGCACTCCGACGCCGATGGCGCCGATGGTGATGACAGCGACAACAGCGATAACGCTGACGAGTAATCCACGGACCTTTTGAGGAGCCCATTACATGGCACGTTTCTTCCGTCGTCGTAAATTCTGCCGCTTCACAGCTGAAAATGTGAAGGAGATCGATTACAAAGATCTCAACACCCTGAAAGCCTACGTATCTGAAACCGGCAAGATCGTTCCTAGCCGCATTACTGGTACCAAAGCTCGTTATCAGCGTCAGCTGGCTACCGCTATCAAGCGCGCCCGCTTCCTGGCCCTGTTGGCCTACACCGACAGCCACGGCCGCTGAGACCAGGTAGTCGACAAACGCAGTAAGGGATAGATCGCATGCGCGCCATGGCTGAATTCATCATGCGCGGCCGCATGCAGGCCACTCTCGTAGTGGTTGGATGTGCGGCATTGCCGCTGTTGTTCTGGTTGAGTGCTGCCGCAGGTTGCCTTGTGCTCCTGCGACGCGGAATGAGTGACGCCTTAGGCGTCCTCGCCTGGGCTCTGCTGCCGGCTTTGGTCTGGTGGTATTTCGGTGAACCCCGCACCCTGATGGTGTTGCTGGGTTCTTGGGGGTTGGCCGCCGTGTTGCGTGCCAGCGAGTCCTGGGTCCGCGTGCTGCTGGTCAGCGTAGCGGTTGGATTGTTGTATGCAGTGGTTCTGGGCGCGGTGTTTCGCGAGCCCATCGAAGCCATGGCGGGAGAGCTGCAAAAGCTCTTGCCCCACGTCTTCGGTGATGTCTACCAGCAGATGTCGGTAGAAGAGCGAGCGCGTCTGGGGGCACTGATTACACCCGTCCTCAACGGCCTGATTGCAGCGTTGTTGCAGATCGTCAGCGTGGTATGCCTGATCCTTGGGCGGTACTGGCAGGCGTTGTTGTATAACCCGGGCGGTTTCGGGCGCGAATTTCGCAGCCTGAAACTCCCGCGGGCACCGATGCTGGTGCTGCTGGTGTGCATGTTGGTGGGGCCGAACTTCGGTCCTCAACTGGCGATGCTGACACCGTTGTGCAGCGTACCGCTCATGTTCGCGGGCCTTGCCCTGATTCACGGTCTGGTGGCTGCAAAGCGCCTGACACGGTTCTGGCTGGTGGGGTTGTACGTCACGCTGTTGCTGTTCATGCAGCTGATCTATCCGTTGCTGGTGGTGATTGCCATTGTCGACAGCCTGATTGATTTTCGCGGCCGTCTGGCGTCGAAAGATGCCGATAACGGTTCTGCGAACGGTGAAGGTTAAAGTTAAGAGGTTTTACCAAATGGAACTCATCCTGCTGGAAAAAGTCGCCAACCTGGGCAACCTGGGCGATAAAGTAAACGTTAAGGCTGGCTACGGTCGTAACTTCCTGCTGCCTTTCGGCAAAGCAACCGCTGCAACCGCTGCCAACGTGGCCGCGTTTGAAGAGCGTCGTGCTGAGCTGGAAAAAGCTGCCGCCGAGAAGAAAGCTTCTGCTGAAACTCGTGCTGCTCAACTGGCTGAGCTGGAAGTGACCATCACTGCCACCGCTGGTGACGAAGGCAAGCTGTTCGGTTCGATCGGTACTCACGACATCGCTGACGCACTGACCGCCTCTGGCGTTGAAGTGGCCAAGTCTGAAGTTCGTCTGCCGAACGGCACCATCCGTAACGTTGGCGAATACGACGTAGCCGTGCACCTGCACAGCGATGTTGAAGCTACCGTTCGCGTTGTTGTTGTAGCTGCTTAAGCAGTATGGTTTCTGCGCTTCGGTGCAGAAGTCTGACCGACTGACGACTCGCTCCTCGGTCGGTTAGCATTGGGCACGTTCCTGTTCGCAGGTCGTGCCCTTTGTCATTTCTGAGTATCCTGATTCAACCCCCTGATTTCCGTGTGGCCATGAACGACATCTCCACTCCCGAGCAATATGATCTGCAAACCGCTGCCCTGAAGGTGCCGCCGCATTCCATCGAGGCCGAACAGGCCGTGCTCGGTGGTTTGATGCTGGACAACAACGCCTGGGAACGAGTGCTTGATCAGGTGTCGGATGGCGATTTCTATCGTCATGACCACCGTCTGATATTCCGCGCCATCGCCAAGCTGGCGGATCAGAACCAACCGATCGACGTCGTCACCCTGGCCGAGCAGCTCGACAAGGAAGGCCAGACCTCCCAGGTCGGTGGCCTGGGTTACCTGTCGGAACTGGCGAAGAACATTCCGTCCGTCGCGAACATCAAGGCCTACGCCCAGATCGTTCGTCAGCGCGCGACGCTGCGCCAGTTGATCGGCATCAGCACCGAGATTGCCGACAGTGCGTTCAACCCGGAAGGGCGTACCGCTGAAGAGATTCTCGACGAGGCCGAACGGCAGATCTTTCAGATCGCCGAGGCGCGGCCCAAAACGGGCGGCCCGGTCAGCGTCAACGACCTGCTGACCCGCGCGATTGACCGCATCGATACGCTGTTCAACATCGGCGACGGCATCACTGGCCTTTCCACGGGCTACGCCGACCTGGATGAAAAGACCAGCGGTTTGCAGCAGTCTGACCTGATCATCGTTGCAGGCCGTCCGTCGATGGGTAAGACCACCTTCGCGATGAACCTTGTGGAAAACGCGGTGCTCCGCAGCGACAAGGTGGTGTTGGTCTACTCGCTGGAGATGCCAGGCGAATCGCTGATCATGCGTATGCTTTCGTCGCTGGGCCGTATCGACCAGACCAAGGTGCGTTCCGGTCAGCTGGATGACGATGACTGGCCGCGCCTGACGTCGGCGGTCAACCTGCTCAACGATCGCAAGCTGTTCATCGACGACACGGCTGGCATCAGCCCGTCGGAGATGCGTGCGCGTACGCGGCGTCTTGTCCGCGAGCACGGCGACATCGGCCTGATCATGATCGACTACCTGCAGCTGATGCAGATCCCTGGCTCGAGCGGGGATAACCGGACGAACGAGATTTCCGAGATCTCCCGTTCCCTCAAAGCGCTCGCCAAGGAATTCAATTGCCCGGTGGTCGCGCTGTCCCAGCTGAACCGCTCCCTCGAGCAACGTCCCAACAAGCGCCCGGTGAACTCCGACTTGCGGGAATCCGGAGCGATCGAGCAGGACGCCGACGTCATCATGTTCGTGTACCGGGATGAGGTGTATCACCCCGAGACCGAACACAAGGGCATCGCTGAAATCATCATCGGCAAGCAGCGGAACGGCCCGATCGGGTTCATTCGGCTTGCGTTCATCGGCAAGTACACCCGCTTCGAAAACCTCGCGCCGGGCAGTTACAACTTTGATGATGATGAGTAGGTAGCCGGTTCAGGGCTAACCACTAATCCGACCTGTGCCGTCGGATTTGATCAAAATTTGTGCTATTCTCCGCGCCCGCGAATTTCCAAGCGAAAATCGCCCCCAGACACGAACACTGGTCATCGATATGCAAGCAGCCAAGCCGTTATTTGACTATCCGAAGTACTGGGCCGAATGTTTCGGACCAGCGCCTTTCCTGCCCATGAGCCGGGAAGAAATGGATCAGCTTGGCTGGGATTCCTGCGACATCATCATTGTCACGGGTGATGCCTATGTCGATCACCCGTCGTTTGGCATGGCAATCATCGGCCGGCTGCTGGAGTCCCAGGGCTTCCGCGTCGGGATCATTGCGCAGCCTGACTGGAAGTCAAAAGACGACTTCATGAAGCTCGGCGAACCGAACCTGTTTTTCGGCGTCGCGGCCGGCAACATGGATTCGATGATCAACCGTTACACCGCCGACAAAAAGATTCGCTCCGACGATGCGTACACGCCGGGCGGTATGGCGGGCAAGCGTCCGGACCGTGCGAGTCTTGTCTACAGCCAGCGTTGCAAGGAAGCCTACAAAAACGTGCCCATCGTTCTGGGTGGCATCGAAGCATCGCTGCGCCGCATCGCTCACTACGACTACTGGCAGGACAAGGTTCGCAACTCGATCCTGATCGACGCGTGCGCCGATATCCTGCTGTACGGCAACGCCGAGCGTGCCATCGTCGAAGTGGCCACTCGCCTGTCCTATGGCGAGACGATCGAAAGCATCACTGACGTGCGCGGCACGGCATTCATTCGCCGTGATACGCCGGAAGGCTGGTACGAAGTCGACTCCACGCGTATCGACCGTCCAGGCAAGATCGACAAGATCATCAACCCGTACGTGAACACTCAAGACACCCAGGCCTGCGCCATCGAGCAGGAAAAGGGTGACGTCGAGGATCCGAACGAAGCGAAGGTCGTGCAGATTCTGGCGAGCCCGCGCATGACCCGCGACAAGACGGTCATCCGGCTGCCGTCGATGGAGAAGGTCCGTAACGACCCGGTTCTGTACGCTCACGCCAACCGCGTATTGCACCTGGAAACCAACCCGGGCAACGCCCGCGCGCTGGTCCAGAAGCACGGCGAAGTCGACGTCTGGTTCAATCCGCCGCCCATTCCGATGACCACCGAAGAAATGGACTACGTGTTCGGCATGCCTTATGCGCGCATCCCGCACCCGGTGTACGGCAAGGAGAAGATCCCGGCCTACGACATGATCCGTTTCTCGGTGAACATCATGCGCGGCTGCTTCGGCGGCTGTACGTTCTGTTCGATCACCGAACACGAAGGCCGGATCATCCAGAACCGTTCCCACGATTCGATCATTCGCGAAATCGAAGAGATCCGTGACAAGGTCCCCGGCTTCACCGGCGTGATTTCCGACCTCGGCGGGCCGACGGCGAACATGTATCGCATCGCTTGCAAGAGCCCGGAGATCGAGTCCGCGTGCCGCAAGCCGTCGTGCGTGTTCCCTGGCATCTGCCCGAACCTGAACACCGATCATTCGGCATTGATTCAGCTGTACCGCAGCGCCCGTGAACTGCCCGGCGTGAAGAAGATTCTGATCGCCTCCGGTCTGCGTTACGACCTGGCTGTCGAATCGCCCGAGTACGTTAAGGAGCTGGTCACCCACCACGTCGGCGGTTACCTGAAGATTGCGCCTGAGCACACCGAAGAAGGTCCGCTCAACCAGATGATGAAGCCGGGCATTGGCAGCTATGACAAGTTCAAGCGCATGTTCGAGAAGTACTCCAAGGAAGCGGGCAAAGAGCAGTACCTGATTCCTTACTTCATCGCGGCCCATCCGGGCACGACTGACGAAGACATGATGAACCTCGCGCTGTGGCTCAAGGGCAATGGCTTCCGTGCGGATCAGGTGCAGGCGTTCTATCCGTCGCCGATGGCCAGTGCGACGGCCATGTACCACTCCGGCAAGAACCCGCTGCGCAAGGTCACGTACAAGAGCGACTCGGTCACCATCGTTAAGAGCGAAGAGCAGCGCCGTCTGCACAAGGCGTTCCTGCGCTACCACGATCCGAAGGGCTGGCCGATGCTGCGTGAAGCGCTGGAGCGTATGGGCCGTGCCGATCTGATCGGGCCGGGCAAGCATCAGCTGATTCCGCTGCACCAGCCGGAAACCGACACCTATCAGAGCGCGCGCCGCAAGAACTCGACGCCGGCCGGTAGCCACAAGGTTGCCAGGACTACCAAGATCCTGACGCAGCACATCGGCTTGCCACAACGCGGCAGCGACGGCAGCAAACCTTGGGACAAGCGCGAAGAGGCCAAGGCCGCGGCGGCTGCTCGTAACAAGCAGGCAGCCAAGGATCGCTCGGATGCGGCCAAACCCGGCAAAGGCAAGAAGCCAACGCGTCAGCCGGTCTTTCCACGCTAACGCCCTCGCGCCAACGCTTCTTCGCTCCAACAAAACGCCAGCTTTCGAGCTGGCGTTTTGCATTCCGGTGCAAATAACCCCACCCGCCTCATTTCCGTGCGACCCTTGCACCATTCGTTGAAGCGGGCGCGATTTTGGTGCTGTGCTTGGCTGAACAAGCTACCTCCACGCCGGAGGCGCCTGATTTGCCGGGGTGGCATAAGTCTTGCGCAGCTCCGTTACCGTCCAGGCTCGCAGGAGGCACGCCGTGTCGATTCACATTGCCTTGCACCATGTCACGCATTACCGCTACGAACGCGCGGTTGAGCTGGGTCCGCAGATTGTCCGCTTGCGCCCGGCGGCCCACAGCCGCACGCGCGTGTTGTCGTATTCGCTGAAAGTCCTTCCTGAAAACCACTTCATCAACTGGCAGCAGGACCCGCAGGGGAATTACCTGGCGCGGTTGGTGTTCCCGGAAAAGACTGACGAGTTGCGCATTGAAGTGGACCTGGTCGCCGAAATGGCGGTGTTCAACCCCTTCGATTTCTTCCTTGAGCCCTACGCCGAGAAGATCCCGTTCACCTACGCCCGCGAAGAGCATCATGAGCTGCAGCCCTATCTGGAAAAGCTGCCGCTGACCCCAAGATTCCAGGCGTATCTGGACAGCATCGACCGCACGCCGATTCCGGCGATCGACTTTCTGGTCGGCCTCAACCAGCGTCTGGCCAATGACATCGGTTACCTGATTCGTATGGAGCCGGGCATTCAGACGCCGGAATACACCCTGGAAAACGCTTCCGGTTCCTGCCGCGACTCCGCTTGGTTGCTAGTGCAGTTACTGCGACATATGGGTTTGGCTGCGCGGTTTGTGTCCGGGTATTTGATTCAGCTCAAGGCCGATGTCCAAGCGTTGGACGGACCATCCGGCACCGACGTTGATTTCACGGATCTGCACGCCTGGTGCGAGGTGTATCTGCCGGGCGCAGGCTGGGTGGGCCTTGACGCGACGTCCGGCCTGTTTGCCGGTGAGGGTCACATTCCGCTGGCGTGCAGCCCCGAGCCGTCTTCAGCGGCGCCGATCAGTGGCATGGTCGAGCCCTGCAACACCGAGTTCACCCACGAGATGTCGGTGCAGCGCATCTGGGAGGCGCCCCGCGTAACCAAGCCCTACACCGAAGAGCAGTGGCAGGACATTCAGGCGCTGGGCCGGCAGATTGATAACGACCTGATGGCACACGACGTGCGCCTGACCATGGGCGGCGAGCCGACCTTTGTGTCCATCGACGACCGTGACGGCGATGAATGGAACACCGCCGCACTGGGTCCGAAGAAGCGTCTGCTCTCGGCCGAGCTGTACCAGCGCATGCGAGATCATTACGCGCCCCAGGGCATCGTTCATTTTGGTCAGGGCAAGTGGTACCCCGGTGAGCAATTGCCGCGCTGGTCGCTGAACTGTTTCTGGCGCCGGGACGGGCAACCGGTGTGGCGCAACAACGCGCTGGTCGCTGACGAAACCCGGGACTACGGCGCCGACAGCGAAATGGCCGGCAGCTTCCTGCGTAGCGTGGCCGAGCGGCTGAAGCTGCCGGCGCGCTACGTTTTCCCGGCCTACGAAGACCGTTTCTATTACCTGTGGCGTGAGGGCGCGCTGCCCAAAAACGTCAGCGCCGAAGCGTCGCGTCTTGAGGACCCCCTTGAACGCGCGCGCCTGCGCAAAGTGTTTTCCCAAGGGCTGGACACCATCATCGGCCACGTGCTGCCGCTGGCGCGAACCGCCGCCGACGATCACTGGCAGAGCGGTCGCTGGTACCTGCGTGACGAGCATTGCCGGCTGGTGCCGGGGGACTCCGCGCTGGGCTATCGCCTGCCACTGGCTTCCCAGCCTTGGGTCAAGGCGGCGGAATACCCGTACATCCACCCGACCGACCACAATCAGGCATTTGCCGAGTTGCCCGACCGCGACGAGGTTCAGTCGCGACTGGATGGCCTGGCAGAGCAGGGCGACCCGGGCGTCGAGCGCGAACCCGAGATCGACGAGTCCGCCGATTGGCTGACCCGCACCGCCTTGAGTGCCGAGGCGCGGGGCGGGCGGTTGTATCTGTTCATGCCGCCGCTGCAGTCCCTTGAGGCCTATCTGGAACTGGTCGCAGCCATCGAAGCGACGGCCGAGGACATGCGCTGCCCAGTGTTGCTGGAAGGGTATGAGCCGCCGAGCGATCCGCGTCTGGCGAACTTCCGCATCACCCCGGATCCGGGCGTGATCGAAGTGAACGTGCAGCCGTCGTCCACCTGGGATGAGCTGGTCGAACGCACCGAGTTTCTCTACGAACAGGCGCGCCTGACCCGGCTGACCACCGAGAAATTCATGATCGACGGGCGCCACACCGGCACCGGCGGCGGCAACCATTTTGTCCTCGGTGGCGCAACGCCAGGCGACTCGCCCTTCCTGCGCCGGCCGGATCTGCTGCGCAGCCTGTTGAGTTACTGGCATAACCACCCGTCGTTGTCCTACTTGTTCTCTGGATTGTTCATCGGCCCGACCTCCCAGGCACCGCGTGTCGACGAAGCACGCAACGACTCGTTATACGAGTTGGAAATCGCCTTCTCGCAAATGCCCGCGCCGGGCGAAGAATGCGCGCCGTGGCTGGTGGACCGGCTGCTGCGCAACCTGCTGATCGACGTGACCGGCAACACCCACCGCGCCGAATTCTGCATCGACAAGTTGTACTCGCCCGACGGTGCGACCGGCCGGCTGGGCCTGCTGGAACTGCGCGCCTTCGAGATGCCGCCCCACGCGCGCATGAGCCTGGCGCAGCAGCTATTGCTGCGGGCACTGGTCGCGCGTTTCTGGCGCGAACCCTATGCACCGGCGAAACTGGCGCGCTGGGGCACCGAGCTGCACGACCGCTTCATGCTGCCGCATTTCATCGAGCAGGATTTCGCCGACGTCATCGCCGAGCTCAACAGCGCCGGTTATCCCGTGCGCGCGGAGTGGTTCGCGGCGCATCTGGAGTTTCGCTTTCCGAAGGTCGGCGATTACACCGTCAGCGGTATCGAGCTGGAGCTGCGTCAGGCGCTGGAGCCGTGGCACGTGCTGGGCGAGGAGGGTGCAGCGGGTGGCGCGGTTCGTTATGTGGACTCATCCCTTGAGCGCTTGCAGCTGAAGGTCACCGGCCTGCCGCCGCAGCGTTACATGCTCACCTGCAACGGCGTGCCGGTGCCGCTGCGACCGACCGGGCGCGTAGGCGAGTTCGTCGCGGGGGTGCGTTATCGCGCCTGGCAGCCGACCAATGCCTTGCAGCCGACGATCCCGGTGCATGCGCCGCTGGTTTTCGACATTCTCGACACTTGGATGCAGCGTTCGCTGGGGGGCTGCGAGTATCATGTCGCCCATCCTGGCGGGCGCAATTACGAAACCCTGCCGGTGAATGCCAATGAGGCGGAAAGCCGACGTCTGGCGCGGTTCTTCCGGGTCGGACACAGTCCCGGCAAACTGGACGTCCCCACGCTAACCCTCAACGATGAACTGCCGATGACCCTGGATTTGCGCCTGCATCGGTAATCGCGCCGGCGGCCTGACGTGGGTCAGGTCGCCGTGCCGCACGTCTAAAAATGGAAAGCGCCCTGCGCGTCATGTTGTCTGCGCTACTCTGAGCGCAGTTGATTCGAGTCCTTTTGTTGTCTGCCGAGCCTTCCATGCCTGACCTGCTTGACCACTATCCGCTCACCCCGGGTACCTACCACGAGATGCTGGATGCCAGCGGTGCCGTTCGGCCCCACTGGCAGCGCCTGCACGAGCATCTCCAGCGCAGCACACCTGCGCAGCTCATCCAGCGTCAGGCGCTGCTCGCCAGGCAGATTCAGGAAAACGGCGTCACCTACAACGTCTACGCCGACCCCAAGGGCGCCGATCGGCCCTGGGAACTGGACATGCTGCCCCACGTGATTCCGATGGAAGAGTGGCAGCCACTGGCGGCCGGTATCGCCCAACGCGCGCGTTTGCTCAATGCCGTGCTGGCTGATCTCTACGGCCCGCAGGAACTGATCGCCGAAGGTTTGCTGCCGGCGGAACTGGTGTTCGGCCACAACAACTTTCTCTGGCCATGCCAGGGCGTAAAGCCGCCTGAAGGCACTTTTCTGCATGTGTATGCGGTTGACCTGGCGCGCACGCCCGATGGCCGCTGGTGGGTGACCGCCGACCGGACTCAGGCGCCGTCGGGTGCCGGTTACGCGCTGGAAAACCGGCTGATCGTGTCTCGGGCGTTTCCCGAGTTGTACCGGGATCTGCAAGTCCAGCACCTCTCGAATTTCTTCCGGTCGCTGCAGGAAACCCTCGCGCGCCAGGCACCCACCAGCCACGAAGCCCCGCTGGTGGTACTGCTAACACCTGGGCGTTTCAACGAGAGCTATTTCGAGCATCTTTATCTGGCCGGTCAGTTGGGTTATCCACTGGTGGAAGGCAGCGACCTGACCGTGCGCGACGCGACGGTGTACCTGAAAACCCTCAGCGGGTTGCGTCGTGTTCACGCGATCATGCGCCGTCTGGACGACGATTTTTGCGACCCACTCGAACTGCGCACGGATTCCGCGCTGGGCGTGCCGGGCCTGCTTCAAGCGGTGCGACAGGGCCGCGTGCTGGTCGCCAATGCCCTGGGCAGCGGCGTGCTGGAATCGCCGGGGCTGTTGGGGTTTCTGCCAAAGATCAATGAACACTTATTTGGTGAAGAGCTGCTGCTGCCGTCGATCGCCACTTGGTGGTGTGGCGAGCCGCCGGTGCTGGCCCAGGCGCTGGAGAAGATGCCGGAGCTGCTTATCAAGCCTGCGTTCCCGTCCCAGAGTTTCGCCCCGGTCTTCGGCCGCGATCTCAGCGACGATGACCGCCAGGCCCTGGCCGCGCGTATGCAGGCCCGGCCTTATGCCTACGTCGCGCAGGAATTGGCGCAGTTGTCCCACGCGCCAGTCTGGCAGGGCGAGGACAGTCAGCTGCAGCCCCGCGCCATCGGCATGCGCGTTTACGCGGTGGCAACGGCCGATGGCTATCGCGTCCTGCCGGGCGGCTTGACCCGCGTGGCGGCCGATGCCGACGCTGACGTGGTGTCGATGCAGCGCGGCGGCGCAAGCAAGGACACCTGGATTCTTGGCGAGCGCCCCCTGGGTAGTGAACCGTGGAAAAACCGTCACTCTCTGGGCGTGCACGACTTGATCCGCCGCGACCCGTACCTACCGTCGCGTGTGGTGGAAAACCTGTTCTGGTTCGGTCGTTATTGCGAGCGCTGCGACAACAGCGCGCGCCTGCTGCGGATCATGCTCACACGCTATGTTGACGGCGATGATCCGGTCGCACTGCAAGCGGCGGTCGAGCTGGCCGAACGGTTGAATCTGCTTCCGCTCCAGGACGAAGATGAGCCGAGCGAGCTGCATGAGCGTCTGCTCGAAGCGCTGTTGGGTGACGACTGGCCGTTCAGCCTGCGTTCCAATTTGCAGCGCCTGCAGTGGGCGGCCTCACAGGTGCGCGGCAAGTTGTCCCGCGAGAACTGGCAGGCGCTGGTCGAATTGCAGCGTGAAGCCCTGAGCCTGGAGACTGAGAGCCCTGATTTCGGCGAGCTGCTGGATTTTCTCAACCGGCTGGTGATGTCGCTGGCGGCGCTGTCCGGTTTCGCCCTGGACGACATGACCCGCGACGAGGGCTGGCGCTTCCTGATGATCGGGCGGCGCATCGAGCGCTTGCAGTTTCTCTGTACGACGCTGGCGGCGTTCCTGTGCAGCGAGGCGGTGTTTCATCAGGACGCCTTGGACGGGCTGTTGGAACTGGGCAACAGCGGGATCACCTACCGCTCGCGCTATCTGGCCCTGCCGCAGTTGATCCCGGTGCTCGATTTGCTGGTGCTGGACGACCAGAACCCCCACGCGGTGTTGTTTCAGCTCAAGCTGGTGGCGCGCTCGGTGAAGCGCATGAACGAGGATTTCGGTGTGCCTCAAGACAACAGTCTCGCGACGCTGATTCAGCGGCTGGCGGTGTTCGATCTGGGTTGCCTTGAAGAAGGGTTGTTCGGTGAGAGCAGCATCAAGGCAGCACTGGATGGGCTGGCGGATCTGCTGCAAACCATCGGCGAGACCAGCGGCCACGTTTCGGACCGGCTCGCGCTGCGTCATTTCGCCCACGTCGATGATGTCAGCCAGCGCACGGTGTCGGTCTGATGAACAGCGCCCAGTATCAAGTCCTCCACGACACCCACTACAAATACGACAGCCCGGTTTCCCTGGCCCAGCAGCTCGCCCATCTGTGGCCACGGCGCAGTCCCTGGCAGCGCTGCCTTGAGCAGCATCTGGTCATCAGCCCGACCCCGACCACCCGCCGTGATGAGCTGGACGTGTTCGGCAATCCGCTGACGCGGCTGGCATTCGAACGTCCCCATGATGAGCTGCAGGTCAACGCGCGCCTGCGCATTGAGGTGCTGGAACGACCGCAGCTGGATTTCAATGGGTCCGCTCCATGGGACGAGGCGCAGCATCGACTGACTTACAGCGCCTCGAGAATGGCGCCGGATATCCTCGACGCCTGCCGCTATCGCTTCGAATCGCCCTACGTGCATCTGAAGCAGACCTTCGTCGAGTTTTCCGCCAGTTGCTTTCCCGCCGGACGGCCGATGCTGCTGTGCGCGCAGGCGCTGATGGAGAAGATATTCGAAGAGTTCACGTTCGATGGCGAGGCGACTCAGGTG
Source organism: Pseudomonas sp. GW821-FHT02H06 (assembly GCF_059421525.1). Lineage (NCBI taxonomy): Bacteria > Pseudomonadati > Pseudomonadota > Gammaproteobacteria > Pseudomonadales > Pseudomonadaceae > Pseudomonas > Pseudomonas sp. GW821-FHT02H06. Next base: position 263,121 of record NZ_JBWKVD010000005.1, read on the forward strand.
GCCACGCCGCTGGTGGAAGTGCTGGAAACCCGACGAGGTGTCTGTCAGGACTTCGCTCACTTGATGCTGGCGTGCGTGCGCTCGCGCGGGCTGGCGGCGCGGTATGTCAGCGGCTATCTGCTGACCCAGCCGCCGCCCGGCCAGCCACGGCTGATTGGCGCCGATGCGTCCCACGCGTGGGTGTCGGTGTTCTGTCCGGTGTTGGGGTGGGTGGATTTCGATCCGACCAACAACGTTCAGCCTGCGCTTGAGCACATCAGTCTGGCGTGGGGGAGGGATTTTTCTGACGTGTCGCCATTGCGGGGGGTGATTCTGGGAGGCGGGAGCCACGATCCGGAAGTGCGGGTGACGGTGATGCCGATTACGGGTTAGGCGGGCGTTGGTAACGACTGGGCTGTGAGCGCGCTTGCGATATCGGGGTGTCAGCCAATGGATGGATCATGGCGAAAATCCCATCGTGAGCAAGCTCACTCCTACAGGTTCTCGCGTTCATCCATCCCATTGCGCTGAATCAGATGATCACTCAGCAGGCTTTTCTTCAGCGGAGCCTTTTACTTCGGTGGAGCCTTCAGCATCGGTAGAGTGTTCAGCTTCAGTGGCGCCTTCGGCGTTTTCGCCGTCTACGACTGCACCTTCTCCAGCCTCTGCTTCAGCCTTCTCGGCCTGCTTGCGCTGTGCTTTTTCCTCTTTCTTTTGCTCTTTTGCCAGATCACGTTGGCGTTTGGCGAAGGAATAGTTGGGTTTGGCCATGGGCAGTCCTCGAGGCAGACGATAAGTCAGCACATTCTGCCTGAGAATGGTGCAAAACCGGCGTGGTATTTTTCCTCACCCGATCATCAATCACGGTCAGTCGCCCGCCATTACAGGTCTCAGCCGTTGAAAACCGCGCGTTTATAGACGCCGTAATCCTGGCTGGCGCGGTCGTAATTGCCCGATGCGCCGCAGGCGTAAGCGGCGAGCAAGCTGCGGAAAATGCTGGAAAGTTGCATGGAATCGTCCTGAAGATGGGTGACAGGGCGATCTTATGCAGCCATCGTAGCGCTGACTGTTTGATTGTCTCGATGGCTCTGATAGAGGCCGCTCAGAGGCGCTCAGTAACAGCGCTTGATACATTGTTCTAATTTAGGGCAGTCTTTGTATACAAAATAAAGGGCTGCCCCACCAGGAGACGCACCATGATTCGCAAGCTTGTCGCTGCATCCGTTCTGACTTTGGCCAGTGGGCACCTGCTGGCGGCCGAATGCTCGGTCGAAGTCGATTCCACCGACCAGATGACGTTCACCACCAAGGCGATTGAAATCGACAAGAGCTGCAAGCAGTTCACCGTCAACCTGAAACACACGGGCAGCCTGCCGAAGGCGGTCATGGGCCACAACCTGGTCATCAGCAAATTCGATGACATGTCGCAGATCGCCACTGACGGCATGAGCGTCGGCATCGACAAGGATTATCTGAAGGACGGTGACGCGCGCGTCATTGCCCACACCAAAGTCATCGGCGGAGGCGAGTCGGATGCGGTCACGTTTGACGTATCCAGGCTGGATCCGGCCCAGGCATATGGCTTCTTCTGCTCGTTCCCGGGCCACATCGGCATGATGAAAGGCACTGTCACGCTGAAGTGATCATTGGGCCTGCTTCGAGTCGGTCATCTTGAATATGCCCTGGGCGTTGCTGCTGTCGAAGTTGAGATCGATCTTGCCGTTGTCGGGGTCGATCTTGCGCTGAATGAACTCCACGAATGAGCCCGGCACCTTGTGCGTCACCACGACGCCCTCGGCGGTCAACAGCCCTCGGTTTACCGTGCACGCCTTGTACGCGGTCTGCATGACCCTTCCCGAACCTGACACCTCGATACTGTCCTTCATCGGCCGCTCGCGCCGATTCTGTTCGGCCACCGTCGCTTCCAGATCCACCACCCGATCGGTCAGGTGATTGAAGCTGTTGCCCTCGGTGGCGATCCACGCCATTTCCGCGCTTTCGCTCAGCAGCTGGCGATAGTCATCTTCCCGAACAACGCCGTGTTGGCGGCCAAACGCGCGATACAGCGCCGGTAGCAGCTGAGTGGCTTCCATGAGGCTGCAATGCCGGGTCGTGCGCAGGCGACTCAGAACGCTCAAGTCTTCAGGGCTCAACGGGTCGCGGCTCGAACCGACGACACGGCTGACCGCCTCTTGAAACGGCTGACTGAGTCGGCCGGGGTGCAGTTCGGAGACGAAGAACTGGGCGATGTCTTCCGGCAGATCCATCTGACGATAGCCCCAGCCGGTCATGTTCAGTTTGGTCAGCGGATAGGTGCGCACATCGGTGAAACCCAGCGGCTCCAGCAGGCGCGAGAAGGCTTGACGACCGCGCGGCAATTCGCCGTTGTCCGCCCAGTCGACGGTGCGGATCGCGCCGTGGTCAAACACCACCTTGCGGCCGCCCTCGGATTGCTCGTCCACGTAGCGAAGTCCGTCAGGCACGGCCTCCACCAGCTTGTGGAACAGGCACAGGTTCAACGCTTCAGCGAGCCAGACCCGATGGACCGCCTCGTCAGACCATGAAAATCCGCTCAGCGCCTGAGGCACCTCGACGCGGTGTTCGAGCCATGCCGCAGCGGGCTGGCCGACGGTGGACGCAACGAGGGAGAAGAGGCCTTGGAAAGCAGTCATGGATAGCGGCTCTGGGCGGGGAAGTCAGAGCGCTATGTAAGCCGTGATGGCGAGCGCCATCAAGCGAAAAGAAATAACGGGTTCATTCCGTTTTTGAATGCTGCCCGATGGATTTTCATCCAAACCCATCGGGCATCTTCATTACCGAGCCTTATGGCGCGTACGGCAGATCCCGTTTGTGCTGGGTCTTGCGGTAGGTGCTGACAATGATCTCGGCGGTTTCCTGCTTCACCGGCTCACCGTGCAGGAAGGCGTCGATCTCTGCGTAACTGATGCCGTGGGCCGCTTCGTCCGGTTTGCCGGGGACCAGTTCTTCGAGGTCGGCGGTGGGGACTTTCTCGACCAGATTTTGCGGCGCGCCGAAGCTGCGGGCGATCGCGCGGACCTGATTCTTCACCAGACCGCTCAACGGCGCCAGGTCGCAGGCTCCGTCGCCGAACTTGGTGTAAAAGCCCATCACCGCTTCAGCGGCGTGGTCGGTGCCGATGACCAGACCGCCTTTCACGCCGGCAATGGCGTACTGCGCGACCATCCGCGTCCGGGCCTTGATGTTGCCTTTTACGAAATCCACGGCACTGGCGGCCTGGCCTTCGAAGGCTTTGATCTGATCAACCAGCGCTTTCACCGAGGGCGCGATGTCCACCGTGTGGCGCTCGTCCGGGTTGATGAAATCCACCGATGCCGTGGCTTCATGTTCGTCGTGCTGGATGTGGTACGGCAGGCGCACGGCGATGAAGGTGTAGGCATTGTCGCCGGTGCTTTCACGCAGCTCGCGGATGGCACGTTGGGCCATCAGACCCGCTGTCAGCGAATCCACGCCGCCACTGATGCCGAGCACCAGCACTTTCAGGCGGGCGTTGTTCAGGCAGTCCTTGATGAATTGCACGCGGCGGCTGACTTCCGCCTGCAGTGCTTCGTCGTTGGCGAAAGGCGGCTGGACGTTGAGCTGCCGGGCGATCTCGCGCTGTACGTCTTGCATGATTGACTCCTTGAGCAAAAAAGGAATGGCATGGAAAAGGGGCGGCGGTCGGTGCTCGACTCAGGCTGGCACCTTGAATACGTGGCGCAGATAGGACACGAACTCCGGGTCCTTGCACTGGGTTTTGCCGGGCTCGTCGGAAATCTTTGCCACGGGCTGGCCGGCGCAGGCGGTCATTTTCAGCACGATGCTCATCGGCTTGATCCCCGGAATGTCGGCTGTCAGGTTGGTGCCGATCCCGAAGCTGACGTTGATGCGACCCCGCAGCGCGCGGAATATTTCCAGCGCCTTGGGCAGATTCAAGCCGTCGGAGAACACCAGCGTCTTGCTCATCGGCTCGATGCCCAGCTTCTGATAATGACGGATGCATTTTTCGGCCCACTGCACAGGATCGCCCGAATCGTGGCGCAGGCCGTCGAAGAGCTTGGCAAAGAACAGGTCGAAATCACCGAGGAAGGCATCGGTGGTGATGCAGTCGGTCAGCGCAATACCCAGCAGGCCACGGTACTCGCGCACCCAGCAGTCGAGCGCGGCGATCTGGCTGTCGATCAGCCGCGGGCCAAGTTGCTGATGGGCCATGATCCATTCGTGGGCCATGGTGCCAAGGGGTTTGAGGTCGAATTTGCGCGCCAGGTGCACGTTGCTGGTGCCGACGAACTGGCCGGGGAAATCCTTCTTCAGCACTGAAACGACATCTTCCTGCACTGCATAGGAGAAGCGCCGGCGCGTGCCGAAGTCAGCCACTTTCAGTTCCGCCAGTTCATCGGCGGTGGCGGTGGCGGTCAGCCAGTCGAACTTGCGGTACAGCTGATCGCGGGCCTGGCTGAGCAAGGTTTCCGGGTTGCGGTGGCGGTTTCGGACCTCGCTGACGATGGCCAGGACGGGCACTTCGAAGAGGATCACGTGCAGCCATGGGCCAGACAGGCGGATGCACAGTTCGTCATTTTCGATGGTGGTCTGGACGTAGCGCAGGTTGAAGCGGAACAGCCCGAGGAAACGCAGGAAGTCGGGCTTCATGAAGTTGATGCGTTCGAGGAAACCGGTTTCCTCGATGCTCAGCGACAGTTCGCAGAGCTGCTCGATCTGATGGCGGATCTCGGCCAGATACGGCCTGAGGTCTTCACCGTTGCGGCAGCGAAACTCCCACTCGACTTCGACGTTGGGGTAGTTGTGCAGCACGGCCTGCATCATGCTCAGCTTATAGAGGTCGGTATCGAGCAGGTTCTGCACGATGCGGTCCGCGAAAGCGCTCTCACTCATTGTGTCGCTCCAGCCAGCAGCGGGCCGCCAAGGTGCGGCCCGGGATTCAATTGGGTGTCGCATACAACCTTGCGGTAGCGCTGTGGCGGTACGTCCGGTTTGTTATTGACGATGGCCGACATAATGCCAGTCGTCGTGGAAGAGGGGCAGAAATGTTTCAGCGATTGTGGGACCGGCTTTAGCCGGGAAGGCGTCGGTGGTCACGCCGCAGATGTGATCGTATGCAAAAGGGCCTCTTCCAGGCTGAAGCCGGTCCTACGAACACCGCGTGTGTCCAGTGCGAAAGGCGGGGACTCCCTAACTCACTGCGGCGTTGGCTCGTTGAGCTGTTCGAGCATCCATTCCACAAACACGCGAATCTTCGGCACTTCGGCCGCGTGCTCCGGGTAGGCGAGGTAATAGGCGTCCTGACTCGGCAGGGCGTGGGGCCATGGGATGATCAGTTTGCCGTCAGCCAGTTCTTCTTCGACCAGAAACCGGGGCAGCAGCGCGACGCCGCATCCCACTTGCGCCGCGCGAATGCACATGTAGATCGTTTCGAAACGCGGGCCGTGGTAGCTGTGTTCCGTCTGGTAGCCCTGACTCTCGAACCAGTCATGCCAGGCCTGGGGGCGATGCGCGTTTTGCAGCAGGACCAGATCGGTCAACTGCGTAGGATCGGTGAAGGGCTCAATCGGTAAACTGCCGGGGGCGCAGACCGGGATTAGCTCCTCACTGAACAGCCTCACGCTCTCGGCACCGGGCCGGGCGCCACCGCCGAAATAGAACGACAGGTCGCAGCGGCTCTGCGCCAGGTCGTCGCTTTCCTGCTCGTTGACCAGATCCAGATGAATGTGCGGATGACGCATGCGCCAGCCCTTCAGTCGCGGCACCAGCCAGCGGGCACCGAAGGTCGAGGGTGTCGACACCCGCAGGACTTCGGTTTCGCCGCCGTAGGAACGCAGGAAGTGCGTCGACATTTCCATCTGCGTGAGCACTTTGCGCACTTCTCCCAGATACAGCGCACCGGCTGGCGTCAATTGCAGGCGCCGACGAACCCTTCGAAACAACAGGTGTTGCACCAATTCTTCCAACTGGGCGACCTGCTTGCTGACCGCGCTCTGGGTAAGGTTCAGCTCCTCGGCCGCGCGGGTAAAACTCAGGTGGCGGGTCACCGCTTCAAAACATTGCAGCGCGGTGACCGACGGGAGATGGCGTTTGCTCAGCATATTCGGCTCGTTAAGCGTCGGCATGAAAAAACGGAATGATATCTCGCTTAATCGTCGTTTGTTGCAGTGCCGCCCGCCAGCTATTACTAGAGGCTGACGAAATAACCCATATTTGGCATTCCGCTTTCGCGCTTACAATCAGTTTCAGGAGAAACCATGCTCAACGACCTGCTTACCCGACTCGGTGTCGATGCCGCGCTTTATCAACAGGGCGACAAGCCTGTTCACACGCCTATCGATGGCAGTCAGGTGGCGTCGGTGAACTGGGAAAGCGCCGCCGAAGTCGAGCAGCGCATCACCCGCGCCGACCACGCCTTCGAGGCGTGGCGCAAAGTCCCTGCGCCCCGGCGTGGCGAGCTGATCCGCCTGTTTGGCGAAGCGCTGCGCAAGCACAAGGCCGACCTGGGCGAGCTGGTGTCGTGGGAGGCCGGCAAGATCACTCAGGAAGGGCTGGGTGAAGTGCAGGAAATGATCGACATCTGCGACTTCGCCGTCGGCTTGTCGCGCCAGATGTACGGCCTGACCATCGCTTCCGAGCGCCCGGGCCACCACATGCGTGAAACCTGGCACCCCCTGGGCGTCGTCGGCGTCATCAGCGCGTTCAACTTCCCCGTTGCGGTCTGGTCGTGGAACACCGCACTGGCGCTGGTCTGCGGTAACTCGGTGATCTGGAAACCGTCGGAAAAGACCCCGCTGACGGCGCTGGCTTGCCAGGCACTGTTCGATAAAGTCGCCGCTGAGTTCTCGGACGCTCCGCAGTACCTCACCCAATGCATCGTCGGCGGCCGCGAAGCCGGTGAGGCGTTGGTGGATGACGCCCGCGTCGCGCTGATCAGCGCCACCGGCAGCACGCGCATGGGCCGCGAAGTGGCGCCGAAACTCGCCGCACGTTTCGCCCGCAGCATTCTGGAGCTGGGCGGCAACAACGCGATGATTCTGACCCCGAGTGCCGATCTGGACCTGGCCGTGCGTGCCGTGCTGTTCAGCGCTGTCGGTACGGCGGGTCAGCGTTGCACCACCCTGCGTCGTCTGATTGCGCACTCGTCGGTCAAGGCCGAGTTCGTCGAGCGCTTGAAAGCGGCGTACGCCAAAGTGCGTATCGGGCATCCGCTGGAAGGCAATCTGGTCGGTCCGCTGATCGACAAGCAAAGCTATGAAAACATGCAGGAGGCGCTGGAACAGGCGTTAAGCGAAGGCGGCAAGCTGTTTGGCGGCAAGCGCCAGTTGGAAGATAAATTTCCCAACGCTTACTACGTCTCGCCGGCCATCGTCGAAATGGCGGAGCAGAGCGATGTGGTGCGCAGCGAAACCTTCGCGCCGATTCTGTACGTCGTGGGCTACGAAGAATTCAGCGAGGCGGTGCGCCTGAACAACGACGTGCCCCAAGGTTTGTCGTCCTGCATCTTCACCACTGACGTGCGCGAGGCCGAGCAGTTCATTTCGGCGTTGGGCAGCGATTGCGGCATTGCCAACGTCAACATTGGCCCGAGTGGTGCAGAGATTGGTGGCGCGTTTGGTGGTGAGAAAGAAACCGGCGGCGGTCGCGAGTCCGGCTCGGATTCGTGGAAGGGCTACATGCGTCGCCAGACCGCCACGGTGAACTACTCCCGCGAACTGCCGCTGGCGCAGGGGATTACGTTTGATTGATTAGCAGTGACGGAGTGTAGTCATCGCACCGCGTTGACTTCATTCGCGAGCAAGGTGGAGCGCCACCCCGGTCGCTCCCACAGATTTAGGTGATCGTACCCACGCGCTCTGCGTGGGCACGCCCTCGATAGGCGCTCTGCGCCTGCTTGTAGTGACGCGGAGCGTCATCGGCTGCATTACCACGCGGAGCGTGGGAACGATCAGGTCTGGCTGTCTCTTTCCGAGGGTTTGCGATGCCGTTACGCGAAGAGTGTCTGTGGGAAACGCTGACGCCGCAAAGGCCGGAAGCGCCCGCGTTGAGCGGGGAAGTGACTGTCGATGTGTGTGTCATCGGCGCAGGCATCACCGGTTTGTCGGCGGCCATTCATTTGCTTGAGCAAGGCAAGACCGTCGCGGTCGTCGAAGCCCATCGCACCGGGCAGGGCGGGTCCGGCCGGAACGTAGGACTGGTCAACGCCGGCCTGTGGATTCCGCCTGACGAGATTGAAGCGGGCTTCGGCGAGAAAGTCGGCAGCCAGCTCAACACCATGCTCGGCAATGCGCCGTCGCTGGTATTCAGTCTGATCGAAAAGTACGGCATCGAGTGTCAGGCGACGCGCAAAGGCACGCTGCACATGGCCCACAACGCCAAGGGTGAGCTGGACCTGCGCAGCCGTGAGGAACAATGGAAACGTCGCGGCGCGCCTGTGGAATTGCTCACTGGCAAGGCTTGTCAGGAAGCTACCGGCACCACCGAGATCACCTCCGCCTTGCTCGATCACCGCGCCGGCACCATCAACCCGATGGCCTATACCAGCGGGCTGGCGGCGGCCGTCGCGCAATTGGGCGGTCAGCGTTTCGATCACTCGCCGGTCAAACGCCTTGAACGTCAGGGCTCGCGCTGGTGCGTGATCACCCAAAACGGCGCGGTGCTTGCCGAGCAAGTTGTTATCGCGTCCAACGCCTACACCGAGGGCGAGTGGACCGAGTTGCGACGCAACTTTTTCCCTGGCTATTACTATCAAGTGGCCTCGGCGCCACTGACCGAAGACGCTGCCCGGCAGATTTTGCCAGGCGGGCAGGGTTCCTGGGACACGCGGCAGGTGCTCAGCAGCATTCGTCGCGATGCGGATGGTCGGCTGTTGTTGGGCAGTCTGGGCAATGGCAATCAGAAGCCAGGCTGGTTTTTGAAGGCGTGGGCCGATCGCGTGCAACAGCATTATTTCCCGTACCTCAAGCCGGTGGAGTGGGAATGCACGTGGACCGGCTGCATCGCGTTCACGCCCGATCACTTGCTGCGAATGTTCGAGCCTGCACCAGGACTGGTCGCTGTCACCGGTTACAACGGACGCGGCAACACCACAGGGACGGTGGTTGGCAAAGCCTTCGCCGATTATCTATGCAGCGGCAACGCCAGTGTCTTACCCATCCCCTTTGCGCAGATGCAGCCGCTGGCGGCCGTTGGACTGCGCAGTTCTTTGTACGAGGCTGGCTTTTCGCTATACCATGCGGGCCAGTGCCTTAGAATCGTGATCTGAGAAGAATTTTCTCTTCAAAACAACGATTTCTCCTACATCCACTACCCTCAAATGGTGCGTCCCGTAGCGGATCCGCACCGACGGTGTGCAGTTCGGTGACGCAGGCTGTAACAACAGGGTTGTACAGGTGAAGGCGGCGCGGTTGCGCGCCTGCTTCCCTGCGGTTGCTCTTTTAAAGTCGCAAGGTTGCACCTTGCGCGGTTTAGACGGTTGCACGCCCCGTGAAAAAGGGCAGAAATCAGTCGGATAGCGACAAAACGACGAGTTTCTCAAGAATAAAAAACCGATGGCACGCCACTTGCTCGCAGCAGCTTCGTGGTCGCAGTGCTAATTAAAAAACCCAGGAGCACCAACTCATGTCGCAGACGTTCTACAGAAAAGGCTTTCTTGCACTCGCCGTGGCTACTGCCATGGGTGCGGCTTCATTTGCGCAGGCAGCCGACATCAAGATCGGCGTTGCTGGCCCGATGACTGGCGCCAATGCCTCGTTCGGCGAGCAATACATGAAGGGCGCTCAAGCAGCTGCCGATGCCATCAACGCTGCGGGCGGCGTCAACGGCGATAAAATCGTCCTGACCGCCTACGATGATGCGTGCGAACCGAAACAGGCCGTTGCCGTTGCCAACAAGGCGGCGTCTGACAAAGTTGCCGGCGTTGTCGGTCACTTCTGCTCCTCCTCGACCATCCCGGCGTCGGAAGTCTATGACGAAGCCGGCATCATCGCGATCACCCCTGGCTCCACCAACCCGACCGTTACCGAGCGCGGCCTGAGCGCCATGTTCCGTATGTGCGGCCGTGACGATCAGCAAGGCATCGTTGCCGGCGACTACATCGTCGACGTGCTCAAGGGCAAGAAGATCGCCGTCATCAACGATAAGGACACCTACGGCAAAGGGCTGGCAGACGCCACCGCCAATCAGCTGACCAAGCGCGGCGTGACGCCTGTGCTGCAAGAAGGTCTGACCCGTGGCGAGAAAGACTTCAGCGCCCTGGTCACCAAGATCCGTTCCGTTGGCGCCGACGTGGTTTACTTCGGCGGTCTGCACCCGGAAGCCGGTCCACTGGTTCGCCAGTTGCGTGAACAAGGCCTGAAAGACGTGAAATTCATGTCTGACGACGGCGTCGTGACCGACGAACTGGTGACCACCGCTGGCGGCGCGCAATACGTCGATGGCGTGTACATGACCTTCGGCGCCGACCCGCGCATGCTGCCAGACAGCAAGGCCGTGGTTGAGCAGTTCCGCAAATCCGGTTACGAGCCAGAAGGCTACACCCTCTACGCTTACGCTTCGGTTCAGGCCCTGGCGGCCGGTTTCAACGGCGCCAAGTCGAACAAAGGCGAAGACGCTGCCAAGTTCCTGAAAGCCCATCCTGTCAAAACCGTCATGGGCGAGAAAGCCTGGGACACCAAGGGCGACCTGAAAGTCTCTGACTACGTGGTTTACCAGTGGGACAAGGACGGCAAATACCACCAGCTCGAAAAGCAGAAGTGAGTCAAGCGCTTAGTCGGATCTGGTGTTTCCCGGGGGTGAGCCGGGAAACAGCCTGATCCGGTAATCGGCGCTGTCTGACGGCGGCGCCGGATTTCTTCTGTTGCCACTGTGTGCGCCGCTCTATTCCTCACGAGGGAATGGTCGCGCGCGCCAGGTCGGCCTTTCAAGTTCGTGAGCGTGCGTGATGGACGGTATTTTCCTGCAGCAAATGGTCAACGGCCTGACACTGGGCTCGGTCTATGGCCTGATCGCCATCGGTTACACGATGGTCTACGGCATCATCGGCATGATCAACTTCGCCCACGGCGACGTGTACATGATCTCCGCCTACCTCGCAGCCATCGGCCTTGCCGTGCTGTCTTTCTTCGGCGTTGAGTCATTCCCCTTTCTGATTCTTGGCACACTGATCTTCACCATCGTGGTCACCGGTGTGTACGGTTTCGTCATCGAGCGAGTGGCGTACAAACCGCTGCGTAACTCGACCCGTCTGGCGCCACTGATCAGCGCGATCGGCATCTCCCTGATTCTGCAGAACTACGCGCAGATCGCTCAGGGCCCACGCCAGCAAGGCGTTCCGACCCTGCTCGAAGGCGCCATGCGCTTCGATGTCGGCAGTGGTTTCGTACAGATCACCTACACCAAAATCTTCATCCTGATCGCTGCCTTCGTCGGCATGGGCGTACTGACCTACATCATCAAGTACACCAAGCTGGGCCGGATGTGCCGCGCCACGCAACAGGATCGCAAGATGGCCTCGATTCTGGGCATCAACACCGACCGGGTGATTTCCTACGTATTCGTCATTGGTGCGGCCATGGCGGCATTGGCCGGCGTGCTGATCACCATGAACTACGGCACCTTCGACTTCTTCGCCGGCTTCGTCATCGGCATCAAGGCATTTACCGCAGCGGTACTCGGCGGCATAGGTTCGTTGCCGGGGGCCATGCTTGGCGGCCTGATCCTGGGGGTTGCCGAGTCGCAGTTCTCCGGTCTGATCAACTCCGACTACAAAGATGTGTTCAGTTTCGGCCTGCTGGTAGTGATTCTGATCTTCCGTCCCCAAGGCCTGCTGGGTCGCCCACTTGTGGCGAAGGTATAACCATGTCTGCACCTACTAAACCCATTGATATCAAACAAAGCCTGATCGACGCGGTGATCGCCGGGCTGCTGGCGCTGATCGTGTTCGGCCCGATTGTCGGCATCGTGCTGGATGGCTATGGCTTCAACCTGCAACCGGGCCGCGTCGCCGTGCTCGTCGGCGTTGGCGTTGTCGGTCGTTTCTTCATGAGCCTGTTCCTGCAGACGCCGAAGGGCGTGGCCATCGCGCAGAGTTTCGAAAGCTCGGGCTCCGGCGTGCACGTGCTGCCGCCGGGTTACAAGACGCGCCTGCGTTTTATCATTCCGCTGATGATTCTCATCGCAGTGATCTTCCCGATCTTCGCTGACAAGTACGTGCTGACCGTGGTGATCCTCGGCCTGATCTACGTGCTGCTGGGCCTGGGCCTTAATATCGTGGTCGGCCTCGCCGGTTTGCTCGATCTCGGTTATGTGGCCTTCTATGCAATTGGCGCGTACGGCCTGGCGCTGGGTTATCAGTATCTGGGCCTGGGGTTCTGGTCGGCGCTGCCGCTGGCAGCGATTGCGGCGGCGCTTGCCGGTTGCATTCTCGGCTTTCCGGTGCTGCGCATGCACGGGGATTACCTGGCCATCGTGACCCTGGGTTTCGGCGAGATCATCCGTCTGGTGCTCAATAACTGGTTGTCGTTCACCGGCGGCCCGAACGGCGTGCCGGTGCCTTCGCCGACCTTCTTCGGCCTGGAATTCGGGCGTCGCGCCAAAGACGGCGGCATCCCGATCCACGAGTATTTCGGCTTCGAATACAACCCCGACCTGAAATTCATCTTCATCTACACCGTGCTGTTTCTGGTGGTGCTGGCGGTGCTGTACGTCAAACACCGCCTGACCCGCATGCCGGTAGGCCGCGCGTGGGAAGCGCTGCGTGAAGACGAGATCGCCTGCCGCTCGATGGGCCTGAATCACGTGCTGGTCAAGCTGTCGGCCTTCACCATCGGCGCGTCGACGGCCGGTCTGGCGGGGGTGTTCTTCGCCAGTTATCAAGGCTTCGTCAACCCGACCTCGTTCACCTTCTTCGAGTCGGCGCTGATCCTCGCTATCGTCGTGCTGGGAGGCATGGGCTCGACCGTCGGCGTGGTCATTGCGGCGTTCGTGCTGACCGTCGCACCGGAACTGCTGCGCAGCTTCGCGGAATACCGCGTCTTGTTGTTCGGCATCCTCATGGTGCTGATGATGATCTGGCGTCCCCGTGGCCTGATTCGCATCAGCCGTACCGGCGTGCAGCCACGCAAAGGCGTGCTGGCCAAAGTGGAGGGCGCGTGATGAGCGACGAAATCGTTCTGTCCGTCGAAAACCTGATGATGCACTTCGGCGGCATCAAGGCCCTCAGCGACGTCAGCCTGCAAGTGCGGCGCAACTCGATCTTCGCCCTCATCGGCCCGAACGGCGCCGGCAAGACCACGGTATTCAACTGCCTGACCGGCTTTTACAAAGCCACCGGCGGGCGCATCGAGCTCAATGCGCGGGGCAAGAAAACCAACGTCATTCAGTTGCTCGGCGAGCAGTTTCGCGCCGCCGACTTCGCTTCGCCGAAGCGCTTCGGCAGCCGGCTGTACTACAAGATGTTCGGCGGCACGCACCTGGTAAACCGTGCAGGGCTGGCGCGTACTTTCCAGAACATTCGTCTGTTCAAGGAAATGTCCGTCGTCGAGAACCTGCTGGTCGCACAGCACATGTGGGTCAACCGCAACATGCTCGCCGGCATCCTCAACACCAAGGCCTATCGCAAGGCCGAAGACGACGCCATGAACACTGCGTTTTACTGGCTCGAAGTGGTGGATCTGGTGGACTGCGCCAACCGTCTGGCCGGTGAGCTTTCCTACGGCCAGCAACGCCGTCTGGAGATCGCCCGCGCCATGTGCACGCGTCCGCAGGTCATCTGCCTGGACGAACCGGCAGCAGGCCTGAACCCTCAGGAAACCGAGGCGTTGAGCGGCATGATTCGCCACTTGCGCGACGATCACGACATGACCATCGTGCTGATCGAGCACGACATGGGCATGGTCATGGGGATTTCCGACGACATCGTCGTGCTCGACCACGGCAACGTGATCGCCAGGGGCAAACCGGAACAGATCCGCAACGATCCGAAAGTGATCGCAGCGTATCTGGGCGCTGATGAAGAGGAGTTGGTATGAGTAAGCCGATCCTCGAACTGAAAGAGATCGACGTGTATTACGGGCCGATCCAGGCCCTGAAGAAAGTCTCGATGCACATTGACGAGGGCGAGACGGTCAGCCTGATCGGCTCCAACGGCGCGGGCAAATCCACGCTGCTGATGTCGATCTTCGGCCAGCCACGGGCGGCCAGCGGCCAGATCATCTATCAGGGCACCGACATCACCCACAAGTCGTCCCACTACATTGCGTCCAACGGCATCGCGCAATCGCCGGAAGGCCGCCGCGTGTTCCCGGACATGTCGGTGGAAGAGAACCTGATGATGGGCACCATCCCCATCGGCGACAAACACGCCAGCGAAGACATGCAGCGCATGTTCGAGATGTTTCCGCGGCTCAAGGAGCGTCGTAACCAGCGGGCGATGACCATGTCCGGCGGCGAGCAGCAAATGCTCGCCATCGCCCGCGCGCTGATGAGCCGTCCCAAGTTGCTGTTGCTGGACGAGCCGAGCCTGGGGCTGGCGCCGATCATCGTTAAGCAGATCTTCGCGACGCTGCGTGAGCTGGCGCAGACCGGCATGACCATCTTCCTGGTCGAGCAGAACGCCAACCATGCGCTGAAGCTGTCGGACCGCGCTTACGTGATGGTCAACGGCGAGATTCGTCTGACCGGCACGGGTAAGGAATTGCTCACCAATGAGGAGGTCAGGAACGCCTATCTCGGCGGTCATTGATTCCTGATCCTGCTGTTAAAACAAGCCCCGGGTGGATAACTCCCGGGGCTTTTTTGTGGGGAAGTGGAATTGTGGAAAACAATTTTGGGCAGTTGCGAAAACGCGACATATAGCCGCTGCAAATCGCTGTTTTGTCACGCTTTTGACTTGTTCAGTTTTACTGTGGAGGTGACTGTGAATAAGTTGTCAGCAGCTGGCTGCAGGCCTTTGTTTACGTGGCTTACAGCCTTCTGATCAATTTTTGACCAGTCGTTTCGGCCGGTATTTTGCGGGGGTTTGTCAACGTTGTTCTGGCTGGTTTTTTATACAGTCTTTAGGCGGCGCCCGCCTGTGGATAAGTCTGTGCGCAACCGTTGGAAAGACCGCCGCAGATAGCGCAATCTCTGGCCTCGACGCGTCATTCCTGTCCGCGCACCCAAGTCCCGGGGGAATTGGACGGCAGATGGCCCATGGCCGGTCAAGTAAAAACATCGTTCGAGTTACCCACACGCCCCGTATGCCGGGGCTTCCGGCGTTTCGAGTTGCCCCCAGAAAATGGTTGTCTGACTGTGGATAAGGTGGGCAAAAGTGTCTGCAGGCCAGATGGCATAAGGCCTTGGAGTAATTGGTTGTTTTTTATACAGCAAAGCGGTTGTATGACGATGTTGCTGATGGTGCTTGATCCCGGCCTGTCTGCGCGGGCATTCTCCAGAACCTTCTTACACGCAACGCAGCTTGCGTGACATTCCCGCTTGGCTTGATAAGCCCGCATCTTTAGTCAGGAGAAAGAAATGACCTCTACCGTATTCATTACCGGGGCCACTTCCGGGTTCGGCGAAGCCTGCGCCCGTCGTTTTGCCGAGGCGGGCTGGTCGCTGGTGCTGACCGGTCGCCGTGAAGACCGCTTGCAGGCGCTGAGCGCTGAATTGTCGAAACAGACCAAGGTGCACACGCTGACGCTGGACGTGCGAGATCGCGCAGGCGTGGAGCGCGCTGTGGAAAGCCTGCCGGCTGAATTCGCGAAGATTCGTGGCCTGATCAATAACGCTGGCCTGGCGCTGGGTATCGATCCTGCACCCAAGTGCGATCTGGATGACTGGGACACCATGATCGACACCAACATCAAAGGGCTGGTTTACACGACGCGCACGCTGCTTTCGCGTCTGATCGCCTACGGCCGCGGCGCCAGCATCGTCAACCTTGGTTCGGTGGCGGGGAATTATCCGTACCCGGGCGGTAACGTGTACGGCGGCACCAAAGCGTTTGTCGGTCAGTTCTCGCTGAACCTGCGCAACGACTTGGTCGGCACCGGCGTACGCGTGACTAACCTTGAGCCGGGTTTGTGTGAAAGCGAGTTCTCGCTGGTACGTTTCGGCGGCGATCAGGCCAAGTACGACGCGACCTATGCGGGTGCAGAGCCTATCCAGCCCCAAGACATCGCCGACACTATCTTCTGGATCATGAACACCCCGGCCCACGTCAACGTCAACAGCCTGGAGCTGATGCCTGTGAGCCAGACCTGGGCCGGCTTTGCGATTGATCGCAGTCGTGGGGAGAAGTAAGTAGGGTTTTAGCTGATTAGCGCCGCCCGGCACGCGGCGCGTTTTAGAAAGCAGCGCCGTCCATGTGAGAGTGAGCTTGCTCACGAAGACGGCATTTCAATCGCTGAATCTTTAGCGGACGTACCTGCCCATTCGCGAGCAAGCTCGCTCCCACAGGGGGCGTCGCCAATCTCTGATGGGATGACCATCAGGGAGTCAGCTCAGCCGCTGAAATACTCGGCCAGCCCGATGTAGCAGGTCGCCAGGTGATACGGCGTCGTCGACGGCATGTCGCTGCGGCTGATCTGCCCCTGGCTGTCGAGGCACTCGTTCCAGCCGGTGGGGTGCAGGAACTGCGCTTGCAGCGCGTTCAACTGACGCGCCAGCAGGTGCTCGCTATCAGGCCGTAACGTCAACGCGCGCAGGTATTCAGCCTGGGCCCAGATACGCTGCGTGCCGTCTTTCACCGAACCGTCCACTTCCAGCATCGCCGCGACCGCGCCCGTCGTTTGATCGACGCCCTGTGCCTCGGCATGGGCGAACGCGGTCTCCAGCGAGCGATACAGCGGCGTGCCCCGCAGCCGCGTGGAAGACGCCAGCAAGTAGAACCATTCGAACTGGTGACCCGGCTCGGACCAGTTATCCACAGCGTCCAGCGGCTTCTCCAGCATCACTCCGTGCTCGACATCGACAAAGCGTCGTTGCATGGCTTCCACCAACCCATCCAGCGCCGCCCGCGTGTCAGCGTCATCGCGCACGGCCAGTGTGCCGAGAAAGGCTTCGGCGAGGTGCATCAGCGGGTTCTGCAGCGGGCCGGCGTTCAGCGAAGACCAGTCTTCGGCCAGCACGGATTCATACAAGCCATCGCCGTCGGCAAAGCGCTCGGCGACCACGTTCAGGGCGGCATTGAGCACCGACTCCACCAGCGGCTCACGGACTTTGCCCCAGTAATGGGCGCAGGCGAAGACGATGAAGGCGTGGGTATAGAGGTCCTTGCGGCGATCCAGCGGCGCGCCCTGTGGATCAATGCTGTAGAACCAGCCGCCGTGCTCGGCATCGTGAAAGTGCTGCTGCAACGAACGAAACAGCGCGGCCGCTCGGGTGGCGGCGTCGGGGACGTCGGGGTGATCGATCAGGCTTGAAAACAGGAACAGCTGACGCGCACAGGCCATGGCCCGATAGCGCTGCGGCGGCAGAGGCCGATGTTGGGCGTCGACCGCCTCGAACGGCAACGCCATCTCGGCATTCCACCCCGGGCCTTGCCACAACGGCACGACCACGCCCATGAAATGCTGCTGCAGCTCAGTGAACAGGGCGGACAGTTCAGACTTGGCGGTGGGGAGGGAAGCGTCAGGCATTGGATGGCGTCACGGCAGTGGCAAATTGCGCGACATGGTAGCAGGAGGTGAGGCGAGCGGGGCAGCGGGGATCAATTGATCCCCGCCAAGCCCTATCGGAAATGCCTGCCGTTCAACGCAAAACGCGATCCCTGTAGGAGTGAGCTTGCTCGCGAAGACGGTATTTCAACCGCTGAAGATTGAGCGGATGTTCGGACCTCTTCGCGAGCAAGCTCGCTCCCACAATTGACCTGTCGGTAGACATATATCTGCGGTCTGGATTTATCGGAGCGTCATTCAGCCTGCGAACAACCAGACGCCGGTCGCCGCCGACAAGGCGCCAGCGATCCGCACGACCGGGGCCGCCGCCGTTGGCAGGAAGCGCACCACGGCATAGCCCGCCGCGTGCAGCGCAGCGGTCGCGCCGACGAAACCGAGGGCGTAGCCCCAAGGGCTCGACATCTCCGGCAGTTCCAGACCATGGGCCACGCCGTGGAACAGCGCAAACAGCGCCGTCGCCGCCACGGCCACGATCAGTGGCGGACGCACCGCCAGCGCCACCGCCAGGCCCAACGCAAACACCGAGGCCGCAATCCCGCTTTCCAGTGCAGGCAGCGCCAGCCCTTCAAACCCGAGCAAGCCGCCGAGCAGCATGGTGCCGACAAACGTGCACGGCAACGCCCAGCGCGCGGCGCCTTTTTGCTGTGCAGCCCAAAGCCCGACAGCAATCATCGCCAGCAGGTGATCGATGCCGCCCAATGGATGGCTGATGCCTGCCACAAGACCGCTTTCGTCGTGGCCGGGGTGGGCGAAGGCCAGCGCCGGAACGAGGAGCAGCGCCAACGCGCCGAATACTTTTTTGCCGTTCATGAATGAATTCCTTGAGTCCTTAAGATGTACGAATCAGGCCGCAGTCAGCAGGCCCTGGCGCTCGATGAACGCGACGATCTGCTCCAGCCCGTGACCGGTTTTCTGGTTGCTGAACACGAACGGCTTGTCGCCGCGCATCTTCTTCGTGTCGCGGTCCATCATCTCCAGCGAGGCACCCACCAGTGGCGCGAGGTCGATCTTGTTGATCACCAGCAGATCGGATTTGCAGATGCCGGGGCCACCCTTGCGCGGCAGCTTGTCGCCTGCCGACACGTCGATCACGTAAATGGTGAGGTCCGACAGCTCCGGACTGAACGTCGCGGACAGGTTGTCGCCACCGGATTCGACGATGATCAGGTCCAGACCCTCGAAGCGCCGATTGAGCTGGTCGACGGCTTCCAGATTGATCGACGCGTCTTCGCGGATCGCCGTGTGCGGGCAGCCGCCGGTTTCCACGCCGATGATGCGCTCAGGCGCAAGTGCTTCGTTGCGCACCAGAAAATCAGCGTCTTCACGGGTGTAGATGTCGTTGGTGACCACCGCCAGGTTGTAGCGATCTCGCAGGGCCAGGCACAGCGCGAGCGTCAGGGCGGTCTTGCCGGAACCGACCGGACCGCCGATGCCGACGCGCAAAGGTTGGCTGTTCATTCGTTCTCTCCGTTAAGCAGGTTGTGCGGTTCGAGGCGCTGCGCCGATGGCGGCCACCTCATGATCGGAACAGGCGGCTGTACTGCCGCTCATGGTTCATGCTCGCCAGCGCCAGACCGAATGGCGCGCTGCCGATGTGTTCAGGATTCAGCTCGGTCGCGTGTTGCTGGGCGTTCTGCAGCAGCGGCAGCAACTCGCTGGTCAGGCGCTGGGCGGCTTGCTGCCCCAGTGGCAGGGTTTTCATCAGCACCGCCAGCTGGTTTTCCAGCCAGCTCCAGAGCCAGGCGGCGAGCGCGTCCTGAGGACTGATCTGCCAGGCGCGCGCAGCCAGTGCCCAGCCCAGCGCCAGATGCGGCTCGCCCATGCGCTGCAGAAAATCCCGTGCGGGCTGATCCATTTCCGGCAGGCCGTTGAGCAATTGCTGCAGCGAGTAACCCATCTGCCGACTTTCCAGATGCAGCTCGCGGGTTTCGCGGCTGGCGCGGTGTGCTTCGCTCAATTGCAGCAACGTCGCCCAGTCGTCTTCGGCAGCCGCCGTGCAGTGCGCTAGTAAAAGCGGCGCTTCGAATCGCGCAAGGTTGAGCAGCAATTGGTCGCCAATCCAGCGGGCGGCGCTGGCCGAGTCGTGAACAGTGGATTGCTCGACCGCCATTTCCAGTCCTTGGGAATAGCTGTAACCGCCGATCGGCAATTGCGGGCTCGCCAGACGCAGCAGCGCCCAGGCAGCGTTCACGTGCGCACGCCGAATTGATGAATGCGCGGCGCGTAATTGAAGTCTTCTTCACCGGCGCGGGAGTGGTGATGGCCGCCACCGTAGGCGCCGTGCTCGGGCTGGAAGGGCGCTTCGATGGATTCGGTGGTGGCGCCCAGTTGATCGAGCATGGCCTTGAGCACGTAGTCGTCGAGCAGACGCAGCCAGCCGTCGCCCACTTGCAGCGCCACATGGCGGTTGCCCAAGTGATACGCCGCGCGGGTCAGTTCGAACGCGTTGCTGCAGGTCACGTGCATCAGTTGTTCAGGGCGAGCGCAGACACGCACGATCCGGCCGTCTTCAGCCTTGAGGAAATCTCCGTCACGCAACGGCGGCTGACCCCGTTCAAGGAAAAGCCCGACGTCTTCACCTTCGGCACTGAAACAGCGCAGCCGGCTTTTGCTCCGGGCCTCGAAAATCAAATGCAGCTCTGCGGCCCATTCAGCCTGAGGTTCGGTTCTTTGATGAATGACGAGCATCAGAAAGCTTCCAGCAATGTGCGATGCAAGGGCTAGAGCAAGTGCCTTGCCAACAGGCGTGAAGCGCAGCAATTGCCTGAATACGGTGCAGCGATGAATGGGCAGAGCTATCGGATGCGTCTTACCGGTGCATCAATCGCAGCGATGCATTTCGGTGGTGCAGTGTGGTTGGGGGGTGATGGCGTAATGCACAGCAGTGAACGCTCGCGGGTCACTCGGTGCTGCCCAGTCCCTGCCAGCGCTTGGCGCCGATAAAGATGAAGCGCAGTTGCTGGGTGATTTTCGCGCGCGGGGTCAGGTGTGCGGCCAAGGCCGGGGGCGGCGGGTCGATCAGCTCTGGGAGCATGGCGAACACGCTCTTGACCACAAGGTCGGCCATGACCGAGAGGTCATCGGTGTTCAGGTGCTGGAATTTGGGCATCGACGCCAGGTCGGTCGCGAGGTCCGCGATGATGCCTTCGCGCAGTGCACCAAGCGCCTGACGCACTTTCAACGAGCCGCCGTATTGCTCGCGCGCCAGAAACAGAAACTGCGAGCGGTTGGCGGCCACGACATCCAGAAAGATGCGGATAGAGGCGTCGATGATGCCGCTGTGGATGTTGTGGTTGTGGCGCACGCGGCGGATGGTTTCACGGAAGGTCTGGCCGACTTCGCTGACCAGCGCCAGGCCGAGGTGGTCCATGTCATCGAAATGCCGGTAGAAACCGGTGGGCACGATGCCGGCGGTTTTCGCCACTTCGCGCAGGCTCAGGCTGCCAAAACCACGTCCGCTCTCCATCAGGCCCCGGGCTGCATCGAGCAGGGCATGGCGGGTCTGCTGTTTCTGTTCGGCGCGGGGCAGCATGGGGCGTGTATCTGATGAAGGCATGGGCCGCAACTCTAGCAAATGCGTTTGCGTGGCGTCGAACCCGGTTTCACGTCGGGCAATAAAAAGCCCGGCGATCAAGGCCGGGCGGTTCTCGCGCTTATGCTGGTGGATTGAGGGTGCTCAAACCGGCCTCTTCCCGGCTAAAGCCGGTCCCACTAATCCAGCGCCGCGTTGTTTCCGTAGGACCGGCTTTAGCCGGGAAGCTTTTCGATGCAACGGGTAAGAATCAGGAAACCCGCTGATACTGCTGAATCAGCCGATCAGGGCCGTTGTCGGCAACGCGCTGGTATTGATTGATCAATCGATCCGGGCCGTCCTGCGCAACGGTCGGCAAACCGGAATGCTGCGTCGCCTTCGCTTCGCCAAGGATCGCTTGTTCGCTGGCAGGCATCGCAAACGCGCTCGAGGCAAGTAGGGAAAGGGTCAGGGCAATCAATTGGCGTTTCATGGAAGGATGCTCGGGTGTAAAGGGTTGTGTGAACGTGCTGGCGATTTTACCGCTGACCTGTGGATAAAGAAGTTCAGCGGGCTGATGGTGACCATCGACAGAAATGATGCGGCTGCGGACCCCTTGCCGGGCGGGCTTCTCAGCGCGTTTCGGATCAACAGTGGCGATCGTCTGGACGTACGGTATGGGCGGGGGGCGGAACTTTTCTGACCCTGAATACAGATTTCATCAAACCCACGCGGCTTTTCTCAGTCGAACCGTTACGACGTACGAGACGCGCCCTGGACGGCGCGTCGGTTTTGGGGAGATGACGCAATGACGCGAGGCCGTAAAATTTTCGCCTGGACAGCCGCAATCCTGCTGCTGTTGCTGGTGATTCTGATCATTGTGATCGCCACGTTCGACTGGAACCGGCTCAAGCCGACCATTAACGAGAAGGTGTCTGCAGAACTGCATCGCCCCTTTGCCATCAACGGCAATCTGGCCGTGAACTGGCACCGTGAGCCCGACGAAGGCGGCTGGCGCGCCTGGGTGCCGTGGCCGCATATGTCGGCGGAAGACATCGCATTGGGCAACCCGGAATGGTCGAAGACGCCGCAGATGGTCACGCTCAAGCGCGTCGATCTGCGCTTGTCTCCCTTGCCGCTGCTGGCCCAGCGCGTGGTCATTCCACGTATCAACCTGACCGAGCCCAACGCCAAGATCGAGCGCCTGGCCGATGGCCGCGCCAACTGGGTGTTCGATCTGCCTAAGAGCGACCCGAACGCCAAGCCGTCGAGCTGGGTGGTGGACATCGGCTCGATCGGCTTCGATAAAGGCTTCGTGAGCTACAACGACCAGAAGATCAACACGGCCGTTGACGTGGTCATCGACCCGCTGGGCAAGCCGATTCCCTACAGCGACATCGTCGGCAGCAGCGAGGCGAAGAAGGTCCAGGACAAGGGCGCTTCGGCTCAAGATTACGCTTTTGGCTTTACCGCCAAAGGCCAGTACCACGGCCAGAAACTCAACGGCAGCGGCAAAGTGGGTGGGCTGTTGGCGCTGAAAGACGCCGCGCTGCCATTCCCGGTACAGGCCGACGTCAGTGCGGGCGCTTTGCGTGTCGCCATCGCGGGCACCGTGACCGATCCGCAGAACCTCGGTGAACTGGACCTGCGCCTGAAACTGTCCGGCGACAGCCTCAGCAACCTGTATCCGCTGACCGGCGTGACCCTGCCGGATTCCCCACCGTACTCCACCGATGGCCGCCTAGTCGCCAAACTGCATGACCCGGCCGGTGCGTCGTTTCAGTACAAGGGTTTCAACGGCAAGATCGGTGACAGCGATATCCATGGTGATCTCGGCTTCGTGGCGAGCGAAACGCGTCCCAAGCTGACCGGCGCGCTGGTGTCCAATCAGTTGCTGATGACTGACCTCAAGCCGCTGATCGGCGCCGATTCCAACGCCGAGCAGAAGACCCGCGGCGGCGAGAGCAAACAGCCGACAGGCAAAGTGCTGCCGGTCGAGGAATTCAAGACCGACCGCTGGGCTGCCATGGACGCCGACGTTGAGTTCACCGGCAAGCGCATCGTGCAGAGCGCCGACCTGCCGTTCACTGATCTTTACACCCATGTAGTGCTCAACGATGGCGTACTGAGCCTGCAGCCGCTGCGCTTCGGTGTCGCCGGAGGCAAGCTCGACGCCGATATCAAGCTCAACGGTCACACCCAGCCGCTGGAAGGCCGCGCCAGGTTGTCGGCTCGAGGTTTCAAGCTCAAGCAGCTGTTCCCGACCTTCGAACCGATGAAAACCAGCTTTGGTGAGCTCAACGGTGATGCCGATCTCAGTGGTCGGGGCAACTCGGTTGCTGCCTTGCTGGGCACCTCCAACGGCGAGCTGAAGATGCTGGTCAACGACGGCGCTGTCAGCCGTGGCCTGATGGAGATTGCCGGGCTGAACGTGGGTAACTACGTGGTCGGCAAGCTGTTTGGCGACAAGGACGTGAAGATCAACTGCGCGGCCACCGATGTGGGCTTCAAGGACGGCCTGGCGAGCACCAAGGTGTTCGTGTTCGATACCGAGAACGCGATCATTTACGTCGACGGCACGGCGAACCTAAAGACCGAACAACTGGACATGAAGATCACGCCGGAATCGAAAGGCTTCCGGGTCTTCTCCCTGCGTTCGCCGCTGTACGTGCGGGGGCCGTTCAGCAAGCCCAATGCGGGTGTGGAGTCGGGTCCGCTGTTGCTGCGTGGCGCGGGAATGGTGCTGCTGGGCGCGGCAGTGGGGCCGGCGGCGGGATTGCTGGCACTCGTAGCGCCGAGCAGCGGGGACGCGCCTAACCAGTGCACCGCGTTGCTGGAACAAATGCGCTCGGGCAAGGCGCCGAAAACGGTGAAGTGAGTTCGGCACCGGATCTGTGCCGTCTTCACTTCCACAATATGCCCGGCTTCGGAGCGGGCTTGCGTTGTACCCGGTCCTGTAGGAGTGAGCTTGCTCGCGAAGGCGGCATCACGGCCGCCTGACATGCGTCGGATGTGCGGGCCTTTTCGCGAGCAAGCTCTCTCACACATAACCGGGTTCGGCGCCTGATTCAGCGTCTGGTTGATCTGGCCCTTGTGGGAGCGAGCTTGCTCGCGAATAGCTCGGTATACCCTAAACATCCCGCCTGAAAGTTATCCACAAAAAAGCCAGGGCATGTGCCCTGGCTTTTTGCATTGCGTGGTGCGTATCAGAGGCCGTCGAGCAGGTCGGCCATGTCGTCAGCGTGCTCTTCTTCCTGCGCCAGGATCTCTTCAAAGATGCGGCGGGTGGTTGGGTCTTGGTCGCCGATGTACTGAATGATTTCGCGGTAGCTGTCGATCGCGATGCGCTCGGCCACCAGGTCTTCAGTAATCATCTCTTTCAGCGTGTTGCCAGCCACATATTGCGCGTGGGAATTCTTGCTCAGCAGGTCCGGATTGAATTCCGGCTCGCCGCCCAGCTGCACGATGCGCTCGGCCAGCTTGTCAGCGTGTTCGAGTTCTTGATTGGCGTGTTCCAGAAACTCATCGGCTGCTGCGTGGGATTTAATCCCCTTGGCCATGAAGTAATGGCGCTTGTAACGCAGGGTGCAGACCAGTTCGGTGGCCAGCGACGAGTTCAGCAAACGCAGGACCTCATCACGATCACCGTTGTAGCCTTCAGTGACGGCGCCGTCTTCGACGTTTTTGCGCGCGCGCTCTCGCAGGGTGGCGACGTCGGTCATTGGGTGCAGATTGATCATCAGATTTCTCCAGGGCTGTTCCGGTTTTTTTCCGTCGCGCTCTGTTGCGCCATGCCTGAAGCAGGCGCCCGGCAGGATCGGGGTCTTAAGGTGTGAGTGGTGGGCACTGGCAAAAGTTTGATTTTTGTTGAGGGACTTTTTGACGCGGGGGTTTTTCAGCGTGGGGCAAAGCGGGGCGAGCGTGCTTAAGGACGAATCCCCCGCGATCACGGCAGTGCCGGGCATCCTTGCGATGCACCGGCACAGTGATTACGGGTGGACTCATCCATTCAAACCAACGGCGTTAGATCACATGGCGCGTTCGTTGGCGTCACGCTGTTCGCACGTCATGAAGCCCTTGCTGTTGACGCGGCCATTGTTGTCGAAGGTGACGTAGTAAGCCTGCTGATGGCCTTCGCGATTCAGCACGTAGTTGTTACAAGTGCCGGGGTGGGCGCGACGTTGAACAGTTGTCGATGGCGTGCCGCCGATGGTCAGAACCTGTTCCTTGGTCATGCCTTCTTCGACTTGCTTGACCAGCGGCTCATTGCGATAGGTCGCGTAATCAACCGGGTTGGGCAGGGTGGTCGATGCGCAACCAGCCAATGCGGCCATGGAAATCACTACTGCCAGGGATTGCTTGAACATTCGAATCGCTCCGCGAAAAAGGCCATTGTTGGCCCGTTGCTGTTAGGAGCGTTGGAGAGGCAAAAGAGTTCGATCAAATTGATGGCGATGGGGCATTACCCGCACCTGTCGCGCCTAGGGGCAATTCCGGGCCATCCTGGGCTGATTGTCGTCAAATCTCACCTGCCGAAAATTGCTCGCACGTTCGCGAAACAGCGAGGTCAATCTGATGGCATGGTCGGGAGATGCAGTTCTCACCTGGTTTAAATCAGCGATGACTACCCGCTCGACCATTTCGACATCGTCAACCAGCACTTCGGTCTGGTGGGCAAGGGAGCCAATCCCTTGAGTGGTTCCTGAAACACGCCGCGCGTCTCAAAGCCGCCGGTCTTTGACTTATTTGGCCGTAGTTCGTGATCAGTCGACCCGTGAGGTCGCGTAGGAAGAGATGCGATGAGCGATAAAGAGCTTTATGAAATCGAGTACACGCTGGCCGGTGAGCACCATGTCGATCTGATTGAAAACCTCGACGTGCCGATCATCGAGGTTGTGCACGAGCTGGCGCTCAAGCACAACGTGGCCGTTGAAGATGACCCCTTCGATACCGGCGAAGACACCATCGGTCTGCCCCATGTGCTGGGCATTACCGATGTGTCGATTCACGCTGCGGAGGATCACGACAAAGCCTGATTGCCGGGCTCATCCGACAGACAGGTTTAACGGATCGCGGCCTTGCGCAGCGGTGTGGTCCAGCGTTCTGCCAGGATCACCCCGCCCAGCGTCAGGGCACCGCCGATAAAGTGATACGACGCCAGCTGCTCGCCCAGCGCGAGCGCGGCAACCAGCGCCGTCAGGATCGGCACCAGGTTGAAAAACAACGTGGTACGGCTGGGTCCGAGGATGGAAATCGCTTTCATCCACAGCAGCGGCGCGAGCATCGAGGTCGGGATGCACGCATAGAGCACCAACGGAATGTTGCTCGCGTTCAGGCCAGTCTTCGGTGAAATCACGAACAGTGGAAACAGCGCAATGATCGCCACCAGAATCTGCAGGTAGAGCAGCTGCAATGGCGGCATGCGCAACTGCCATTTCTTCAGCAGCGTGCTGTAGGTCGCGTAGGCCAGCGTTGCGACAAGCATCATCACATCGCCGACGTTGATGCCATGGGCAACCAGCAAGCTCCAACTCCCCTGTGACACCACCCATAAGACGCCGGCAAACGACACAATTGCACCGACCAGTGCGCCTGCAGTCAGCCGCGTGCCGAGGCTGGCGATCGACATGCCCAGCGTCATCACCGGCACCAGCGACAGAATGATGCCCATGTTGGTGGCCGTCGTGATATTCGCCGCGTAGTACGCCAGGCTCTGATAAATCGCCATGCCCAGGACGCCCAGCACCACCACTTTGCCAATGATGGGTTTGATCTGCACCCGGTTGCGCAGCACGGGGCCGAGCAGAAACGGCGTGAACAACACCCCCGCCAGCAACCACCGATAGAAGCCGATTTCAGCCGGGAAAATACGCCCTGCGGCGGCCTTGGTGATGACGTTGTTGCCCGCCCAGATCATGACGGTCAGCAGTGGATAAAGGTATTGCATGAGCGAACCGGCTGTTGAATGAGGCGCCATTATCGGCCTGTCAGTCCGCACGTCCAGCGCACGCTGTGCATTTGCAGAAATATGCAGCAACATTCTTTGACTACACTGCTTTGAAAGCCATGCAGGTGCCTGGCGCTTCCGGAGAAAACCGATGACGATGCTGCGTATTCCTCTGCTGGTGTTGGGCCTGCTGCTGAGCGCCCAGGGTTTTGCCGCCACCGCGCAACAAAACAAGATGACCACCTGCAACGCCGATGCCTCGGCCAAATCCCTGAAGGGCGACGAGCGCAAGGCGTTCATGAGCACCTGCCTGAAGGCCGCGCCTGCGCCTGCCGCCACTCAGCAGGAGAAGATGAAAACCTGCAACGCCACGGCCAGTACCCAGGCGCTCAAGGGCGATGCGCGCAAGGCATTCATGAGCGATTGTCTTAAAAAGAAATAGTTTCCGAGCCGATTCCAGGCGCTGAAAAGCGGCGCCAGCCCCTGTACTTTCTGCGATTGCGGCCGATGATCTGGCCTGCAATCGCAGCCTCCTTGCGCTTGAGCCCTCAAGGGCTTTCGCGTCGCTGGTTCTCCACTCAGAACGCTGGCAGACTGCCCATCCTTCACGCCGCTCGTTTTGAGGCTGTATGCCAACGTTTACGCCCCGTCAAGTCTATCTGGCCAGTTGCATTCTCGTGTTCGGCGGGTTGCTGCTGGTCCTGCCGCTCAACCTTCTGCCCAGTCTGCTGGCGGGTTTGCTGGTGTATGAGCTGGTCGACATGCTCACGCCGCAGCTGCAACGGCTGATTGCCGGCGAGCGCGCGCGATGGCTGGCGGTGGCGTTGCTGGGGACTCTGGTGGTGACCGTACTGGCGTTGCTGTTTGCCGGCGCGATCAGCTTTTTGCTGCACGAAGCGGAAAACCCCGGCGCGTCGCTGGATAAATTCATGATTCTGGTGGACCGCGCCCGCGGCCAGCTGCCGCCCTTCATCGACAACTACCTGCCGGCCAGCGCCACCGAGTTTCAGGTGTCGCTCAGCGCCTGGCTGACCAAGCACCTCGGCGAGCTGCAACTGCTCGGCAAGGGCGCGGCGCACATGTTCGTGACGCTGCTGATCGGCATGGTGCTGGGCGCGATCATTGCCTTGCAGCGCATTCCCGATGTCACCAAGCGCAAGCCATTGGCGGCGGCGCTGTTCGAGCGTCTGCACCTGCTGACCCAAGCCTTCCGCAATATCGTCTTCGCGCAGATCAAGATCTCGCTGCTGAACACGGCGTTCACCTCGATCTTCCTGGCGGTGATCCTGCCTCTTTGTGGCGTGCACCTGCCGCTGACCAAAACCCTGATCGTGCTGACCTTTCTGCTGGGCCTGCTTCCGGTGGTGGGCAACCTGATGTCCAACACGCTGATCTTTATCGTCGGCATGTCGTTGTCGATCTGGGTGGCGATGGCGGCGTTGGGGTACCTGATCGTGATCCACAAGGTCGAGTATTTCCTCAACGCACGGATCGTCGGCGGGCAGATCAGCGCCAAGTCGTGGGAATTGCTGCTGGCGATGCTGATCTTCGAAGCCGCCTTCGGTCTGCCGGGCGTGGTCGCAGGGCCGATTTATTACGCGTACCTGAAAAGCGAACTGCGCCGGGCGGAGTTGGTATAGCGACTGGTGCTCAACAGATGTGCCCCCTTTTCACGGCTGCACGCGGTCAGTGGGACCGGCGTCAGCCAGGAAGAGGCCAGTGGGTGCACCTTAAGATTTGCGGCGTGACACCCGACGCCTTCCCGGCTAAAGCCAGTCCTACATGTGCACGCGATGTCCTAGTGGGACCGGCTTCAGCCGGGAAGAGGCCAGTGGGTGCGCCATAAGATTTGCGGCGTTACACCCGACGCCTTCCCGGCTAAAGCCAGTCCTACGTTTGCACGCGGTCAGTAGGACCGGCTTCAGCCGGGAAGAGGCGTGTACCAACACCCTCAATTTCGCGGCGTGACGCCTGACGCTTTCCCGGCTAAAGCCAGTCCTACAAGTGCATGCGGTCCCACTAAGAGCATGCGGTCCCACTGAGGGCAAGACAGCTGCGAATCAGCCGTAGCGCTTCTTCGCTTCGATCGCCAGGCCGCTGCCGATGCTGCCGAAGATGTTGCCTTCGACGTGCCGGGCCTTGGGCAGCATGGCGGCGACGCTGTTGCGCAGGGCCGGGATGCCGCTGGAGCCGCCGGTGAAGAACACGGTGTCGACATCGGTCACGCCCACGCCTGCCTGATTCAGCAGATTCGTCACGCTGCCGCGCACGCGTTCGAGCAACGCATCGATGGACGATTCGAACAGCTGCCGCGTCAGGTCGACACTCAAGCCGGGTTCGACGCGGTCCATCGGCACCAGGCGGCTGTCCGCTTCGGTCAGCTGGATCTTGGTCTCTTCCACTTCCATCGCCAGCCAGTGGCCGGCGCGTTGCTCGATCAGCTTGAACAGCCGGTCGATACCTTGGGTGTCTTCGATGTCATAGCGCATGCTGCCCAGCGCCAGTTGCGACTTTTGCGAATACACCGAGTTGATCGTGTGCCAGGTCGCCAGGTTCATGTGCGTGCTGGTCGGCATGTAGGCGCCGCTTTTCATCCGGCTGCCGTAACCAAACAGCGGCATCACGCCCTGCAGGCTCAGCTGCTTGTCGAAGTCGGTACCGCCGATGTGCACGCCGCCGGTGGCGAGGATGTCGCTGTGGCGGTCATCGATCAACCGACGCTCCGGGGACAGACGCACCAGCGAGAAGTCCGACGTACCACCGCCGATGTCGACGATCAGCACCAGCTCTTCACGGTCCAGGGTCGACTCGTAGTCGAACGCCGCCGCAATCGGCTCGAACTGAAAGGAAACGTCCTTGAAGCCGATCTTGCGCGCCACGTCGGCCAAGGTGTCTTCGGCCTCTTGATCGGCGGCAGCGTCGTCATCGACGAAATGCACCGGACGGCCCAGCACCACTTGCTCGAAGGAATGACCGGCCGAGGCTTCGGCGCGTTTCTTGAGTTCGCCGATGAATAGCCCGAGCAGGTCCTTGAACGGCATCGCCGTACCGAGCACGCTGGTGTCGTGCTTGATCAGCTTGGAACCCAGCAGGCTCTTGAGCGAGCGCATCAGGCGGCCTTCGTAGCCCTCGAGGTATTCGTGAAGGGCGAGGCGACCGTAGACCGGGCGGCGCTCTTCGATATTGAAAAACACCACCGAAGGCAGCGTGATCTTGCCGTCCTCCAGCGCGATCAGCGTTTCCGCTCCGGGACGCAGCCAGCCGACCGTGGAGTTGGACGTGCCGAAATCGATGCCAAGGGCACGGGCCGGGGATGGAGTGCTCATCTGCTTTGCATACCAGTCAAAAAACGGCCGCGCAGTGTATGCGAGTGCGCGCCGGATGCGTAGCGCGAAACGTCGGTTTATCAGCCGCCGGGCATCTATTTCGCGCGCATGTCTTGAACTGCGGCCCCGAGCCCCAATCTAGCAGGCAACTCTTAATGCTTTTGGCCGGTCTGGACAGCGTTTCATTTCGCGCGACTGCGTGCCGATAACCTTGCAACGTTCAACGCTGCCAGCGTTCACATGTGAAACGCGGTGCGGACTGGGCTGGATATTCCAGAATTGGGTGACCGTCAGATGGACTTCAAAGACTATTACAAGATCCTTGGCGTAGAGCCGACGGCGGACGAAAAGACAATCAAGACCGCCTATCGCAAGCTCGCGCGCAAGTATCACCCCGACGTCAGCAAAGAGCCTGGCGCGGAAGACAAATTCAAAGAGGCTTCCGAGGCCTATGAAGCGCTGAGCGATCCGGAAAAGCGCGCCGAATACGACGAGATCCGTAAGTACGGCAGTCAGGGCCGGTTCCAGCCGCCGCCTGGCTGGCAGGGCCGTGGCGGCGCGGGCGCAGGGCCGGGTTTTGGCGGCGGCGGCTTCGAGGACGGAGATTTTTCCGACTTCTTCAGCTCTATCTTCGGCAATCGTGGTGGTCAGCAAGGCGGTCGGGCGCAGAGCCCGGGGCGTCGAGGGCAGGATGTGGAGATGGAACTGGCGGTGTTTCTGGAGGAGACACTCTCCACCGAGTCCAAGCAAATCAGCTTCAAGGTGCCGCAGCACAGCGCCAACGGCCAGCGCATGGCGGACATCACCAAGACGCTGAACGTGAAGATCCCGGCGGGCGTCACCGATGGCGAGCGCATCCGCTTGAAAGGGCAGGGTGCTCCCGGCGTGGCCGGTGGCGAGAAGGGCGATCTGTATCTGATCATCCGTCTGGCGCCGCACCCGATGTTCGACGTCGAGGGCCACGACCTGATCATCACGGTGCCGATCGCGCCGTGGGAAGCGGCGCTGGGCACCAAGGTCGCCGTTCCGACACTGACCGGCAAGATCAATCTGACCATCCGCCCGGACAGTCAGAACGGCCAGCGGCTGCGGGTCAAAGGCAATGGCCTTTTGAACAAGCAAGGCCAGCGCGGCGATCTGTACGCGCAACTGAAAATCGTCATGCCCAAATCCACCGATGAGGCTACCAAAGCGCTGTGGGAGAAGCTGGCCGAGCAGGCCGCGTTCGATCCGAGGGCTCAATGGAGTAACTGATCATGAGCAACACCCTGGTCATCGACATGCAGGAGTTCTGTCAGGTGGTCGACCTGCCGGCCGCCTTCGTCATCGAGATTGTCGAACATGGCATTCTCGAACCCCAGGGAAGGCAGCCGGACGAATGGCTGTTCGACAGCGCGGCGCTGTCGATTGCCAAACGCGCGGTCAAATTGCATTACGAATTGCAGCTGGAGTGGGACGGCGTCGCCCTGGCGCTGAACCTGCTCGACGAGCTTGAACACGTGAGGGCCGAAAACCGCATGCTCAGGCAGCGGTTGGGGCGGTTTCTCGACTGACAGGCTGGCGTGGAGGGCATTGTGGGAGCGAGCTTGCTCGCGAAGAGGCCTTCTCATTCGTTACATCTTCGGCGGCAGGACTGCCGCCTTCGTGAGCAAGCTCACTCCCACAGGTATCGAGCACCCCTGCAACAGCGCGGTGTTTGGCCGATAGCCATTCCGTGCAACCGCCTGCTAGCCTTTCTTCGGCAATTCCACGGTAAACGTCGTGCCGTCACCAACGTTCGACACAACCGTGATGCCGCCGCCATGGGCGTTCACCACTTCTTTGACGATGAACAGTCCCAGGCCCAGGCTGGTGGACGGGTTGTGGATGCCGGCCTTTTCATTGGCCGAGCGCACCAGCGGGTCGAAGATGCTGCCGATGGCTTCTTCCGCAATCGGCTCGCCGTCGTTGTGCACCGAGAGGCTCACGTGGTTTTCGCTGCCGGTGAGCGTGACGGTGACCCGACGCGTCGCCGCGCCATGCTGCAAGGCGTTGCCAATCAGGTTTTGCAGCAATTGCGCGATGCGTGCTTGATCCCACTCGCCCCGGGTCTCACCGGTGCTGGTGAACACTGCGTTGCAATCGGGCTGCCCCGCCGTGGCCGCGTCGATGGCTTCACGGCAGGCGAGGGTCATCTCCATCGGCTTGCGTTCGACCGGCAACGTGACGCCGAGACGGCTTCGAACGAACTCCAGCAAATCGCTGATCATCGTTCCCATCAACAGGCTGCTGCTCTTGATGCGCTTGATATACGCAAGATCGGCGTCCGTCAGCGCGGTTTTGCGCATGAGCACTTCGGACGACATGCCGATGGCCTGCAAGGGCGCGCGCAGGTCGTGGCCGAGAATGGCGAGAAAGATGTCACGGGAACGCGTCACGCGATCGGCGTAGGCGGCCGTCGACTCGGCCAGGGCTTCGTCGATGGCTTCGTTGAAGCGAATCATGTCAGTGAGGTGACTGGCCTGTGGCTCTTTCTGGCTTTCTGCCCAAAAGCGCACAACCGTGGCCCGAAGGTGACGGAATTCGGAGGTCATCTGCACCAGATCAAACCCGACGATATGCCGCAGCTCGCCATGACTGGAGGCGGCCTGATCGAGTGTCGGGGTTTTGCCGATGTCTTCGCCCTGAGCCTTGGCGATGCGCTCGGCCTTGGTCTGGGCGGTGTTCATGTCACGCGCCGCCGCGAGAAGGATCGCCTCGGCGTGGTCGCGCAGCTCGACTGAACTCATCTGCGCGGCTGCGGGCGTCAGCGTGGCCGCAAACCGTTCCCACTCATCGACGATGCGATCCACATTCTGAACGATGAAGTCCGAAAGACGCATGGGGAACTACCTTGCTGGCGGGGCGCTGAATGAGAGCGCGCATAGTACCGCCTTGTTGTTGCAGGAAGCATCACGCATTTGCGTGCGCTTCCTCTTGGTGTC
Organism: Pseudomonas sp. GW821-FHT02H06; assembly: GCF_059421525.1. Classification (NCBI taxonomy): domain Bacteria; kingdom Pseudomonadati; phylum Pseudomonadota; class Gammaproteobacteria; order Pseudomonadales; family Pseudomonadaceae; genus Pseudomonas; species Pseudomonas sp. GW821-FHT02H06. The sequence goes on from NZ_JBWKVD010000005.1 coordinate 296,525, forward strand.
GGCTTGCCGTCCAGTCGAAGCGCTGTCAGGCAGCCAAAACAAGCCATGTAGGAGACCGGGGTCGCGCTCCACCGTGCTCACGAAGGCGGCATTTCAGCCGCTGAAAGAGTGAGTGGATGCACAGGCCCCTTCCCGAGCAAGCTCGCTCCCACAAGAAAGTGAGTTCTCCGCTTAGAACAGAAAATACCGCTGCGCCATCGGCAAGACCTCTGCCGGTTCGCACCACAGCAGCACACCGTCGGCCTTGACCTGATACGTCTGCGGGTCGACGTCGATGTTCGGCAGGTAGTCGTTGTGGATGAGGTCGGCTTTGGTCACGCTGCGGCAGCCCTTCACCACGCCGATCTGTTTCTTCAGCCCCAGCTGCTCCGGAACGCCGGCATCAAAGGCCGCCTGACTAATGAACGTCAGGCTGCTGGCGTGCAACGAGCTGCCGTAGCTGGCGAACATCGGGCGGTAGTGAACCGGTTGCGGGGTCGGGATCGAGGCATTGGCGTCGCCCATCAGACTCGCGGCAATCGACCCGCCCTTGAGGATCAGCGTCGGTTTCACGCCGAAGAAGGCCGGGCGCCAGAGCACCAGGTCCGCCCATTTGCCCACTTCCACCGAGCCCACCTCATGGCTGATGCCGTGGGTGATCGCCGGGTTGATGGTGTATTTGGCGATGTAGCGCTTGGCGCGGAAGTTGTCGTTGCCTTCACCGTCACCGGGCAATGGCCCGCGCTGGCGTTTCATTTTGTCGGCGGTCTGCCAGGTGCGCATGATCACTTCGCCGACGCGGCCCATGGCCTGGCTGTCGGAGCTGAGCATCGAGAATGCGCCCAGATCATGAAGAATGTCCTCGGCGGCAATGGTTTCGCGGCGGATGCGGCTCTCGGCGAACGCGACGTCTTCGGCGATGCTCGGGTCCAGGTGATGGCAGACCATCAGCATGTCCAGGTGCTCGTCGATGGTGTTGCGGGTGAACGGCCGGGTCGGGTTGGTCGAGCTCGGCAACACGTTAGGGAAGCCGCACGCCTTGATGATGTCCGGTGCGTGACCGCCGCCGGCGCCTTCGGTGTGGTAGGTGTGAATGGTGCGGTTCTTGAACGCCGCCAGGGTGGTTTCGACGAAGCCGGATTCGTTCAGGGTGTCGGTGTGGATCGCCACCTGCACGTCGTACTGATCAGCGACGCTCAGGCAGTTGTCGATGGCTGCTGGCGTGGTGCCCCAGTCTTCGTGCAGCTTGAGGCCGATGGCGCCGGCCTTGACCTGCTCGATCAGCGGCTCGGGCAGGCTGACGTTGCCTTTGCCGGTGAAGCCGATGTTCATGGGGAACGCTTCGGCGGCCTGCAGCATGCGCATCATGTGCCACTTGCCGGGCGTGACCGTGGTCGCGTTGGTGCCCGTCGCCGGGCCGGTGCCGCCGCCGATCATGGTGGTGACGCCGCTCGTCAGCGCTTCTTCAATCTGCTGCGGGCAGATGAAATGGATGTGGGTGTCGACGCCGCCGGCGGTGAGGATCATGCCTTCGCCTGCAATCACTTCGGTCGCCGCGCCGATGGCGATGGTCACGCCGGGCTGGATGTCCGGGTTGCCGGCCTTGCCGATGGCCGCGATGCGCCCGTCCTTGAGGCCGACGTCGGCTTTGACGATGCCCCAGTGATCGACGATCAGTGCGTTGGTGATCAGCGTGTCGACGACTTCGGCGGCCACGCCTTGGCCCTGGCCCATGCCGTCACGAATGACCTTGCCACCGCCGAACTTCACTTCTTCGCCATAGACGGTGAAATCCTGCTCGACCTCGATCCACAGCTCGGTGTCGGCCAGACGCACACGGTCGCCGACAGTGGGGCCGAACATGTCGGCGTAGGCTTGTCGGCTGATCTTCATACTTCGTTCCTCGAATCAAAGCGGCAAGCCTCAAGCGGCAAGCTGCGAGTAAAAGCGAATGTTGTGTACGCCGCGGACTGCTGTGCTTGGCGCTTGTAGCTTGGCGCTTGCAGCTTGACTTGGCTGGAAAGTGAACGCGTTTTACAGTTCACCCATAACTCTTCCGGCAAACCCGAAAACCCGCCTCAACCCGGCCAGGTCCACCAACTCCACTTCCCGCGCCTGCCCTGGCTCGAAGCGCACGGCGGTGCCGGCCGGGATGTTCAGGCGCATGCCCCGGCTGGCGGCGCGGTCGAAGGTCAGGGCGTCGTTGGTCTCGAAAAAATGAAAGTGCGAGCCGACCTGAATCGGCCGGTCGCCGCTGTTGGCGACGCTGAGGGTGATGGTGCGGCGACCGGCGTTGAGCTCGATGTCGCCGGGCTGGATCTGGTACTCACCAGGAATCATGCGCTCTTCCTCGACAGTAACTTGTAGTAAATGGCCGTGGCCTTGTATTCGCCGTCGGGGTTGCAGGCGTAGTCCGGCAGCAGGCCAGACAGCTCGTAACCCAGCGCGCGATAGAAATCTTCAGCATCGGAACCTGCCAGCGTGTCCAGAAACAACAGCCCGCGCTGATGCTGCTGGGCCGCTTGCTCGACCGCTGTCATCAATTGAGTTGCCAGCCCGCGCCGACGCGCCTGACTGAGCACCAGCAACTTCTGCACCTCGGCGCGGTTCAGGCCGTTGGCCTTCTGGCACAGCGCCAATTGCACCGTCGCCAGCACCTGGTCTTCTTCTGCCACCACCCACAGCAGCACGTTGCCCTGCTTGACCTCGGCTTTGACGCCTTCCCACCAGTCGGCAGCCTCCTCGGCGCCTAGATCCGCCATGAACCCGACCGACGCGCCGTCTTGCACGGCGTCGAGCAATAGCGCCACCAGGCCCGGGCGGTAGTGGGCAAAACTTTCTGGCGTGACGCGGCGTAAGTGGGCGGCATTCATGGACGAAATCCTTTCAGAATGAACATTCAGGCGACAGGCTTGATGCCGGGCGCTTGCGAGGGTGGAGCAGAGGCGCCGGGCGACAGGTCCAGCTGCATGAAGGTCAGGTCCAGCCAGCGGCCGAACTTGGTGCCGACCTGGGGCATCTGCCCGGTGGTGATGAAACCCTCGCGCGCGTGCAGGTGAATCGACGCCGCGTTTCCGCTTTCGATGGCCGCGACCATCATGTGCTTGTCGCAGGCTCGGGCGCGTTCGATCAGCGCTTTCATGAGCAGCGGACCCAGGCCGTTGCCCCGTTGATCGGCACGCACGTAAACCGAGTGCTCAACGGTGTGGCGAAAGCCTTCGAATGGCCGCCAGTCGCCGAACGACGAATAGCCCAGCACCTGATCGTCGGCGTCGATCGCCACCAGAATCGGGTACGCCTGGGCCTGGCGCGCGGCGAACCAGGCTTCGCGGTTGGCGAGGTCCACCGGTTGCTCGTTCCAGATCGCCGTGGTGTTGAGCACGGCGTCGTTGTAGATGGCCAGCACGGCCGGCATGTCCGTCAGCAATGCGTCACGAATCGAATAGGTCATGTTCGTTTCCACGGGTTCCTGTGTGGCTGTTTCAGTGGGCATCTCAGCGTCGATGCGCCGCTCAGGCAATCGGTTGATGCACGGTGACCAGCTTGGTGCCGTCCGGAAAGGTGGCCTCGACCTGGATTTCCGGGATCATTTCCGGGATGCCCTCCATCACCTGTTCACGGGTCAACAGAGTGGTCCCGTAATGCATGAGGTCGGCAACGGTCTGGCCGTCCCGCGCACCTTCCAGCAGGGCGGCGGAGATGAAGGCCATCGCTTCCGGGTAGTTGAGCTTCACACCGCGTGCCAGCCGTCGCTCGGCCACCAGGCCTGCGGTGAAGATCAACATCTTGTCTTTTTCGCGTGGTGTCAGGTCCATGGGTTTTGTCCGTCTTAAATAACTGAATAAGTCAGCGCTGCAATGTATCTGTAGGAGTGAGCTTGCTCGCGATTGCGGTGTGTCAGAGACATATTCCTATCTGACGGATCGCAATCGTCCGGATGCGGCCCAGACCAAGCTCACTCCTACAGCATGTCTATGCGTGCCCCGAGGGAGCGGGTCGGGCAACGCGTCCCATCAAGTGCTCCAGATCCGCGGCGCCACCGCTTCCCGTCCCAACAAGGCAGGGCGCAGCAGCTTCCATAATGCAATCAGCCAGGCCCGAGCATGCAGGGCTTCGTCCGCCAGGCAACGGGCGATGATCAGGCCGGGCAACTGGCTCAGGTCGCCGCGCACGGGTGAATGTTCGGCCAGCTCGCGGCAGCGCTCCATCAACTCAGCGTCTAATTCGCCGGTTACGATCAGCGTCGCGAACACTGGCTTGCCGCCCAGGCCGATCGGCGAATCCAGCAAGCCGTCATTGCCGACGATGCGCTGGCGCTCGTGCCACAACAGCGTGCCGTCACGCCGGATATCCAGATGCGCCTGAAAGTGGCCGTGATCGAAACGCTCGCCGCTGGCCGGTCGGCCCAGTGCAACCACATCCCAATAAAACAGCCGGGCGTCACCCTCAAGGTCGATTCGCGTGGTCAGTTCAGCCTTGGCCTCGCTGAAGACGATGCTTTCCTGCGGCAGCCACTCCAGCGTGCCGCCTGCAGCGACTTTGATGTCCAGCTGTTGATAAGCCGGACCCGCCGCGCGGTACCACTTCGCTGCGCCGGGACTGGTCAGTTGCGCCCAGGCGTTGGCGCCGACGCTGGCGCTGATGTCCAGCCGGTCGCCGCCGGCAATGCCGCCCGGCGGGTGAACGATGATGTGTTGGCAGACCTGCGGGCCTTCGGCGTACAGATGCTTTTGCACCCGCAACGGACCTTTGTGGCGTCGCTGGGTCGGGCGCGTGCTGTCGCCGAAACGCCCATACGCCAGCTCCAGCTCGGCATGCCAGCTGGGGGTGAACAGGGCGGTGTGGGCAGGAAGATTCATAAGTCGATTATCGTGTTATCGAAGGACCGTACCTTAGCTGATCGGCGCATCAAATGGTGACCAGGCCCCGAACGCCTTCGGTCTCCATGTTTTCGCCACGGCCCTGCTGGACGATCTCGCCCCGGGACATGACGATGTACTGATCCGCCAGCTCGGCGGCGAAATCATAGAACTGCTCGACCAGCAGAATCGCCATGTCACCACGCGCCGCGAGCTTTTTGATCACCGCACCGATTTCCTTGATGACCGAGGGCTGAATGCCTTCGGTGGGCTCGTCGAGAATCAGCAGGCGAGGGCGACTGGCCAGAGCGCGCCCGATCGCCAGTTGCTGTTGCTGACCGCCGGACAAGTCGCCGCCGCGCCGGTGCTTCATCTGCAGCAGCACCGGGAACAGCTCGTAAATGAACGGCGGGACTTCCTTGGCCTCTGAGCCCGGGAAACGCGACAGGCCCATCAGCAGGTTTTCCTCAACGGTCAGTCGGCCGAAAATCTCCCGGCCCTGGGGCACGTAGGCGATTCCGGAATGCACGCGCTGGTGGGGCTTGAAACCGGTGATCGGCTTGCCTTCCCACTGCACCACGCCCTCTTTGGCGGGCAGCAGCCCCATCAGCACTTTCAACAGCGTGGTCTTGCCCACGCCGTTACGACCGAGCAGGCACGTGACCTCGCCGATTTTTACGTCAAACGACAGGCCTCGGAGGATGTGGCTGCCGCCGTAGTACTGGTGGAGCTTTTCGACTTGGAGCATGGCCAGTTTCTCAAGAAATCCTATGATCGTTCCCACGCTCTGCGTGGGAACGCCGCATCGGGCGCTCTGCGTCTGCTTCATGACGCGGAGCGTCACCGGATGCATTCCCACGCGGAGCGAGGGAACGATCAGCAGATCGGAGGTTTACCGCCCCAGATACACCTCAATCACCCGCTCATCCGCCTGCACGTCTTCCAGCGATCCTTCTGCCAGCACGCTGCCCTGGTGCAGGACGGTGACGTGGTCGGCGATGGTGCCGACGAAGCCCATGTCATGCTCGACCACCATCAGCGAGTGCTTGCCAGCCAGGCTCTTGAACAGCTCGGCGGTGAATTCGGTTTCGGCGTCGGTCATGCCAGCGACGGGCTCATCGAGCAGCAGCAATTGCGGGTCCTGGACCAACAACATGCCGATCTCCAGAAACTGTTTCTGGCCGTGGGACAACAGCCCGGCGGGCCGTGACATCGACGCGGTCAGGCGAATGGTGTCCAGCACCTCGTCGATGCGGTCGCGCTGTTCGCCGTTGAGCTTGGCCCGCAGGCTGGCCCATACCGATTTGTCGGTCTTCTGCGCCAGCTCCAGGTTTTCGAACACGCTCAGCGCTTCGAACACCGTGGGTTTCTGAAACTTGCGCCCGATCCCGGCCTGGGCGATCTGCACTTCGCTCATCTTGGTCACATCGAGTGTTTCGCCGAACCAGGCCTTGCCGTGACTGGGGCGGGTCTTGCCGGTGATCACGTCCATCAGCGTGGTCTTGCCCGCACCGTTGGGGCCGATGATGCAGCGCAGCTCGCCGACGCGGATGTACAGATTCAGATCATTAAGAGCCTTGAACCCGTCGAAGCTGACGCTGATGTCTTCCAGCGTCAGGATCGTGCCGTGCAAGGTGTTCAGCCCCTTGCCGGCAACCTGCCCGAGACCGATGGCGTCGCGGCTGGTACCGGCATCGCTGTTCGGGTCGAGCACCGGATCGAATGCGGGCGTCGGAGTGCTTTTCATTGCTCGCCCCTTTTCTTGATCAGGCCGATCACGCCTTTGGGCAGATACAGCGTCACCACGATGAACAGCGCGCCGAGGAAGAACAGCCAGTATTCAGGGAAAGCCACGGTGAACCAGCTCTTCATGCCATTGACTACACCGGCGCCGAGCAGCGGGCCGATCAGCGTGCCGCGACCGCCCAGGGCGACCCAGACGGCCGCTTCAATGGAGTTGGTTGGCGACATTTCGCTTGGGTTGATGATGCCGACCTGGGGCACATACAACGCCCCGGCCAGGCCGCACAACACCGCGCTCAACACCCAGACGAACAGTTTGAAGCCGCGCGGGTCGTAGCCGCAGAACATCAGGCGGTTCTCCGCATCGCGCACGGCGGTCAACACGCGGCCGAACTTGCTGCGCGCCAGACGCCAGCCGACAAACAGGCTGCCCGCCAGCAACGCCACTGTCAGCAGAAACAACACGGCGCGGGTGCCTTGGGAGGTAATGCTGAACCCCAGAATGCTGCGAAAGTTGGTGAAGCCGTTGTTGCCGCCAAAGCCGGTTTCGTTGCGGAAAAACAGCAACATGCCGGCGAAGGTCAGGGCCTGGGTCATGATCGAGAAGTACACGCCCTTGATCCGCGAACGGAAGGCGAAGAAGCCGAACACCAATGCCAGCAACCCCGGCGCCAGCACCACCAGGCACATGGCCCAGAGGAAATGCTGCGTGCCGACCCAGTACCACGGCAGTTCGGTCCACGACAGAAAGGTCATGAACGCCGGCAGGCTGTCACCCGACGCCTCGCGCATCAGGTACATGCCCATCGCGTAACCGCCGAGGGCGAAGAACAGCCCGTGGCCCAGGGACAACAGGCCGGCGTAACCCCAGACCAGATCCAGAGCCAGCGCGACGATCGCGTAGCAGAGGATCTTGCCCACCAGCGTCAGCGTGTAGGCCGACACCTGCAGGCCGTTGCTTTCAGGCAGCAAGGACAACAACGGCAGGGCGATCAGCAGGGCAAGAATGACCGCGCCGACCGCGACCGTGACTTTGGTGCCGGCGCGTTGCGCGGCAGTGACCATCAATGGCTGATTCATCAGTCGATCACCCGTCCTTTGAGTGCGAAGAGGCCTTGCGGACGTTTCTGAATGAACAGAATGATCAGCGCCAGGATCAGGATCTTGCCCAGCACCGCGCCGATCTGCGGTTCGAGGATCTTGTTGGCGATGCCCAGCCCGAAGGCCGCCGTGACGCTGCCGGCCAGTTGACCGACGCCGCCGAGCACGACCACGAGGAAGGAGTCGATGATGTAGCTCTGGCCCAGGTCAGGGCCGACGTTGCCGATCTGGCTCAGGGCCACGCCGCCCAGACCGGCGATGCCGGAGCCGAGCCCGAAGGCCATCATGTCGATGCGCCCGGTGGGCACGCCGCAGCAGGCGGCCATGTTGCGGTTCTGGGTGACGGCGCGCACGTTCAGGCCCAGGCGTGTTTTGTTCAGCAGCAGCCAGGTCAGTACGACGACAAACAGCGCGAACGCAATGATGACGATGCGGTTCCAGGGCAGCACGAGGTTGGGCAGCACTTGAATGCCGCCCGACAGCCATTCCGGGTTGGCCACTTCGACGTTCTGCGCGCCGAACACTACGCGGATCAACTGAATCAGCATCAGGCTGATGCCCCATGTCGCCAGCAGTGTTTCCAGTGGGCGGCCGTACAAGTGGCGAATGACCGTACGCTCCAGCGCCATGCCGATGCACGCAGTCACGAAAAACGCGATCGGCAGCGCCACCAGCGGATAGAACTCAAGGGCGCCGGGGGCGTAGCGCTGGAACATCATCTGCACGACGTAGGTGGCGTAGGCGCCGAGCATCAGCATCTCGCCGTGGGCCATGTTGATCACGCCGAGCAGGCCGAAGGTGATCGCCAGTCCCAGCGCCGCCAGCAGCAGAATCGACCCGAGCGACAGGCCGGCGAAGGCTTGCCCGAGGATCTCGCCGAACATCAATTTGCGTTTGACCTGAGCCAGGCTGGTTTCGGCCGCCAGGCGCACGGTAGCGTCGGTTTCGACGTTGGGTTCGAGCAGGGTTTCGAGACGGGTGCGGGCCAGTGGATCACCGGTTTCACCGAGCAGACGCACGGCGGCGAGCCGCACGGTGGGGCTGATGTCGACCAGTTGCAGATTGGCCAGCGCCAGGGTCAGGGCGGCGTGAACGCTGTCGTCCTGTTCGCTCGCCACTTGCTGCACCAGCAAGGGCAACTGCGCCGGACGGGCGCTTTTTTGCAGGACCTGCGCGGCAGCCAGACGGACTTTCGGGTCGGCGGCTAAAAGCTGATGGCTGGCCAGCGCGGTGTTGATCAGGCCGCGAAGGCGGTTGTTCAGGCTGATGGCTTGGGGCGCATCGGGGTTGGGTGCATCGGCCAGCGCGGGGGCGTCCGGGTCGACGGCGATAAAGCTGTCGCCGTTCTGAATGAACGCCCGGTTGCTGCTGTCGGCAGCGACGCGGCCATCCTGCAGGGCAACCAGCAACTCGACGCGCGCCGGGTCAGGCCTGGCGGCCCAGCTTTCCAGCAATTGGGCGCGCTCGGAGGAGTCGGCCGCAACAAAGTCGCCGGCCTCGCTGGCGTGGGCGGCGAAGGGCAGCCACAGGCACAGCGCGAGAATAAGGTGGTGGAAGTATCTGGGCATATCGAGTCCTGGGAGCACCCGCCATGACGTAACGTCAGACGGGGAACCTGTAGGAGTGAGCTTGCTCGCGATGGCGGTATACCAGCCGACATCATCGTCACAGGCAGATCGCAATCGCGAGCAAGCTCACTCCTACAGGGATAGGTTCAGCCGGAACATTTCAGCCGACCGTTTACCCTGTTTTCCTTAGTTGCTCTTCACCGCGTAGTCAGGCTTTTTGTCGTTGCCCGGAATGAACGGGCTCCACGGCTGGGCGCGAATCGGTTCTTTGGTCTGCCAGACCACATTGAACTGACCGTCGGCCTTGATCTCGCCGATCATCACCGGCTTGTGCAGGTGGTGGTTGGTTTTGTCCATGGTCAGGGTGAAGCCCGACGGCGCGGCGAAAGTCTGGCCAGCCATGGCTTCGCGGACTTTATCCACATCGGTGGACTTGGCTTTCTCGACCGCTTGCGCCCACATGTGGATACCCACGTACGTGGCTTCCATCGGGTCGTTGGTCACGGCCTTGTCGGCGTTCGGCAGGTTGTGCGCCTTGGCGTAGGCCTTCCAGTCGGCGACGAACTTGGTGTTGACCGGGTTCTTCACCGATTCGAAGTAGTTCCACGCGGCCAGGTTGCCCACCAGCGGCTTGGTGTCGACGCCGCGCAATTCTTCTTCGCCGACCGAGAACGCCACCACCGGTACGTCGGTGGCTTTCAGGCCCTGATTGCCCAGCTCTTTATAGAACGGCACGTTGGAGTCGCCGTTGACCGTGGAGATCACAGCGGTTTTGCCGCCTGCCGCGAACTTCTTGATGTTCGACACGATGGTCTGGTAATCGCTGTGACCGAACGGGGTGTAGACCTCTTCGATGTCCTTGTCCGCCACACCTTTGGAGTGCAGGAACGAGCGCAGAATCTTGTTGGTGGTGCGCGGGTAGACGTAGTCGGTGCCCAGCAGGAAGAAGCGCTTGGCCGCGCCGCCGTCTTCGCTCATCAGGTATTCAACCGCAGGAATGGCCTGCTGGTTAGGCGCGGCGCCGGTGTAGAACACGTTCGGTGACATCTCTTCGCCTTCGTACTGCACCGGGTAGAACAGCAAGCCGTTCAGCTCTTCAAAGACCGGCAACACCGACTTGCGCGACACCGAAGTCCAGCAACCGAACACCACGGCGACCTTGTCCTGGGTCAACAACTGACGACCTTTCTCCGCAAACAACGGCCAGTTCGACGCCGGGTCGACCACCACAGGCTCAAGCATCTTACCGTTGACGCCGCCCTTGGCGTTGATTTCATCGATGGTCATCAGCGCCATGTCCTTGAGCGAGGTCTCCGAGATGGCCATGGTGCCGGACAAAGAATGCAGAATGCCGACCTTGATGGTCTCGGCCGCCTGAGCGGTCCAGGTCAAACCCATCGCTGCGATCGATGCAGACAAAGTGAACGCTTTCAGCAAACTACGACGCTTCATTGGCTAGCTCCATTCTTTGATTTTTTTAGATGACGGCTGTTGGCGGTGCAGAGTTGAGTCTGCTTAGGCTTTAGCAAACGCTGGGCCAAGGCCGCGCGCGTCGCAAAATGGAATGAAAAAGTCGCCTGCACAGGGCGCCCCGCACCAATGTGGATCGGTGCGAGTCAGGTGGTGCGTCAGGCGCGCCCAACTGGTGCGATCCCTTTGGAGCCGCAAGGCTGGGTAGTCTGACGCGATTGGATAGAAGGGCTACCTCACAAAAAGCTCACGCTCGCCGGTGAACAGATCGAATGTTTCGTACACCAGCCTGTCCGGCGCGGTGAAATAGGCGAACGTTTCTCCGTTCACCTCTCTGAACGCCCTGAGTTGCAGGCGGGTGCCGGGCGGGATGGCGACGTGATCACCGAGAAAACCAGAGAACATGTTTTTCTTCGGAACCGACGGCGCGAAGATCAGAAACACCGGATGCGTATTGCTCGGCGCCGGGTCAGTCACGAAGCTGTCCAGGCTCCAGCGCACGGCATTGGTTCGGCTGATCGACGCCGATTGCACGCCCGCATCCACGAACACCGCACCGAGCTCGCGTCGCAATTGCTGCAAGCCCTCGTCTGTTACGTGCGCGGCGCGGAACGCATCGCCTTTCCATGAGCGCAGGCGGTGGAACTGGTTGAGGAATGCCTGCGTGCGGGGCGTTCGCGCGCCGGTTCTCAAGAGTCGGTTGATCTCGGCCGAGCCGCCTTCGATATAGTCGAGCAGTTCGGGGTAGAGCTCCGCTTTGGCGTGGTTCGCGAGGGCCAGGAAGCGCGGTTCATCAAGGGACGGTTCAGTGATGGAAATGCCTTCAATTGGAGTAGGCCATCCGTTGAGCAATCGGCTCAAGTCATGCCGGGCCTGTCGGTCGGCCTGTGGACTCAGGCGCACGACCGGTTGCGAGACCTTCTTCCAGCCCCCGGCGCTTGACCGGACGACATATTCATCCTCATGAATCAGTTGCGCTGGATCGCGAAGATAGGGGCGATATAGGCGAGATCGTCCGAACAGGTTGAAGCGTCGAGCCACGTAACCTGTTTCAGAACCGAAGGTGATTTCGGTGAATTTGTTCGGGTCCAGCCGCGTGACCATGCCCGACTCCGCAAAGAAGGGCGCACCAGCGGGTGACAGCATATAGCCGATTTGCACCTGCCCATGGCGTCCGGTGCGGCGGACCAGATGCGGGCGTTTTATCTTCGCCAGTTGAGGCCCCTTCAGCGCCGCGGCGCTTGCTCGACCAATCCCGGCAGTCAGCAAATAACCGGCCGCGTCCATAAACTCTTGGGCGGCACCCTCCCAGTCGTTTTCATCCACTTTTTGAAAGCCGCTCCAGGCGTTATAAAGACCCAGCCCCAGTGCGAGCGGAATCATGACCGGCGGGGGCAACAGCAGCAGTGCGATGCTCACGACCATGTCGAATACCTGCTTACGGGAATTGCCGCCACCGGGCTGGACCAACAGGGATTTCGCTTCTTCTTTCAGTTGGCGAATCCTGATCCTGAAATGCTCGTCAAACAGGTCGCCGGTCTGCGTCACGAAGACCACTGGCTTTATAAAGTGGGACGGGGCGGGAATTGGACCTGGCAGCGACGTCAACGCGTCTGGAAGACGCCAGTGCTTGAGCCACTCCTCATAATCGAGCATCACCCGGGCCAGGCGCCTGTCGGCCAATGGCATCAACCTCGCCACGTAGGATTTGTACACGTCATGTTCCAGAAACGCCTGGGTGAGGTGGAACATGCTGTCGAAGGCGCGGAACACTACGTTATCCGGCGCGTTGAGCGTGCAAAGGACCAGAGGCCCCCTGTCGAATTTGCCCACTGGGGCAATCAGCATGATGTCCGGGATTTTTACCCCGCTGATCTGCAGTAATCGCACCTCGATCCTGACCCCGTCCACCCCCTGACGCCGCTGTGAATCGGGACCGTCCAGTATCGCTTTGATCCACGCCAGCCGGTTTTCAGGAAAGCCGTTCAGCTCACTCTCGATATACGCCATGCCCAGGCGCGCCAACAGCAACTCGCGGTGCTGGTGCTTCAACTGGTCAGCGAAATCAGAGTGGTCAAAGTGTTCGGCAAGGTAGTCATCCAGTCGCTTTGGCATGTCGATTCGCGCGAGCAGCTCGCGTGTGAACGCTGCGCAGAGTCCGGGTATTTCTGCACCGTGCCCGTCTGCAGCCCGCAACTCGCTGGCATCCTGAGCGGTCACCCGCAGTGCGTTGTCGTGGGCCAGGGCGTGCAGTGAGAAGGTCTGCGAGTGAGTCTCGGTTTCCATCACGGTGATAGGGTAAAAGCGCACCGGGATGGGCTGGTGGAACATCGCCGTTACCACAATCTGTCGGGGCGACAGTTGAATGTTTTTCTCCGCCAGTGCGGCGCTGACCGTCGCATCGGCGTAAGCCCTCAGGACGTGCAGGCTGTCAGCTTGTGGTGTGTTGAAGTGATCAAGGCTGATGCGCCGGATTGCGCGGATCGCCTGCGCGTACACCGTCGCGTGTCGCGCCCATTCGACGTGCTGATCTTCATTCATCCGTTGCCACCACTCAGGCATCTGCTCGCGCACCACATCGCAATCCAGCAGGCGCTCGATGCGGTGGTTATCGAACAGCTGTTCCGAGGCCATCAGCTCGAAAATCAGCCGCTGGAATGAGGGTTGATCCAGCCTGAGGGACTGAGCGATTTTCACCGCGTGATCAAAGTCGGCCTTCTGTTTGATGATCTGCAATGTCAGCAGCAGGCTCATGAAATTGTTGCCCAGCCTCTGCAAGCTCCAGCGCAGAGCGGGCTGCGCGTTTTCAACGCCGGGAAGCGCCAGTGCCACTACGTCATCGAGCGTGAGATGGCTCAGCAGCCGACCGCGTTGAGTGCCCTCGGCAAGGCGTCGGGTGAGAGTCTCGGTGAGCTGATGCAGTGAATCGAATCGCTCCAGGCTGTCGGCGGGGGTGTACAGAATGACCTCGCCCAGTGACGCGTCGTCGGTTGCCGGAGCCTGATCGCTGCGTTGTTCGGTGATCACAAACGTGCCGGTCAGAGGAAACAGCGGACCGTCGCTCCTACCCAGCGACAAGCTGAACACATCGTATTTCTGCAACGGCTCGGGCGAGGTGTCGACGCCGTAATCCAGCGTGTCGTTAAGCATGCTGTGCAGATGCGGCTGAAACTGGCCGCGCTCCACACGCATCTGGCCTTCCAGCCTGAGCAGTTGAACCCGGTCGGCGAGAAAGTCATCGCGCCGGGTTTTGCCGGAAGGCTGAATCTCTGCCCAGTGATCCGAGAGCCGTTGCTTGTACCGCTCGGCCAGCGTTTGTGCGACGCAGGTGTACAAAGTGGCCAGCGCGTCGCGGTCCAGTCCGCCAAGGGAGGGCGTGTCAGACGAAGGAAACTCTGTGGCGTAGAGCCCGGCAGACTCGACGTTCTGCCATTCAAAGAGCCCGGTGAAATGGGCTACCAGGCTGGCAAGCAGCGGGTAACTGCTGATGGTCGCCGTTGCGGCAGGTTGCGGGTTTCGCTCTCGGCAGACGAGCCGCGCACTGGCGCAGTCAACCACAAGACCGGGATGGGTCAGGCGAAGGCATTCGGCAAACGTCTGTTCAAGGGCCTGGGTGAAATCGGGCAGCTCGTAGCGTGTCAGCGCGGGGCTGTCAGCGATGGGTGTGGAGGTAGACGTAGTTGAGGGAGTGACGGTTGTGGGATTCATGGTGCCTGTTCATTGCATGGGGGATGATTCGCAGAACCGTTGGGTTCGGCAACTCATTGCATGGAGTCAGGGCTTGGGGCGTGCGTCTGTAGGCACTCTCTGGCCTGAGCGCGAAGGGAAAGCGACCAGGCAAGTAGGATTTTTCGGGGGAGAAAGGCAGCGCTCAGTGAGCAGATAAAACAGGTGCGGAGCCTGAAACCCGAAATGAGGAGGAATTCATCACTAAACCACCCAAAAGAGGTTCCAGGCCCCGCGAGACGCAATCTAAGCTGTTGTCGCCATTTTGGCAAAGCGCGAACGCACTATTCGATCGAGCAGCCACACCGCCAGCATCGAAACGCCCACCAGTGGGAAGGCCACGCCCAGCACGATCATCACCGCCGTCGCAGTTTTCCAGCGCGGCAAGTCATGGCGCAAAGGCGGAACGCCAAAGCCGTTCTGCGGGCGACGCTTCCACCAGATCACGATTCCGCTCACCGAACTCAGCAGCACCATCAGGCAGATGAACAGAATCAGCAGCTGGTTCACCCAGCCGTACATCTTGCCTTCGTGCAGCATCACGCCCAGTTCAGTGGCCTTCGACACCGTGCTGTAATCGCTGTAACGCACATCCGCCAGCACCTTGCCGCTGTACTGATCGACGTGCAGCGTGGCGTCATTTCGCGGGTCGTCGGCGAATACGGAAACGGTGAATACGCCGTCAGCCGTTTTCGGTTGGGTGATGCTGTAGCCCGGCTCGATATGGTGCGCCTTGGCAATGTCCACCACTTGCTGAAGGGAGATGCCCGGCGCTGCGGGAGCGCTGGACATGTGCATGTGATTCATGTGCTCGGCGTGATCCCCGGACGACACCGGCATCGGCGTGTTTTCCATGGCCCACGGCACGGTCTGTATGCTCGCGCTGTTCAATGCGCCCGCTTGCTTATCCGACTTGGGTACGTCATTCCACATGGCCGCCGGAAAAGTGTTCCACACGTCGGCGTAGACCTTTCCCCACATGCCGGTCCAGGTCATGCCGCTCAGCAGCATGAACAGCAGCGCCACCGAACCCCAGAATCCGGTCACCGCGTGCAGGTCGCGCCAGAGAATGCGACCACGCGCGGTGAGGCGAGGCCAGAGCACGCCGGCCGGTGATCGCCCTCGCGGCCACCACAGATACACACCTGAAACCACCAGCACGATGCCCCAGCCAGCGGCCAGTTCCACCAGCCGGTCACCGACGGTGCCAATCATCAGTTCGCCGTGCAGTTCGCGCGCGATGGCTTGCAGGTTTTGCTTGGCGTCCTGGGTACCGAGCACCGTGCCGCTGTACGGATCGATGAACACGTTCACGTCGCGGCCGTCGTTTTTCACCACGAACTGCGCGCTGCCCTCGGCATTCAGCGGCGGCAGGTACTTGCTCACCTGCGCCTGTGGAAAGGTCGCCAGCACGCGCTTTTGCAGGTCATCGGCACTGAGTGAGTGGTGCGCGGGTTTGACCGTCAGCAGGTCGCTGTACATCAGCGCGTCAAGCTGAGGCTTGAACAGGTAAATGATCCCGGTGACCGCCAGCAGGATCATGAACGGCGCGACGAACAGGCCGGCATAGAAATGCCATCGCCACGCCAGGTTGTAGAAAGACACATTCGGTTTGGACATGGTGCAACGCTCCCGTCAGGGAAAACACGGCGCAACCCGCTGGCGGCCGGAAAGCCGTCAGCGGGTACGAATCAATTTGTGGTGTTCAGGCGACTGACGAGAGGGGCGGCGCGCGACTGCGGGCGTTGGGGAAGACGTTGCGCTGGGCGTGGCCGTGTTGCGGGGACTCGTTATAGAAGTCCGCGGGCTTAGACGGGACCGGCGCCAATACGGCCACGGTTTTGGTCAGCGCCGGGCAACTGAACAGCAGCGTGCAATAGCCGCACTTGGCCCAGATGACGTGATCGACGCCGGCGCTTTGCTCGGCCTTGACGTGACTACTGTGCTCGCCTGCGCCCATGTCGATGGACATGTCCATCGACGCCGACATGTCCATCTCGCCATGCATCGACATGGACGTCGGCGCGGGCATCGCCATGCCGCTGTGATGCTCCATCGGCATGGATTGCGAGATCAGCGGACCGATGAAGATCATCAGCATGGCGAACAGGCTCAGCCAGGCGCCCTGCGGATGACGAGGGGCGGTGGCGGATCTGGCGCGGGTCGCGGGCAGGCGGTTCAAGTGGAGTGGTGTCGGTATTTAGCGGATCAGTGGGCGTGGGCCGGAGCGGCAGCAACCGGTGGTTGTTTCAGTACCACGACGTCAACGGTCAGGTCGCCCGCTTTTTGAAAGTGCAGGGTCAGCGGGAAGGTCTGGCCGTCGATGAGTCGGGTGCGGTCTTTCAGATCCAGCAGCATGACGTGATAGGCCATGGGGGCGAATGTCACGGTGCCACCGGCAGGGATCTTCACCGTCTCGACGTGCTGCATCTTCATCAGGCCGTTTTGGCTCACGTGTTGATGCAACTGGGCGGCACCGGCGATGGGGCTGTCGACCGCTTCCAGTCTGTCAGCGTCAGGACCGTTGTTGGTGATCACAAAATAGGCCGCGACGGTGGGCGCGTTAGGCGGCAGCGCCATGGACCATGGCTGCGCGACGGTCAGTTGCCCCTTGGTGTAATCCTGGGCTTCAACGAAACCGGCTGGCAGCGCGAGGGCGATCAGCAGGAGGATTTTGTTCAGCATCTACGCAGGTCTCCGGTTCATTCAGGTACGCGACGGCACGATCGGGACATCAGACCTTGGGCGATGCGTGAGGATTACGGTCAGGCCAGTGCTGACGTGGTGCCGCGCGCAGCACCAGCACCGCGACAGGGAAACGCACCGGCTCGACCAGGGCGAACAGTCCGAAACCGATGCGGGTCGGCACTGCAACCAGTGGCGTGGCGTGTGTGCAGCAGGCGCAGTGCTGCATGAACGCGATGTCGGGGTAATAGGGTGATTGTCTGTCGATGACTTCAACGGGCGTCATGGCCAGTCGTGACGTGGCGCCAGTGCAGGCGCTTCCCCAAACCAGCCGCTCACCCTCGGGGCGCGGCATGGTCGGTGTCATCGGCATTGCCAGTACGCCGAACAGCAACGCGAAACAGGCCACCCAGGCAAAGGCCCGGCGCCGCTTCCGCGTGATGATTTGATCTTGTTGTTTTTTCATGTCGGCCATTTAGCCTGATCGGCCGCCAGATGTAAAAAGCCCGCCCGCGACGTTATGTCGCGCGGCGGGTTTGGTTCAGTCAGGGTTCAGCAGGGGTTCAGGCGGTGGAGGCGCGGAGTTTCAGGCCAAGGGCTTTGATGACTTTCATGATGGTGGCGAATTCGGGGTTGCCGTTTGTGCTCAGCGCTTTGTACAGGCTCTCTCTACCCAGCCCAGTATCACGTGCGATCTGAGACATGCCATAAGCCCGCGCGATGTTGCCCAGAGCTTTGCGTATGAGCACACCATCGCCATTGTCTTCTTCAAGGCACGCGTCCAGATAGCCTGCCATGTCTTCGGGTGTTTCCAGATATTCCGCTGCGTCGAACGGTTTGAATTCTTCTTTCATCATTGTTCCCTCGCCGTGAAGCGTTCCGCACAAAACACACGGGAAGGTATCCCGGAGGATACATTTCCGATGTCAGGCGAGTCAGACGGTGGAAGTCGGACCGATCCGCAAACCCGGACGATTTTCACGGCATCTTTGGCATGCGTCAGCCAACGTCCCGCAACGCATCCAGCACCTCACCCACACTCCAGAACGCCCGATCCACCTCCGGCAACACCGGCCGCTTCAACACCAACACCGGCATCCCGCGCTCCCGCGCCACTTCCAGCTTCGGCTCGGTCGCGGTGCTTCCGCTGTTCTTGCTGATGAGGACGTCGATGTTGCGAGTCTCGAACAGCTCGCGCTCGTCCTCCAGGCGGAAAGGCCCGCGGGCGCCGATCACTTCACAGCGTTCATTGCCGGGGTAGATGTCCAGTGCGCGCAGCGTCCAGAATTGATGGGCGGGAATCTCGTGCAGATGCTGCAAAGGCTCGCGGCCCAGGGTGAACAGGGGGCGTTGAAAGGGAGCGAGGGCGGCGATCAGTTCTGCCCAGTCCGCGATTTCGCGCCAGTCATCGTCTGGCCCCGGCTGCCACGCCGGTCGCCGTAACGCCCAGCACGGAACCCCCGCCAGCTTCGACGCCGTGACAGCGTTCTGGCTCATCTGCGCAGCGTAAGGGTGCGTCGCATCCAGGATCAGATCGATGCCAGTTTGCTGCACGAAGTTTGCCAAACCTTCAGCACCGCCGAACCCGCCTACACGGACTTCACAGCGCAAGTCGGTGGGCACGCGACCCACCCCCGCCAGGCTGTAAATATGTTGAGGCCCCAGCGTGCGGGCGATCGCGAGCGCGTCGGTCACGCCGCCGAGCAACAGCACGCGTTTGATGGCTGCCTTTTTCAAACGAAGCCCCCGGCATGCCCGACAATCCCGCCTTGCCGGTCGATGGCAAAAACCTCGACCTGAACCTGCGCCGGCACCACACTGCGGGCGAAATTCAGCGCGTGCTGACACACCGCATCACCCAGCGCGATGCCGAAGGCGGAGGCCATGGCCAGCGCTTGCTGACTGGTGTTGGCCTCGCGAATGTTCTGTTGCAGCTCGGCATCGGCGCCCACATCGGCAGCCCATCGCGCAAGCTGATGCAGATCGATGCTGGAGTGCCGGCTGTGAAGGTCCATGTGGCCGGCCGCCAGTTTGCTGATCTTGCCGAAGCCGCCGCAGACACTGAGCCGCTCCACCGGAGTTTTGCGCAGGTGCTTGAGGACGGCGCCAACAAAGTCGCCCATCTCAATCAGCGCGATGTCGGGGATCTGATACACCCGACGCATCGTGTCTTCGCTGGCGTTGCCGGTGCAGGCGGCGATGTGCTGATAACCGTTGGTGCGCGCAACGTCGATGCCTTGGTGGATCGACGCGATGTACGCCGCGCAGGAGAAGGGCCGAACGATGCCGCTGGTGCCCAGAATCGACAGCCCGCCGAGAATCCCCAATCGCGGGTTCATGGTTTTCAACGCCAGTTCGCTGCCGTTTTCGACGCAGACCGTCACTTCAAACCCGCCGCCATAGTCGACCTCATGGGCCAGTTGCGTGAGGTGTTCGGCCATCATCCTGCGCGGCACCGGATTAATCGCCGGCTCGCCGACTCCCAGCACCAGGCCCGGGCGGGTAACGGTGCCGACCCCTTCGCCCGCGACAAAACGCACGCCCGGCTCAGGGATCAGCCTGACCTGAGCAGACACCAGCGCGCCATGGGTCACGTCCGGATCGTCCCCGGCATCCTTGAGCGTGCCGGCCTCGGCGCCGCCCGCAATCAGGCGGCAGAATTCCAGGCGCATCTGCACGCACTTGCCTTTGGGCAGCGTGATTTCGATCGCATCGTTGGTTTCGCCGGCCAGCAACAGGCGCGCAGCAGCGAGGGACGTCGCCGTGGCGCAACTGCCGGTGGTCAAGCCGCTGCGCAATGGCGCGGGTTGTTCGGCGGTTTCGTCGCGCATCAGGGTTTGATCGCTTCGAGCAGGGTGATCGGCAGCACCTGACGCCAGGTGTCGAACTCGCCCAGCGGCTTGGCGTGGGCCAGATGAATGCGGGTCAGTTCGCCGCCGTATTGCTCGCGCCAGTTCACCAGCATCGCCTCGCTTTGCAGCGTGACGGCATTGGCCACCAGTCGACCGCCCGAGCGCAGGTTTTGCCAGCAGGCGCGCAGCACACCTTCGCGCGTCACGCCGCCGCCGATAAAGATGGCGTCCGGTTGCTCAAGGCCTTCAAGGGCATCAGGCGCACGGCCGCGAATCAGTTGAAGGCCGGGCACCCCCAGCGCATCGCGATTGAATTCGATCAAGTGTTGCCGGCCCTCATCAGCCTCGACAGCGATGGCGCGGCAGGTCGGGTGCGCGCGCATCCACTCGATGCCGATGGAACCGCAGCCTGCGCCCACGTCCCACAGCAATTCACCAGGAACGGGGGCGAGGCGGGCCAGGGTAATCGCGCGCACGTCTCGCTTGGTCAGCTGGCCGTCATGCCGAAACGCTTCGTCCGGCAGACCGCCCAGCGGCGAGAGGCGCAGTGCATCAGGCTGTGCGCGGCACTCGATGGCGACCAGATTCAGCGCCGCGATGTCGGTGGCGTTCCACTCACCCGCAGTGCCCTCGATCTGTCGCTCGGCGCTGCCGCCCAAGTGTTCGAGGACGATCATGGGACTCGGACCAAAACCGCGTTCCTTGAGCTGCGCCGCGATGGCCGCCGGGCTCGAACCGTCGTTGCTCAGCACCAGCAGGCGCAGGCCGTTTTGCAGGTGGGCATTCAGCGCGGCGACCGGGCGGGCGACCACCGACAGCGTCACCACATCCTGCAACGCCCAACCCAGGCGCGCCGCTGCCAGGGAATAAGACGACGGCGCGGGAATCACCCGCATCTCATCGAAGGGGACGAGTTTTGACAGGCTTGCGCCGACGCCGAACAACATGGGATCGCCGCTGGCCAGCACGCAGACCGGGGCGCCGTGTTGTTCCAGCACTGGGCTCAGGGAAAACGGGCTCGGCCACTGGCGCTGCTCCGCCTGTATGCACGGAGGCAACAAGGCAAGCTGCCGCGCGCCGCCGAACACCTGCCTCGCCTGCAACAGCGCGTGCCGAGCGTTTCGGCCCAGGCCTTTATAGCCGTCCTCACCGATTCCCACGACTGTCAGCCACGGCGACATGAATTGCCCTCAACCCGATTGCGTGCAACAGGCCCGCCTGCTCGGCCTGTAAAAGTGGCCGGCATGATACCGCGCCGACGGGCCCGGTTCGTACGGGTTTGTGAATCCGACAGAGCGTCTTTTCATGGCAACGGCCAAAGCAGGCATAATACGGCCCCTGTAACTTTTCGTTTCTCTACGCGTCCGCCCGTTCGCACCAGGTGATCCTTTGACCGAGCCGTTGTCTGCTCGCCCATCCGCTACGCCCATCCGCCCCTCGGCCTGCCCGGGGTTGCTGCGTATCGTCCCGGCGCTGGATGGCGGCATCTGCCGGATCAAACTGCCGGGCGGGGTGCTTTCAGCGGAACAGGCGATGGTCGTGGCAAGTGCCGCCGAGGGGTTCGCAGGTGGCGTGATCGAGGCGACCAATCGCGGCAATCTTCAGATTCGCGGCATCGGCGCCGACCACGACGGGCTGATTGCCAGCCTGCTCGATGCCGGTCTGGGGCCGAGCAATCCCGCCAGTGACGACGTGCGCAACCTGATGCTCAGCCCGACCGCAGGCATCGACCCGCAGCAGCTGCTCGACGTGCGTCCGCTGGCCGGGCAGATTCTGCATTCCCTTGAGCACCACCCGCGTTTCCATGAGCTGTCGCCCAAGTTCGCGCTGTCGCTGGACGGCGGCGAGGGGTTGGCGATGCTCGAGCATCCCCATGACCTCTGGCTGTCCCCGTTGCAGGTCGATGGCCAGACGTTGCTGGGATTTGGATTCGCGGGTTGCCCGGCCACCGATTCGCCGGTGGCCGCAGTGGCGCCGGACGCAGCGCACGCATTGGTGGTCGCGGTGCTGGAAACCTTTCTGAATCTCGCTCGCCCCGAACATGCCCGCATGCGTGATCTGTTGAAAGAAGTGCCCGTTGCGCGATTCATCGAACACGTCGCCGCGCGTTCGCCGCAGCGACTGGTGATTGATCATAAAGTAACCGATTGGCGGCGTGCGCCTACCCGGTCTTTCGCGCACATCGGCACGTATTCCCAAGCAACAGCCGGCATCATGGCCGTGGGCGCAGGCGTGCCGTTGGGGCGTCTGCGGCCGTCCATGTTGCGCGAAGCCGCCCGACTGGCGATCGCGTTCGGCGACGGTCAGTTGTGCATGACGCCATGGCAAAGCCTGATGCTGCGCAATGTCCCGGCAGGCCATTCGGTGACCGTGATGGAAGGCTTGAGCCAAGCGGGTTTGATCGTCGATGCCGCTCAGTCGCTGTCGAAAATCGTCGCCTGCACCGGCTCCGCTGCCTGCGCGAAAGGGCTGGCGGACACCAAGGCCGATGCCCTGCATCTGGCCGCACTGCTGCAAGAAAACGCCATCAGCCGCGCAGTGCATCTGTCCGGCTGCGCGCGTTCATGCGCCGCTGCGCACGTGATGCCGGTGACCTTGCTGGCAGCGTCGCCCGGTCGGTACGACCTTTATTTTCGTCATGCAGAAATGTCCGGATTCGGCGATCTGCATGCACGTGACCTCACTATTGAAGCAGTCGGCGCGTTGTTGACCGCCAACTCACGGAGCAACACCGATGATTGATTACATCCGCGACGGCCAGGAGATCTACCGTAACTCCTTCGCGATCATTCGTGCCGAAGCCCGGCTCGATTCCATCCCGGCCGACCTGGAAAAACTCGCCGTTCGGGTGATTCACGCTTGTGGCATGGTCGATGCGGTCGAGGGCCTGCGCTTCTCCCCCGGTGCGGGCACGGCCGGCCGCCGCGCGCTGGCGGCCGGTGCGCCGATTCTGTGTGACGCGCACATGGTCGCCGAGGGGGTCACACGCACGCGCCTGCCCGCCAACAATCAAGTGATCTGCACCCTGAAAAACGAACGCGTGCCCGAGATGGCCCGTGAGCTGGGCAACACCCGCTCGGCGGCGGCGCTGGAGCTGTGGCGGCCGCACCTGGAAGGGGCGGTCGTGGTGATCGGCAACGCGCCGACTGCGCTGTTTTATCTGCTGGAAATGCTTGATGCCGGAGCGCCCAAGCCTGCGCTGATCCTGGGCTTCCCGGTAGGTTTCGTCGGCGCCGCTGAATCCAAGGACATGCTCGCCGCCGACAGTCGCGGCGTGCCCTACGTGATCATGCAGGGTCGTCGTGGTGGCAGCGCCATGGCGGCGGCGGCGGTCAACTCACTCGCCACGGAGATCGAATGATGGCACCACGCGGTCGTCTGATTGGCCTGGGCGTGGGGCCGGGTGATCCGGAACTCATTACCGTCAAGGCGCTGCGCCTGCTGCGCGAATCGCCCGTGGTCGCGTACTTCGTCGCCAAGGGCAAGAAGGGCAATGCGTTCGGCATCATCGAAGGTCATTTACAGCAGGCCCAGACGCTGATGCCGCTGGTGTACCCGGTGACCACCGAGGCGTTGCCCGTTCACATGTCTTACGAGCAAGTGATCAGCGATTTCTACGACCGCTGCAGCGCTGATCTGGCGGCGCATCTGGACGCTGGACGCGACGTGGCGGTGATCTGCGAAGGCGACCCGATGTTCTACGGGTCCTACATGTACCTGCACGATCGTCTGGCCGATCACTACGACGCCGAAGTCATCCCGGGCGTCTGTTCGATGCTCGGTGGCGCGTCGGTACTGGGTGCGCCGCTGGTTTACCGCAATCAGAGCCTGTCGGTATTGTCCGGCGTGTTGTCCGCCGAGGAACTCAAACGCAAGCTTGAGGACGCCGACGCTGCGGTGATCATGAAACTGGGGCGCAATCTGCCGAAAGTGCGCCAGGTGCTGGTTGAAACCGGGCTGGCCGAGCGCGCGCTGTACGTCGAGCGCGCGACCATGGCCAATCAGAAGATCGTGCCGCTGGCCGAGGTCGATCCGATGTCGTCGCCGTATTTCTCGCTGATCATTGTCCCCGGTGAACGGTGGCAGGGCTGATGAGCACAACCCCTCTCAACGCCCCGGCCATCGTCATTCTGGGCAAAGGCGCGCTGGCGACGGCGCGACGCATTCAGCAGCTGTACCCCCAAGCGCTGATTTATGGGCTGGCCGGACGTGTCGAAGACGTCGACCGCCGCTATTCGGAATTTGGCGCGACGCTGCGCCAGCTGTATCAGCAAGACACGCCGATCATCGCGCTGTGCGCGGCGGGTATCGTCATCCGCACGCTGGCGCCGGTGTTACTGGAGAAGGGCGTCGAGCCGCCGGTGCTGGCCGTCGCCGAAGATGGCAGCGCAGTGGTGCCGCTGCTTGGCGGACTGGGCGGTGTCAATGTCATGGCCCGGGAAATCGCCGCCTCGCTGAACACCGCCGCCGCCATCACCACCAGCGGCGAACTGCGCTTCGGCACCTGTCTGCTCAACCCGCCGGCGGGTTACGCGTTGGGCGATCTTGAGCTGGGCAAGCGCTTCGTCAGCGATTTGCTGTCGGGCGAAAGCGTGCGCGTCGAGGGCGCGGCGCCGTGGCTGGCTCAGGCACTGTTGCCTGAAGATGACCAGGCGCAGTTGGCTATTCACGTGGGTTACGCCGAGCGCGAGCCCAGCGACCACGAACTGTTGATCTACCCGCGCAACGTGCTGGTGGCGGTGAGCGGTGATCTGGCAGATCCCGCCGATACCGTGAAGGCCGCGCTGCATGATTCGCGCATCGCCGTGCAGGCGCTGGGCTGTTTACTGGCCAGCAAAGCCGAGATGGCCAATCCGGCGCTGCACGCGGCTGCCGACGCACTGGGCGTACCGTTGCGTTTTACCACCGCCGGTACGCCCGCCGACATGACCCGGCAGGTCCTGCCGCAATTGTTGCCACCGTTGACCCCGGCGGCGGGCATCGCCATTGCCGTCGCGCCGCAGCCGTTGGAGGTTGAACAGATCGGCTGTGCACGAGGACGACTGGCGGTTATCGGGCTTGGCCCGGGCGCCACTGACTTCATGATTCCCGCCGTGAAAGCCGAACTCGCCCGCGCCAATGACGTGCTCGGCTATGAGACTTACGTGCGCATGGCCGGACCGTTCCGCGCCGACCAGGTGCTGCACTGCACCGACAACCGCGAAGAAATGCTGCGCGCTCGGCATGCATTCGAGCTGGCCGCTGAAGGCCGTTCGGTGGTGGTGGTTTCATCGGGTGACCCCGGCGTGTTCGCCATGGCCGCGGCGGTGCTGGAAGCGCTGCACGAATCGGATAATCCCGACTGGCACCGGGTTGATCTGCACATCCTTCCGGGGGTGTCTGCCTCGCTGGCGACGGCGGCGCTGGCGGGTGCGCCGTTAGGTCACGACTTCTGCGTCATGTCCCTGTCGGACAACCTCAAGCCATGGGAGATCATCGAGAAGCGCCTGGATCTGGCCTGTCAGGCCGATCTGGCGCTGGCGTTCTACAACCCGATCTCGCGCTCTCGCCCTTGGCAGCTGGGGCGGGCGCTTGAAATCGTGCGCCAGCATCGCAGCCCTGAGACGCCGGTGACGCTGGGGCGTGATGTGGGTCGGCCGGCGCAGACGTTGCGGGTCATTACGCTTGGCGAGCTGAGGCCGGAGCACGTCGACATGCGCACGATGGTGTTGATCGGCTCGTCGCTCACCTGTGTATTCCCTCGCGCCAACGGCCAGCAGTGGGTCTACACGCCGCGCTGGTACGGTGCCAAGCCGACGTGAGCGACGGTTCGGTTTGCACTGTGGGATTGGTCCGATAACTCGCGCAGGCCTGACGGCAAGGCCATGACGAAACCGCTGCAGACGCCTGCGGAAATCCCGTTGGACCGGCTCCGGGTTACGTCGTCTGGTTCCGCGCTGACTGAGCCCCAACCTCGAGGGCATCCGTGTTCCTTGAGGTTCAGGGGCTTCATGTTTCCCTGAATTCAACGCCTTGCTGTAGGACATGCTGCGCACACACAGCGCGAGGGGCTCTTTGCCACTGCGTTGCGACCCCAGAAAATTCCGTTAACCTCGGTGTGTCCACGACGGACATTCCCACCAGTTAAAGGAGTAACGAAATGACACATGAAGCAAGCCTGACCGACTCTGAACGCCGCGCCTATATCGCCGGTTGCCAACTGGCCGACTGTTCTCACTCGCTGATTGACCACGTTTCAAAGATGGATGTGCCGGCCTTGGACAGTCCACCTCAGGGCGCTGTTGTCGGCAGCAATCTCCTCGCCTTTGCAGAAGGTGTTTCGCGACAGAACAAGCAAGACGTTATGGATTCCTTCCTGTTCGCGACGATGGTGGCTAACAAAGCGTTCAATCCAGAAACTCAGAGTCAGGAGTGGTACGGACGTTTTAACCGAGTGTTGTCAACCCAGGGCTGGTTTTCAACCAACTGGAATTACGCTCGTTATCGCTCCACCCACCAGCGTTTCAGCATGGAACAAGCGGGGCTTGAAATCCTGGGCTCCGCCATTGCTGCTGCGGCTCTGCCCGGACCCGCCAGTGCCGCAATGCTCAAAGTGGCTGGCGATGCCATCGCGGCACTTAGGGCTCAGGAAAAACCGCTGCGTTTGTTCGAACGTCAGACCAAGACCCATCGGGGTGCAAACTTCCGGGTCGGCGCATGTGCGGAGTCTGCTGAAGGAACCGTCACGATGGCGCTGGGCGCGGTCAACTTCTCCGCCAACTCGACCGTCACCGACGTGCTCTTCTGGACATGGAACAGCGCAGACGTTTCGACTTTCCGCGGCGAGGATATGCTGGTGTTCAACACCCGCGCCTACGCGCGGGTCCGCAACCAGGTTCAGGACCAATTGAGCAAGAGCGCTTCTTTGGCCATCTTGGAATTCGAGATCTGAACAAAAGGGAGGCGCCATGCGCCTCCTTTTCTCTGGAGATGTGCCATGCATCAGGGAATGATTGAAACCCGGATCAGCGCAGGGTGCTTATTGTTCATGCACCGTGACTGCACTGAAACCCAAAAGAGCGATATCGCTGACTGCGTGTTGTACACGCAACTGGCGGCCACAAAAAAACACGAACGGTTTGCCGCAACGCCTGCGTGGAACGAGACCTGGCTCGCGGCCTTCACGCGCTTTGGCGGGGTGCTGAAAGCCCATGAGGCGATCAGCTGCCCGGCGCTGGAGCTTGGTCCCGGCTGTGTGTGGGCATGGCTGAAAATCAGACTACCGCTCTTCATGCCCAGCGATATGGTATTCGAGGGTGAATCCGCCGCCTGGCGCGCTCTATCCAGCCATCCCGCTCAGCCAGCCTTCGACCTGCTGGCCGCGCAGGTGCTTGAACCGATGACGACGGCGATTCCGGGGAAGATCCGCATCGAGCAGAAAGTGGCGATGCAAATCGCTTTCTTGGATGAAAGCGCAGCGCTCTCGGTTGTCCTTGTCACTTTTACTCACCGCTTGCCGCTGAAAAATGACTTTCTTTTCGAGCCTCTGCTGCCCGGCGATATCATCGGCAATGTTGAGTTACGGTTCTACTCTCTTCGCCTGATGGATTTGGTCTACTCGCCGTTTCGGCAAAAGATCAGCCAGGCGCTGGAGGATCGTCGACCCCATCTGGTGTCTGCGCTGGAAGGAGCTGAAGCATGAGCGCCACAGGTGCGGTGGTCGGTAACGGTCTGGTGTCGCTGTCCACCGGTATCAATAAGCAGGACCGCGAGGATCTGTTTGACTGCTTGCTGCGAGCCGAGCGCGTGGCTGGTCAGGTCAGTCGGGATGAGCACTTCACCTACTGGGCGTACCGGTATGGCAAGGCACTGGAGCAACGAAGTTTCGTCAAGTTGAGTCCGATCATGCATGAACCCATGGTGATCCGGAGCGCGTCGGAGCTAGAGGAAATCAGCTTCCGTGTTATCGAATCGCGCGGGTCGGCTCGTTTGGCGCGACAGGCGCAGGCGTCGCTTCAGGCCATGCAGATTCACCACTACGCGGAGCACTTTTTTGAAAGCGTCAACGGGAACAGCGTCATCGCGGGTTTTCAGGTCATTCCATGCGCAGTGGATTCGGCAGGCGCTGTGATGGTGCTGCTGTGCGGCATCCAGATGACAGGTCACGTCGAGACGCGGGATTTCGATTTCTGGTCTGACTCACGCAGTGAGCTGATGTTGCGCATCACGGGAGGGGCCTATCGTTTTGATCGTCGAGATTATGCGAAGCATCGCGATGCCGTCGCCAGGGAGCTGGACGCCCATGGGTCGAGGGCCATTCAGACATTTGCGCTCTGAGCGCGCCTCAGGTCAGCAGGTAGCCCTTGATGCCCGTGAAGATGATCTGGGCCGCGAGTGCGCACACAAACAACCCCATGAGGCGGCTGACAATCTGTAGCCCCTGATCCCCCAGAATTCGCTCGATGCTGTTGGACAGATAAAGGATCACGCCCACCGTCAGGCTGGCCAGCGCGATGCTGACGATGGCAGTGAGTTTGTCATCCCAATGGGGCTGGCTGATCCCCATGACCAGCAGTGCGCCAATGGTGCCGGGACCGACGGTGATGGGGATGGTCAGCGGCACGATCGCAACGTCCTGCTGCACGTTGTCGGTCTGCACGCCGGATTTACCCTGGGCCATGGCCAGGGCTGAGATGAACAGCACGCTGCCGGCGCCAATTCTGAAGGCGTCGGCGGTGATGCCGAAGACCCCGAAAATCACCCGCCCGAACAGGTACAGCAAGACGCTGGACACCAGGGTCGCCAAGGCGATCTTCCAGGCCAGCTGCCGGCGTTCCTTGCGCGAATAACCGCGGCTCAGGGAAATGAAACAGGACAGGACGAAGAACGGGCTATAGAGCACCAGCATCTTCAGGTAAACGCTGAACAGCACGTGAAGCATGGTTTGAGCTCATGGCAGCAGACTGGGACGGCGCCAAGTCTATCAGCCCGTCACGGACACTTGGCGGTCAGTTTTGCTCGTAGCGGTCTTCGCCACGGGTGGCGCGCGTCGCCTCATCCCGGGCACGCTGTTCCACCCAGTATTCGACCAGCTCGCGTAACTGCGACAGCTCCACCGGTTTGGACATGTGGCCGTCCATCCCGGACTGGCGCGCGCGATCCTTGTGCTCCGCGAGGATGTGCGCGGTCAACGCCACCACAGGGGTGCGAATACGCTGGTTGCCGGTTTCCCAGGCGCGGAACTGCTGTGTGGCCGAGAACCCGTCAAGGATCGGCATTTCGCAATCCATCAGCACCAGGTCATAGCGCTGGGTCTTCATCGCCAGCAGCGCCTCTTCGCCATTGCTGGCGGTGTCCGGCTGCAGGTTGAGCTTGCCGAGCATGCCGCGAATGACCTTGGTGGAAATGCTGTTGTCTTCGGCGACCAGAATGCGGAAATCGCTGGGCACATCGATGTCGCTGATCAGCCCCGGCACCGCAGGGAAGGGCACGTTACCTTTGTTGCGCTGATTGAGCTCGTCCGCCAGCGTGGTCTTCAGCGTGTACCCGGCGACCGGTTTGGCGAGGATGCGTTTGACCCCGGCATTGCGCGCGATGACCTTGCTCGGCGCGTTGCTGATACCCGTGAGCATGATCAACAGAATGTCGTGGTTCAGGCTCGGGTCTTCCTTGATCTTGGCGGCCAGTTGCATGCCGGTCATGCCGGGCATGTTCTGATCGAGCAAGACGATATCGAAGTAGTCGCGCAGGTGAGCCTTGGTGCGCAGCAGCGCCAGTGCTTCCTTGCCCGATGGCACGGCGCTGACGTTCAGCCCCCACGCGCTGCACTGCTGGACCAGTACCTTGCGGCAGGTGTCGTTGTCATCGACGACCAGAACCCGCGCACCTTTGAGCGGGCTGTCCAGATCAGCGGGCGGCTGCTCCAGTCGTTCTGCATCAAGGGGCAGACTCAGCCACAGCGTGCTGCCCTGATTGGTGCCGCTCTGGATGCCGAACTCACCGTTCATCAACAGGATCAGCTGTCGGGCAATGACCAGCCCCAGATGACCGCCGACCTTGCTGGCAGCCAGGAAGTTCTTGCTATGCAGCTCGGCGTGCAGCAGTGCGTCGCGTTCCTTGGCCGTCAGCGGCGTGCCGCTGTCCTGCACCGCGATGCGCAGCCGTGGCTTGCCGCCGCGGGAGTCGAGGGCGACGACCAACAGGATCTCGCCCTCGTCGGTCTTTTTTAAGGCGTTCTCCAGCAGACTGAGCAGCGTCTGCCGCAGGCGTGTCGGGTCACCGCTGATGACGCGCGGCACCTGGGGCTGAATGAAGCTGATCAGCTCGACGCTTTGCTGCTCGGCCTTGGCGCGGAAGATACTCAGGCAGTCCTCGATCATCGCGTTGAGGTCGAACTGCACGTCATCCAGCTCGATCTGCCCTGACTCCAGTTTGGTGATGTCGAGGATTTCGTTGATCAGGGTGAGCAGTTCGTTGCCGGCGCTGTGAATGGTCTGCACGTAATCGCGCTGTTTGACCGACAGCGGCGTGCCCAGCAGCAACTCGGTCATCCCCAGCACGCCGTTCATGGGGGTGCGAATCTCGTGACTGATCTTCGCCAGAAACTCGGCCTTGGCGTTGATTTCTGCCGTGCTGGCGGCCAGTTCGCGGCTGATGCTGAAATTGTCTTCGGTGATGCTGCGATGACGCTCGCTGAGGGCGATGCTCATCAGCAGGCCGCACAGGCAGAACACCGCCAATACCCCGATGATCAGCGTCTGCGCGGGAAAGCTTGTCAGCCAGAGCATGGCCGGCAGCACCACGAGGTTGCCGAGATTGAACGCGATCATGGCGATCACAAACGGTCGGGCAGGGGAGTAACCCTTCTGCAGGTGGTAGATCGACACCAGGGTGATGCTGACCGTGGTCAATGCCACCAGCAGGAACGTCATGATGTTCAGTGGCAGCGTTTCAACGAACAGCACCAGCAGCGCGCCAAAGCCGACCACCAGCAGCACGCCCATCAGCAGCCGGTTGAGCATCTCGACCCCGCGCTGAATGAAGAAACAGTACGTGTACATCAGGCCTGTCGCGGCGGCGAGCAGCAGAGCCAGGTGAGCGCTCGGCGTCTGCGCCAGATGCCAGCGCGGCAGCCATGGCGCCTGAAGGTTGAGCAGCAGTAAGGCGCTCAGCCCCAGAAACGCCTCGCAGGCTGCCAGCCACAAGCTACTGACCGAGCGGGACTGGGCGAAGCGCGTGAGGTTCTGCACGATCAGCATGGCCAGCGAACCGAAGAACAGGCCGAGCAGCAGGGGGCGGCGCTCGTCTGCGGCACTGGTGACGGCGGACTGCAGAGTGATGTTCGGGCGCAGTTCCTGTTCGGATTTGAGGCGCAAATACAGGTCGAGGGGCTTGTCGCTCTGGGGCACCGGCAGCAGGAAGTCCAGTGACGGCAGGGGTTGGGCTCCGCGCGGCACCCGGTTACCGGAGCGCGAATGATCGATCAGGCTGTCGCCGTCGAGCACGTACATGTCGACCGTCGCCAGGTCGGGCGCGAAGATCCGCACCAGTTGCTCATGGGTGGTCGGGGGCAGGCGGTAGTGCAGCCACAATGCGGCGTCGCGGCTGGTCGCGCGCACTTGATCGAGTTCGACCGGGCTGAACTGGGATTCGTAGTGGGGGGAGCGGACGTCGCTGAGGTTCAGGTTCGCCTGGTCGTCGACAAGGGTTGACCAGCCTGCACTGACCTCGGCGGCGGCGGAGGATATACAGAGCAGGGTCAGCAATGTGACGGTCAAACGAGTGGCAATCCTGAGCCAGCGCACGGCGAAATCCCTTCGTGAATGAAGCCTGTTTAACTCTGGGGCACCGGATGAACGATCAGCGACTCCACGAGGAGTCGCTGATCGGGCCGAGGCTCACGCCAGATCTTCGCCGCGTTCCCGGGCAATGGCGCGGTAGCCAATGTCCTTGCGGTAGAAACAACCGTTCCAGTCAATCTTTGCCGCCAGTTCGTACGCTTGTTTCTGCGCATCGCCAACGGTGTCGCCCAGGGCCGTCGCACACAGCACGCGACCGCCGGAGGTCACGATACGGCCATCCTGCAACGCGGTGCCAGCGTGGAACACTTTGCCCGGCAACGCCGCCGCAGCGTCCAGCCCGTGAATCTCGTCGCCCTTGGCGTAATCGGCCGGGTAACCGCCTGCTGCCAATACGATTCCCAGACTCGGACGCGGATCCCACTGAGCATCCACTGTATCCAGCGTTTGCGCCAGAGCGGCTTCGACCAGCGATACCAGGCTCGACTGCAGACGCAGCATGACCGGCTGGGTTTCAGGATCACCAAAGCGGCAGTTGAACTCGATGACTTTCGGATTGCCCACCTTGTCGATCATCAGACCAGCATAGAGGAAACCGGTGTAAATGTTGCCCTCGGCAGCCATGCCCCTGACGGTCGGCCATATGACCTGATCCATCACGCGCTGGTGAACCTCGGCGGTGACCACAGGGGCCGGGGAATATGCGCCCATGCCACCTGTGTTCGGGCCGCTGTCGCCGTCGCCGACGCGTTTGTGGTCCTGGCTGGTGGCCATGGGCAGCACGTTCTTGCCGTCGACCATGACGATGAAGCTAGCTTCTTCGCCATCGAGGAATTCCTCGATCACCACGCGTGAACCTGCGTCGCCGAAGGCATTACCGGCCAGCATGTCACGCACGGCGTCTTCTGCTTCCGCAAGGGTCATCGCGACGATTACGCCTTTGCCCGCTGCCAGGCCGTCAGCCTTGATGACGATCGGTGCGCCTTTCTCTTGCAGGTACGCCAGTGCCGGTTCGATCTCGGTGAAGTTCTGGTAATCGGCGGAGGGAATAGCGTGGCGCGCCAGGAAATCCTTGGTGAAGGCCTTGGAGCCTTCCAGCTGCGCGGCGCCCTTGGTCGGGCCGAAGCAGTTCAGGCCACGGGCGCGGAACAGGTCGACAACACCGGCCACCAGCGGCACTTCCGGGCCGACGATGGTCAGCGCGACGTTCTTCTCGGCGAAGTCGGCGAGTTGCTCAAGCGCCAATACGTCGATGGCAACGTTTTCGCACTTGGCTTCAGTGGCAGTACCCGCATTGCCCGGTGCGACGAAGACTTTCTCGACACGAGCGTCCTGCGCGACCTTCCAGGCCAGAGCGTGTTCACGGCCACCGCTGCCGATGATCAAAACATTCATTTCCAAAACCTCAATAACGACAACGCGTAAAAATCCGAAGGCAAACAGTGTGGAACGCCGAACGCAGACTGTGGGACCGGCTTTAGCCGGGAAGAGGACAGTACATCCGACACATCTGTCGGGTCAGTCATGCCGCCTTCCCGGCTAAAGCCGGTCCTACAAAAGCCAACAGCGTAAACCGTATCAGTGACGGAAATGGCGCATGCCGGTGAATACCATCGCGATGCCTGCTTCGTCCGCTGCCGCAATCACCTCGGCGTCGCGCATCGAGCCGCCTGGCTGGATCACTGCGGTGATGCCAACCTTGGCCGCATTGTCGATGCCGTCGCGGAACGGGAAGAACGCATCGGAAGCCATGACAGCGCCCTGCACCTGCAAACCGGCGTGTTCGGCCTTGATCGCCGCGATGCGCGCGGAATTCACGCGGCTCATCTGGCCTGCGCCGACGCCGATGGTCTGGCGGTTCTTGGCGTAGACAATGGCGTTGGACTTCACGTACTTGGCGACTTTCCAGGCGAAGATCAGGTCGTGGACTTCCTGCTCGGTCGGCGCGCGCTGGGTGACCACTTTCAGGTCGTCGGCGCCGATCATGCCGATGTCGCGGCTCTGCACCAGCAGTCCACCGTTGACGCGCTTGTAATCCCAGGCCGGCGCGCGCTCGGCGTCCCACTGGCCGCTGGTCAACAGGCGCACGTTGGCTTTGCTGGCGATGATGGCCTGGGCTTCGGCGCTGACGCTCGGGGCGATGATCACTTCGACGAACTGACGCTCGACGATGGCCTTGGCCGTGTCGGCATCCAGTTCACGGTTGAAGGCGATGATGCCGCCGAACGCCGATTCGCTGTCGGTGGCATAGGCCAGTTCGTAGGCCTGACGAATCCCGCCTTCGGCATCCGGGCTGACTGCAACGCCGCACGGGTTGGCGTGCTTGACGATCACGCACGCGGGTTTGACGAAGCTCTTCACGCACTCAAGCGCCGCGTCGGTATCGGCGACGTTGTTGTAGGAAAGCTCTTTGCCTTGCAGCTGGGTCGCGGTGGCGATGCCCACTTCGGCGGGCTTGGCTTCAACGTAGAACGCCGCGCTCTGGTGCGGGTTCTCGCCGTAGCGCATTTCCTGCGCCTTGACGAACTGAGTGTTGAAGGTGCGCGGGAATTCGCTGCGGCCTTCGGTGCTCAGGGTTTCAGCGGACTGGTCAACGCTGCCCAGGTAGTTGGCGATCATGCCGTCGTAGGCCGCGGTGTGCTCGAAAGCCTTGAGCATCAGATCGAAGCGCTGCGCGTAAGTCAGGCCACCGGACTTGAGGCTTTCCAGCACGTTCGTGTAATCGCTGGCGTTGACGACGATGGCGACGTCTTTGTGGTTTTTAGCGGCGGAGCGAACCATGGTCGGGCCGCCGATATCGATGTTCTC
The DNA here is from genome assembly GCF_059421525.1 of Pseudomonas sp. GW821-FHT02H06. Taxonomy (NCBI): domain Bacteria; kingdom Pseudomonadati; phylum Pseudomonadota; class Gammaproteobacteria; order Pseudomonadales; family Pseudomonadaceae; genus Pseudomonas; species Pseudomonas sp. GW821-FHT02H06. The sequence continues at coordinate 331,093 of NZ_JBWKVD010000005.1, forward strand.
GATGGCCGTAGGCAGGTCGCAGCCCGGCTTGGAAACCGTGGCTTCGAACGGATAGAGATTCACGGCGACCAGGTCGATCGGCTTGATGCCGTGTTCGCTCATGATGGCGTCGTCGATGCCGCGACGGCCGAGGATGCCGCCGTGGATTTTCGGGTGCAGCGTCTTGACCCGGCCGTCCATCATTTCAGCGAAGCCGGTGTAATCGGCGACTTCTACTGCGGCAACGCCGTTGTCCTTGAGCAGCTTGAACGTACCGCCAGTGGAGAGGATCTCGACACCGAGGGCTTCGAGTTCACGCGCGAATTCAAGGATGCCGGTCTTGTCGGATACGCTGATCAAGGCGCGGCGGATCGGCAGGCGGGTCGTCTGGTCGGTCATCTCAACTTCCATCAAAAGCAAAAGAATTTTGCAAAAAAAACGACCGCATTGAAGTGAGGTCGCTTGTTTTTCGGATGCTTACAGCAGGTCGTACTGCTTGAGTTTCTTGCGCAGGGTGCCGCGGTTCAGCCCCAGCAGCTCGGAGGCCTTGGTCTGGTTGCCCTTCACGTAGTTCATCACGCACTCGAGCAACGGCGCCTCGACTTCCGAGAGCACCAGGTTGTAGACATCAGTGACGGCCGCACCTTCCAGATGAGCGAAGTAGTTGTGCAACGCCTTCTCGACGCTTCCGCGCAGGGTCTGACCCTCTTCGCTCGGCGTATTGAGGTGTTGTTTCAAATTGACGTTGTCGCTCACGGGTGTTGTTCCACTCACTAAAGTCTCAGTCATCATCGTCATGCGGCCACCTCTTCTTCGTTCCCTGCCGGGCGGGATTTATCGCGCTGGGAAAAGAACTCCCGAACGTTGGCGCACTGTGCTTCTGTATCGTCCAAACGGTTGAAAAGGGCGCGAAACTCCCGGGCGCCCGGCAACGTTGCGAGGTACCAGCCGACGTGTTTGCGGGCGATTCGCACGCCCATCACGTCGCCATAGAACGTGTGAAGCGCAGCCAGATGCTCTAGCAGAATGCGTTCCACTTCACCGACGGGCAGGCCCGGAAGTTTTTCCCCGGTCTGCAGGTAGTGTTCTATCTCGCGAAAAATCCATGGGCGCCCCTGGGCGGCCCGGCCAATCAACAGCCCGTCAGCGCCGGTAGCGTCGAGGACGTAGCGGGCCTTTTCCGGTGAATCGATGTCGCCGTTGGCAAACACCGGGATGGACACCGCCTGCTTGATGGCGGCGATGGTGTCGTACTCGGCTTCACCGGTGTAGAGATCGGCACGGGTTCTCCCGTGTACCGCCAGTGCCTGAATGCCGGCTTGCTCGGCGATTCTGGCGACGGTCAGACCGTTCTTGTTCGCCCGGTCCCAGCCGGTGCGAATCTTCAGCGTGACCGGTACCTCGACTGCCGCGACCACCGCGTGCAGGATTTCGGTCACTAACTGTTCATCTTTCAACAGCGCCGAGCCAGCGGCCTTGTTGCAGACCTTTTTTGCCGGGCAACCCATGTTGATGTCGATGATCTGCGCGCCGAGTTCGACGTTGGCGCGTGCTGCATCCGCAAGCATCTGCGGGTCCCCGCCAGCGATCTGTACCGAGCGTGGCTCGGGATCGCCTTCGTGAATCATGCGCAACCGCGACTTGCGGCTGTTCCAGAGGCTCATGTCGCTGGTGACCATTTCCGAAACCACCAGGCCTGCGCCGAGCTGGCGACAGAGTTGTCGGAAGGGCTGGTCGGTGACACCCGCCATCGGGGCGAGAATCAAGCCGTTTTGCAATGTGTAAGGGCCGATGCGTACCGCCGACATAGGGTGACCTGTTGTGGGGCCGAATCACGAGGTCTGGTCCGAAAAGTGCTTCAGCGCCAATTCAGACGGGACCCAGAGTATGAAAAAGGGTGGGCATGATACCCGCTCTCGATGACTGGATAAAGGCTGAATTGGATAAAATCTGAACAGCTCCGTTCTTATCGCGAACGGTTAGGTTTAGGCCGGTATTGTCATAAAAGTGTCGTCGGATTTCGGGCATCCCGTCCCGCGCAGGGTGCTGCATTTCGGTGCGGACAAACCCGCAACGGGCGGTGTTTTACTCCGGCGAACGGAAGCTCAGGCTGTAGTTCGCCGCCTTGGGGCCCGGATCGAGAATGTCCAGTGCGATATGAATCGGCGTCTGCGGCGGCATCTCGTCCTTGCCCGCCAGCTCGCCGCTCAGGTACTCGCCCGGTTTGAATCGACGACTGGCGATCAACTGACCGGTCGCATCGGCAAAGCGTAGTTCGAGCAGCGGGAACGGCTGGGAAAAGGACGCGCGGTTGTAGATGATCGCGTCAACCACCAGCGCACCCTGGAATTCGGGGTGGCTGCGCACGACAAGGTTGCTGCTCTTGAGCAGTTTGATATCGACCTTGGACGGGACCTTGCAGCCGAGTGTCGGGCACAGATCCTGGAAGAGGGGGCGGTACTGATCCTGCCGCGCGAGTTCTTCGAAGTGGTAGGCAACGTATTGCCCGGCCAGCGCGCCCAACGCAATCAGGATCAACAGCATCCACAGCAGGCGCCGACCCCAGCGCGGTTTGGGTTTTTGCCAGGACAACTGCAGCGGATCATCCGTCAGATCGAGCAGCGCCCTGTCCCGCAGACCCGGTTCATTGCGCCCGCCGCGCTTGCCGCCGGCAGCAGCGAGCGGGGCCTCGTCGTCTTCATCATCGTGACGGGCGCTGAGGCGATCCTGATCGTCATGGGTGTCGAGGGCGGAGAAGCGTTCCGACGGCTGATCATCGGGTTCGCCTTGAGGCTGGAGCGAGTGGGGGCGAGCCGATTCGTCGTCCAGGTCGTCCGGGGTCAGCGAGAATGACGGCTCGGTGCGATGACGGTCGTGCGGGTTGATCGGCTCGTCCAGCGGGCCTTCGTCTATCGTGTGGTCGGTATGCTCTTCGCGTTCCTCAAGCACTTCGGCGCGCAGTTCGGGGAGCCGGTCGACATCGTCGTCACTCATGCCGTGGGCCCACGACTCCTGCGCGACGTCAGGCTCGTCACGCCTTGCGCTGAAGGACTCGACTTCGTCGTGATCGAGCGCCTTGCTGACACGACCGAAGGACTCGGGCAGCTGAATCTCGCGCTGTTCGAGACGGGCCAGTTCCACGTCGAGATCGTCCAGGTCCAGGCTGTCCAGATCGACTTCACGCTCTTCACGCTTGACCGGCAGTGGCGCTGGCTGGGTGACAACGAGTGACTGCGACGCGAGAATTTCCGGTTTTTTCTCAACGGATTCAGTATTTGGCACTGAAGTCAGCGGCGCTTCCGGGGGTGTCCCGCCGCGTTGTTCCAGCAGCTGCTTTGCGGCGTTGAACACCTGCAGGCATGAGCCACAGCGCACCATGCCTCGGGCCACGCTCAACTGAGCGTGACTGACGCGGAAACTGGTCTGGCAATGCGGGCACTGAGTGACGAAGCTGTCGGTCATGCGGGTATCCGGGGTTAAAGAGCGCCTGATGGTTGGATCTTAGGGCAACTGGCTGTCAGCGGCGACGACCGGTGATCCGTACCCAGCCTTCGCGGTTGGCAATCGGGTCCAGCTCGAAGGTGTCGGCGTAGGCGGCAGCGACTTCATCGCCTTGCTCGGCAAGGATGCCGGACAGCGCCAGACGGCCGCCGGGCTTGACCAGGCTCGCCAACTGCGGCGCCAGAGAAACCAGCGGGCCGGCGAGGATATTGGCGACCAACACGTCGGCCTGCACCTGGGGCAGGTCTTCAGGCAAGTACAACGGAAATTTCTCGGCCGGGACGTTGTTGCGGCCGGCATTGTCGCGCGAGGCTTCGAGGGCCTGGACGTCGATGTCGGTGCCGACCGCCTGTTCGGCGCCCAACAGCAACGCGGCGATGGCGAGAATGCCGGAACCGCAGCCGAAATCCAGCACATTACAGCCGGCGAGGTCCTGACCGTCGAGCCACTCAAGGCACAGCGCAGTGGTCGGGTGGGTGCCCGTGCCGAACGCCAGGCCCGGGTCGAGCAACAGATTGACTGCGTCGGGTTCCGGCGCGGCGTGCCAGCTCGGCACGATCCACAACCGCTGGCCGAAGCGCATCGGGTTGAAGTTGTCCATCCAGCTGCGTTCCCAATCCTGATCTTCGATCACTTCATGGGTGTGTTCCGGCAGCTCGGCGTCGGTGAGCAATCTCAGGTGAGCGAGCACGTGATCGGCATCGGTGTCGGCTTCGAACAGCGCCAGCAGGTGCGTGTGCGACCACAGCGGCGTGGTGTTCAGCTCTGGCTCGAAGATCGGCTGGTCTTCAGCGTCCATGAACGTCACCGATACGGCGCCGACTTCGAGCAGCGCGTCTTCGTAGGTTTCGGCTTGTTCTGGGCTAATGGCGAGACGGACTTGCAGCCAAGGCATGGCGGGTGACCTTCGAGTTGGAAAATTGAAAGGGGGCCGACGGCCACGAAAGACCGGCAAGTTTACGGGGTTCGCGGGGAAACAACAAAGCGGGTGTCGCAGCGATGCCGGTCCTGCGAAAACCAACAAAGCCGCTCGAGAGCGGCTTTGTTGGTCTGTCGCACTTACTGGCGGATCAATGCTTGTCAGCGGCCAGCTTGTGTTCCAGGTAGTGAATGTTGACGCCGCCTTCGCAGAAGCCTTCATCGCGGGTCAGATCACGGTGCAGCGGGATGTTGGTCTTGATGCCGTCGACCACGATTTCATCCAGGGCGTTACGCATGCGCGCCATGGCTTCATCGCGAGTGGCGCCCCAGGTGATCAGCTTGCCGATCAGTGAGTCGTAGTTGGACGGAACCTTGTAGCCGCTGTACAGGTGCGAATCCACACGCACGCCGTTGCCGCCCGGCGCGTGGAAATGCTTGACCAGGCCCGGACTCGGAACGAAGGTTTTCGGGTCTTCAGCGTTGATCCGGCATTCCAGCGCATGCCCGGTGATGACCACGTCATCCTGGGTGTACGACAGCTTGTTGCCGGCGGCGATGCTGAGCATCTCCTTGACGATGTCGATACCTGTGACCATTTCCGATACCGGGTGCTCTACCTGAACACGGGTGTTCATTTCGATGAAGTAGAAGCGGCCGTTCTCGTACAGGAACTCGAACGTGCCAGCGCCACGGTAGCCGATGTCGATGCACGCTTTGACACAGGCCGCGAACACGTCCTTGCGGGCTTGTTCGTCGATGAAGGGCGCCGGCGCTTCTTCCAGGACCTTCTGGTGACGGCGCTGCAGAGAGCAGTCGCGATCGCCCAGGTGGATCGCGTGGCCCTGACCGTCGGAAATCACCTGAACTTCCACGTGACGTGGGTTGGTCAGGTATTTTTCCAGGTAGACCATCGGGTTGCTGAACCAGGCAGCCGCTTCAGCACGGGTCTGCTTGGCCGCTTCGATCAGGTCTTCTTCCTTGTGCACCACGCGCATGCCGCGACCGCCGCCGCCGCCAGCGGCTTTGATGATCACTGGATAGCCGACTTCACGGCCGATGCGCAGCGCGGTTTCTTCGTCTTCCGGCAACGGGCCGTCGGAACCGGGAACGGTTGGCACCTTGGCAAGCTTCATGGCGTCTTTGGCGGAAACCTTGTCACCCATCAGGCGAATGGTTTCGGCTTTCGGGCCGATGAACGCGAAGCCGGATTTCTCGACCTGTTCGGCAAAGTCTGCGTTTTCCGCGAGGAAACCGTAGCCCGGGTGAATCGCCGTGGCGCCAGTCAGCTCAGCTGCCGAAATAATGGCCGGAATGTTCAGGTACGACAGGTTGGCTGGCGCCGGGCCGATACAGACGGTTTCGTCTGCCAGGCCAAGGTGCATCAGCTCACGGTCTGCCGTGGAATGGACCGCGACGGTCTTGATGCCCAGTTCTTTACAGGCACGCAAGATGCGCAAGGCGATTTCGCCGCGGTTGGCGATCAGGACTTTTTCCAACATCGCAGGCTCTCCCCGGTTCAAACGATGGTGAACAGCGGCTGGTCATACTCAACCGGCTGACCGTTTTCTACCAGGATGGATTCGATCGTGCCGCTGACTTCAGCTTCGATGTGGTTCATCATTTTCATCGCTTCAACGATGCAGATGGTGTCGCCTTTCTTGACGGTCTTGCCGACTTCAACGAACGCTGGCGAGCCAGGCGCCGGGGTGCGGTAGAAGGTGCCGACCATTGGAGATTTGACGACGGTGCCGTTGAGCTTCGGAGCAGAAGGTGCTTCCGCGGCGGCCACTGGCGCTGCAACCGGGGCAGGTGCCGGAGCGGCAACCGGAGCAGGCGCGTAGTACTGCTGTGCTGGAGTCTTGCTGTGACGGCTGATCCGTACGGATTCTTCGCCTTCACGGATTTCCAATTCGTCGATGCCGGACTCTTCCAGCAATTCGATCAGTTTCTTGACTTTACGGATATCCATTAATCATCAACTCCCAAGGGACGGTCAGGGGGATTTGGTAGCCGGTTCCGGCGGTCTGGCTCAGTGCGGGACTGTGCCGTTCACGCTTTCGAACTCTTGGCCAATTGTTCCAGGGCGGCCTCCAGGGCCAGTCGGTAACCGCTGGCGCCAAGGCCGCAGATCACGCCTACAGCAACATCTGAAAAGTAGGAGTGATGGCGGAAAGGTTCGCGCTTGTGCACGTTCGACAGGTGCACTTCGATGAATGGGATGCTCACTCCCAGCAACGCGTCACGTATCGCAACGCTTGTGTGCGTAAAAGCAGCCGGATTGATCAGGATGAAGTCCACGCCTTCATCGCGCGCAGCGTGGATGCGATCGATCAGCTCGTATTCAGCGTTGCTCTGCAGGTACATCAGGTGGTGACCGGCTTCGCGCGCACGCTGTTCCAGATCCTGGTTGATATCGGCCAACGTGACCGAGCCATAGATCCCCGGTTCACGGGTTCCCAGCAGGTTCAGGTTAGGTCCGTGAAGAACCAGAAAAGTCGCCATCGAGTGTTCCTTGTTGTTCGCGTTTTCGACGCTCACGCACAGAGTGAGCCGCTGATGGGCAGCGACTATGCCGGAAAGTACGATGGACTGTCCAGTTACCCACAATATTCAGCACGATGCCCGATGTTCGCGCGAAGTTTGTGACCATGACGCTAAATTTGGTCATTTGCTCTAGAAAGGCGCTCTGCGAAGGCTTCGACGTCGATTTCGCCGACGACACGCACGTTTTCCAGCTCGTTGCCGTTTTTTCCGAAAAACAGCAGCGCTGGAGGGCCAAACAGTTTGTAGCGATCCAGCAAGGCGCGTTGCTCGGCGTTACTGTCGGTCATGTCGAAACGGACCAGCCTGAAAGCGCCTAGCTCACTGGCAATTTTCGGGGCCGGCAGAACTTCGTGCTCGATGACCTTGCAGCTGATGCACCAGTCCGCGTACCAGTCGACCAGGACCGGCTGACCTGCGCTTTTGGACTCCGCAAGAATTCGGTCCAGTTCACTCGCTTGGGTCACCGTCTGCCAGCGGCTGTCGGACTTTGGCTGGGCCCCGCTCGCAATGACTTGAGCCTGACCCAGCGGGCGCATCGGGTCAGTCTGACCACTCAGCGCGCCGTACCAGCACGCGAGGGCGTACACCAGCAGGAACAGACCCAGCAATTGGGCGATGCGGCCTCGGGTGGTCTTTTCGCCCAGCTCCAGCGCACCCAGAAAGACCGCAACGCCGGCTCCTAGCAGCCCGATCAACAGCAACGTGGCTTGCCCCGGAATCACCCGGCTCAGCAAACCGATGGCCAGGGCCAACAACAGCACGCCGATGGCGTTCTTGACCGCAACCAGCCATGGCCCGCTTTTCGGCAGCCACGCCGCGCCACCCGTCGCCACCATCACCAGTGGAGCGCCCATGCCCAGGCCCAAAGCGAACAGCTTCAAAGCTCCGCCCAGCGCATCGCCGCTCGCGCTTATATAAAGCAGTGCGCCGGCCAATGGTGCCGAGACACAAGGCGAGACCAGCAGGCTTGAAACCACGCCCAGAACCGCTGCTCCCCACAAGGATCCGCCCTGGGTATTGCCTGCGATGCGGTCCAGCCGGTCATTGAGCGCGCGGGGCAGGCGCAGCTCGAACGCGCCGAACATGGCGATAGCGAAGAGCGCAAAGAACCCGGCGAACGGCACGAGGACCCATGCCGACTGCAGGCGTGCTTGCAGGTTGAGACTGGCGCCAAACATGCCCATCAGTGCGCCGAGGATGGCGAAGCAGACCGCCATCGGCAGCACGTAGGCCAGGGACAAAGAGAAACCGCGTAGCCCGCCGATCTGCCCCCGCAGGACCACGCCTGAGAGGATCGGCAGCATGGGCAATACGCACGGCGTAAAGGTCAGCCCGACGCCGGCGAGGAAAAACAGCGCCAGTTGTTTCCAGCTGAAGGAGCGTACCGGTTGCTCATTGCCTGATGGCGCCGCAGCAGATGCGTCGGCAGAAGAGCTCGCGCTGCCGCCGATGCTCAGGCGCTCGGTTTCCGGCGGATAGCAGAGCCCTTTGTCCGCGCATCCCTGATAGGTGACGACTAGCGTGAAAGGGCGGTCGTCCCCGGCGTTGCGCGGCAAGTTGACGTCGAGAATGCCGTGATAGACCTCGACGTCGCCAAAGTACTCGTCGTGTTTCTTTTCGCCGTCTGGCAGTTGCGCGGCGCCGAGGCCGATGTCGGCGGGCTCGGTGCGAAATTGAAAGCGATGGCGATACAGGTAGTAGCCTTCGGTGGCGACAAACTGCAACTTGATGGAGTCAGCGGTGGTGTCGCTCAGGTTCAGCTGGAACGCCTGGCGAACCGGCAGGAAGTCCTTGCTGTTGTCGACTGCTGCGCTGCCCAGTGTGGGGCTCGATCTGTTCTCCAGAAAGCTCGCGCCGACAGCGGGGAGGGCACAGATCAGCAGTAGCAGACAAAGCAGGCGGCGCATGGCGGTCTCGCATCACAGAAGTCCGCGCATGATAGCGGAGTGGCTGCGGGCGTGCAGGGAGGGCTTGAGTTCTTCGGTCTGCTTCGGTCTGAAAATGATGTAGGAAACAGCGGTCAAGACGCAGTGGTCAAACAGTGTCCGGCTGGGTGTGTTTGCTCAAGGGCGACACTGCAACGCGCTCCTCGAGCCCATGCACCTGATTGCGGCCAGCCTTTTTTGCGCGGTACAGCGCTTCGTCTGCTTGCGAGGCCATCATCAGCGCATCGTCGTCCTCGGCGATTTCCACCACCCCGGCGCTGAACGTGCAGAACAGATCAACGGGCTGCGCGGGGTAGTGGATTTCGGCGAAGCGCTGGCGGATTTCGTCGAGCACGCCGTGGGCGGCTGCCAGATCTGTGTCCGGCATGACCACCGCGAACTCCTCACCGCCATAGCGACCGATGTAATCGGTCTTGCGCAGGCGTTGCTTGAGGAACAGCGCCAGGCTCTTGATCACACGGTCGCCCATGGGATGGCCGTGGCTGTCGTTGACCTTCTTGAAGTGGTCGATGTCCAGCATGGCGAAGCTCAGCGGCTTGTTCTCCCGCCGCGAGCGGAAGCTGCAATCTTCGAGCAATTGCAGGATGTGCGTGTGGTTGTACAGGCCGGTCAGGCTGTCGCGGACCATGCGCGCTTTTAGGTTGCGCGCCCGCGCCGCGCGATTGCGCACGGTGGTGATCAGGTGGCGGGGCTTGATGGGTTTGGTAAGAAAATCGTCGCCGCCTTCGCTCATCGCATCCAGCTGTTTATCCAGATCGTCCTCAGCCGAGAGGTAGATGATCGGCACGCTGACGTAGCGGTCATTGTGGCGGATCACCTTGGCCAGCTCGGTGCCAGTGCAGCCGGGCATGTACATGTCGAGAATGATCAGGTCAGGCTGAAATTCGGCCAGTTCAGCCATGGTCTTGATCGGGTCGAACAGGGTCCGGGTGACAATTCCGGCGCCGTTGAGCAAGCGCTCGGTGTGTGTGGCCTGGGCGCGCGAATCATCGATGATCAGGACCTTGTACGGTTCGTACTGCGCGACCCGGGTCAGGATTTCGATCTTCTCCAGCAGGCTGGAGGCCTCAAGCGTGCCGGTCAGAAATTCTTCCCCTCCGGCGCGCACGGCCGCAAGGCGTGTGGGGGTGTCCGTCTCGTGATGGCTGAAAAACAGCAGCGGCAGTTTTTGCTCCAGTCCTTCCTGCATTTGAGTGGCGAGCTTCAGGCCCTGGCCCGGGGCGCCGAAGTCGACATCCATGACGACGGCGGCGGGCAAGCGCTCGGCCATGGTCATGTGGAAGGAGTCGACGTTTGCGAGTGACTGCGCGCTCAGGCCGAAGAACTCCAGCTGCTTGGCCAGACGTTCGCCGCGTTCGTGATCCTGAAGCACTATATAGATCGGCTTGCGCAGGGGCGGCAGGGCGGTTTGCTCAAGGCGGTCGCCGTGCCGGAGGCCGGTTCGGGACAGGCGTTGCATCAGGCGATTGAGGTCGGTGATCAAGGCGCTGCTCAAACGGCCTCGGTTGGCCTCGACGTCAAGCAACGCCAGGTTGATCGCGGTCGCCAGTTGCACGTGCTCGGCCTGCTCGAAGCGTTCGGCGAAACGCAGCAGGCGCTGGTTGGCCTCGCTGAGTTCAGCCATGTCCGTTGCCGACCATTCACTTTGCTGCAGGCGTTGCCACACCTCAAGAATCTGACGGGCCTGATGGATAACGCGTTGGGCAAAGTGGTGTTTGAGCCGGTCGCGGCTCGGATCTTCTGCTTCGGTCATGTGCTGACTTCTTTACAGGGGAAACCCCGATATAAATGCTGGCGCTATGCTAGCACTACTTCTCCGGATCAGGATTGCCGCAAGTCATTTTCTCGTCATTTTTGACGGTTTTATCCGTCAAATTTCTATCTTTAAACCCATTTGAGTGTTCGAACCAGTTGGTTCAGTTCAAGGCAGGAAGCGTAGCTGCGGATAGCGGGATAGGAGAATGGATAAGGTGCCTTTGGCCGGGGACGCGCTCGACTCAGCTGCTAAACAATTGCACCTGCCACTACATTCCTGCCAAACGCACCTTGCTGTAAGGTTGCGGTCAGAAGCACTGAATTCCGTGATTGAAAGGACAAGGCCATGCTGGATTGGAAGAAGCGCTCGGGCAGCGCGGGAACTGAACGCGTTGACGAAAAGCCGATGGGCAAGGCGCCTCGGGGTTCTCGGGGGTATTGGGGCGGCCTGTTGTTCAGTCGTGCCGTCGGGGCCGTGGTGGGTATTTATCTGGTGGTCACCGTGGTGCTCGGCATCTGGTGGAGCAGCGAACCGCCACTGTTTCCGGTCCAGCAGCAAGCCCAGGCCGCCGCACAAAGTGAAGGCAAGCAGATGGTGTTGGGCTACACCACCGTCGAAACCCTGAAGACCGTCGCGTCCACTTTGCTGGATAAGCCGGGCGGTTACATTTCCAACGATCGTTCGCCGCCCGGCCTGTGGATGGACAACATGCCGAGCTGGGAGTACGGCGTGCTGGTCCAGGTGCGCGACCTGAGCCGCGCACTGCGCAAGGACTTCGCCCGCTCGCAGTCGCAGTCCGCCGAAGACGGCGATCTGGCGCGCGCCGAGCCACTGTTCAACTTCGACAATAAAAGCTGGGTGCTGCCTTCGAGCGAGTCTCAATACCGCGACGGCATCGCTGCGTTGAGCCGCTACCAGGCGCGCCTGTCTGACCCCAATCAAAAGGGCGCGCTTTTTTACACCCGCGCCGACAACCTGAATAACTGGTTGGGCGACGTGGGTACGCGACTGGGCTCTCTGTCCCAGCGACTGTCCGCCAGCGTCGGTCGGGTCAAGCTGAACAGCACCCTGAAAACCGAGGCGCAGTCCACGGTCACGGTCAAACCGGGCGAAGTGCCGCAGGTTGACGAAGAAATCGTTGAAACCCCATGGATGCAGATCGACAACGTCTTCTATGAAGCACGCGGTCAGGCTTGGGCGCTGTCGCACCTGCTGCGTGCGATCGAAGTCGACTTCGCCGATGTGCTGGCGAAGAAGAATGCAACCGTCAGCGTGCGTCAGATCATTCGTGAACTGGAAGCCTCGCAAGAGCCGATCTGGAGCCCGATGATCCTCAACGGCAGCCCTTTCGGTATCTTCGCCAACCACTCGCTGGTCATGGCCAACTACCTGTCCCGTGCCAACGCGGCGGTGATTGACCTGCGCCAGTTGCTGTCCCAAGGCTGATCGATGAGCGTTTCCGATCAAGAGGCCGCCCACCGTGCGGCCTCCGACGCCGAGCTGATTGCCTGGGTTGATCGTCACGATCAATCCCTTGGCGCGCTGCCCCGGGCAGAGCTGCGTGAGCGCGGTCTCATCGGACGCGGCACCTATATCCTTCTGTTCAACTCGGCCGGTGAGCTGTGTGTGCATCGACGCACGCTGAGCAAGGCGATCTATCCCGGGTATTGGGATGTGGCGGCGGGCGGCATGGTACAGGCCGATGAAAGCTACGAGCTTTCGGCAGCGCGCGAGCTGGAGGAAGAGTTGGGCGTCTCTGGCGTGCCGCTTACCCCTCACGAACGTTTCTTCTTCGATCAGCCGGATAACCGACTGTGGTGCGCGGTGTTCTCTGCAGTCTGGGACGGACCGCTGAAACTGCAGCCGGAAGAAGTGCTGGAAGCGCGCTTTCTCAGCATTGATCAGGTGCTGCGCGAAACCACCGAAAAGCCTTACTGCCCGGACTCGCTGGCCGCCTTCAGGCGCTATTTGGAAGGCGTCGCAAAAGTCCCGTAAATTGGCGCATATTTGCTCTTAGCATCGGCGCCTTTTGCCGTTACACTGCGCGACTTTTCACGCCGGACCGTTCTTTCGATCCGGTAGCGCTGCCCCTGCCTGAGTGGGGCTTCGCGGTCGGTTCCCGCCGGCCAGACTTCGCTCCTCAACAAGAGGATTGCCGGTGGCCAAAAAAGCCGCATCCTTCGCCGCCCTCGGTGGCCTGGTATTTTCAACCAACGCCGGTCGGCATTGTCCCGGCTGCCGTCAGCCCGTCGACGCCTGTACCTGCAAAAGCACGCTCATCCCGGAAGGTGATGGTATCGCCCGCGTGCGCCGCGAAAGCAAAGGCCGGGGCGGCAAGACTGTCACGACCATCACCGGCGTTCCGCTGGCCGAAGACGCGCTCAAGGACCTGGCAAAGACCCTCAAGCAACGGTGTGGAACCGGCGGCGCGCTGAAGGATGGCGTGATCGAGATCCAGGGTGACCACGTCGAAACGCTGTTGGCCGAGTTGGTCAAGCAGGGTTTCAAGGCGAAGAAGTCGGGCGGTTGAGCCGTCTGTTTCGAGCCCGTTGATTTAGTCGTCGGTCTGGCCGCATTCATCCATGCAAACTCTGCTGCGCAATGCGGGTCTATTGCCCCACAGCGAGCAGGCGCCAAACCGTCATTTCCACGCTCTACACTGCGCCCAGCCGATCAGGCCGGGGCTTTATGACTTTTCTATAGGGGACTTTGATGTCCGTACGACGCACACGCAAAGACGATGGCAGCCAATGGACCGTGGCAGACAGCCGCAGTGTCTACGGGATCCGTCATTGGGGGGCCGGTTATTTCGCAATCAACGAAGCCGGTCGCGTTGAAGTTCGCCCCAACGGGCCGACCAGCTCGCCCATCGATCTTTACGAGCAGGTCGATCAGCTGCGCAAGAGCGGCTTGTCCCTGCCACTGCTGGTGCGTTTCCCTGACATTCTGCAGGACCGCGTGCGTCAGTTGACTGGTGCGTTCGACGAGAACATCGCCCGCCTGGAATACCAGAGCAAGTACACCGCGCTGTACCCGATCAAGGTCAACCAGCAGGAAGCGGTGGTGGAAAACATCATCGCCACGCAAAACGTGTCCATCGGCCTCGAAGCCGGCTCCAAGCCTGAGCTGATGGCCGTGCTGGCCTTGGCGCCGAAGGGCGGCACCATCGTCTGCAACGGCTACAAGGACCGCGAGTTCATTCGTCTGGCCTTGATGGGTCAGAAGCTGGGCCACAACGTCTTTATCGTCATCGAGAAAGAGTCCGAAGTCGAACTGGTCATCGAAGAAGCCGCCGAGCTGAAGGTCGCGCCGCAAGTAGGTCTGCGTGTGCGCCTGTCGTCCCTGGCGTCGAGCAAGTGGGCCGACACCGGTGGCGAAAAGTCCAAGTTCGGGCTGTCCGCCGCGCAGTTGCTGTCGGTCGTCGACCGCTTCACCAAGGCCGGCCTCGATCAGGGCATTCGTCTGCTGCACTTTCACATGGGCTCGCAGATCGCCAACCTGGCGGACTACCAGCACGGTTTCAAGGAAGCGATTCGTTACTACGGCGAGCTGCGCAACCTCGGCCTGCCGGTGGACCACATCGACGTGGGCGGCGGTCTGGGTGTCGACTACGACGGCACGCACTCGCGCAACGCCAGCTCGATCAACTACGACATGGACGATTACGCCGGTGTCGTGGTCGGGATGCTCAAGGAATTCTGCGACGCGCAGGGCCTGCCGCATCCGCATATTTTCTCGGAAAGCGGCCGCTCGCTGACCGCGCACCACGCCATGCTGGTGATCCAGGTCACCGACGTCGAGCGTCACAACGACGAAGTGCCTGAAATCACCGACAAGGAAAGCCTGCCGGAAACCCTGCAGTGGTTGATCGATCTGCTCGGCCCGACCGACATCGAAATGGTCACCGAGACCTACTGGCGCGCCACGCACTACATGAGTGACATCGCGTCGCAGTACTCCGACGGCAAGATCACCCTGGCGCAGAAGGCTTTGGGCGAGCAGTGCTATTTCGCGGTGTGCCGTCGTTTGCACAACTCGCTGAAAGCCCGCCAGCGTTCCCATCGTCAGGTGCTCGACGAACTCAACGACAAGCTGGCCGACAAGTACATCTGCAACTTCTCGGTGTTCCAGAGCCTGCCGGACACCTGGGCGATCGATCAGGTGCTGCCGATCATTCCGCTGCATCGTCTGGACGAAGAGCCACTGCGTCGCGCCGTGCTGCAAGACCTGACCTGCGACTCCGACGGCAAGATCAACCAGTACGTCGACGAGCAGAGCATCGAGACCAGCCTGCCGGTGCACTCATTGAACGAGGGTGAGGACTACTTGCTGGGCGTGTTCCTGGTCGGCGCGTATCAGGAAATTCTCGGGGACATGCACAACCTGTTCGGTGACACCGATTCGGTGAACATCTACCAGAACCAGGATGGCAGCGCGTATTCGGCCGGGATCGAAACCCACGACACCATCGAAGACATGCTGCGTTACGTGCACTTGTCGCCGGAAGAACTGATGACCCATTACCGGGACAAAGTCGCCAGCGCCAAGATCACCCCGCGCGAGCGCACCCAGTTTCTGGATGCCTTGCGTCTAGGCCTGACGCGGTCGTCCTACCTGTCGTCGTAATGAGGTAGCGACTCCCAAAAACGGGCCCTTGTGGCCCGTTTTCGTTGTCTGCACAGTCAGGCGTCCTTCACTGTTTCGGGAGCATGAACGATGATCAAGCTGGCGCTCAAAGCGGTGTTCGCCGCCTGGTTGATGACCTTGTTGATGGCCTGCTCGCCGTTGAAGGTGCTCAACGCGTTTACCCCGAGTAGCACGTTCAGCAGAACGTCTGACTTGGCGTACGGCCCGGACCCGCGCAACAAACTCGACATCTACACGCCCAAAGATGCAGCGCCGGACGCGCCCGTCGTCGTGTTTTTCTATGGCGGCAGCTGGATCAGCGGATCGCGGGGTGACTACGCCTTCGTCGGTGAGGCGCTCGCGTCCCGGGGCATCGTTGCGGTGCTTGCCGATTACCGGTTGTACCCGCAAGTGCATTACCAGGAACTGCTGCAGGACAGCGCCCAAGCGGTGGGCTGGACCCACGCGCACATTCGTCAGTACGGCGGTGATCCGGGGAAGTTGTATGTGATGGGCCACAGTGCCGGGGCCTACAACGCCGCGATGCTCGCTCTGGACCCAAAATGGCTGGCGGCAGCGGGTACGACGCCTTCCATCATCAAGGGCTGGATCGGTCTGGCCGGACCCTATGATTTTCTGCCCATCGACGACCCGGAAGTAAAGCCGGTGTTTTACTTCCCGGATTCGCCGCCCGACTCGCAGCCGATCAATCATGTCAACGCAGCGTCACCGCCGGCGTTGCTGATCGCTTCCTCCGATGACACGGAAGTGAACCCGCAACGCAACACGGGGGGCATGGCCAGTCGTTTGCGCGCTCAAGGCGTGTCAGTGCGGGAGGTGTATTTCTCTCGCACCAGTCACCGCACGCTGGTGGGTGCATTTGCCCGCCCGTTACGCAGCCTGGCGCCGGTGCTGGAGGAGGTCGCAGCCTTTATCCACGCACAGGATCAGGCGCCGGTGTCGAGCGTCTCGGTCAGCCGTTGAACCAAGCGCCGCTGCGGTTGAGCTTCAACGCCAGATACCCCAGCGTCAGCGCCCTTAATGCCATGAACAGCAAAAACGCCAGCCACAGACCGTGGTTGCCTAATCCGCTTGCCAGCCAGGCAAACGGTGCGGTGATCAAGGCCGTGACGACCATGGCGTTGCGCATCTCGCGGGCGCGGGTGGCGCCGATGAAAAGGCCGTCGAGCAAGTAACTCCAGACCGCGACAAAGGGCAGCACGGCGAGATAGGGCAGATAGACGAAGGCGATGTCGCGCACTGCGGTGATGTCGGTCTGCATTTCGATGAACAGGTGCCCGCCCAGCAGAAACAGCGCCACAAACGCGACGCTGCAAATCAGCGACCAGCCTCCCGAGACATTCAACGAGCGCCGCAACGCCCCGCGGTCCCGCGCGCCGATGGCGTGTCCGCAGAGGGCTTCGACGGCGTGGGCCAGTCCGTCCAGCGCGTGGGCCATCAGCAACAGCCCATTAAGCAGCAGCGCGTTGGCCGCAACGGTGGCGTCGCCCAGTCGAGCGCCTTGCACCGTGATCAGGAAGAACACCGATTGCAGGATCAGGCTGCGAATGAAGATGTCGCGGTTGACCGTGAGCAGTGGTCGCCAGCTCTGCCAGCGCTTGAGTGCGGACACTGCCAGCTGTCCCGGGTATGCGCGCAAACCTCTGTGGGTGAGGGCGAGGCCAAGCAGTGCGCCGGTCCATTCGGCGATGACCGACGCACGCGCACTGCCGACCACGCCCCAGTCCAGGCCCATGACGAACCACAGGTTCAGCGCGATGTTGACCAGGTTGGTGGTCAGCAGAATCGCCAGCGGCGCTCGGGCGTTTTGCAGCCCGAGGAACCAGCCCACCAGCGCGTAACTGGCCAGCGCGGCGGGTAAGCCGAACAGGCGGGTATGGAAGAAGTTGCGGGTCAGCTCGTTGAGATCGTCCGAGGGCTGCATCATTTCCAGCGCCAGGTGCTGGAACGGCAAGCCGATCAGCCCCAGCAGCACAGAGAACCCCATCGCCAGCAGCAAGCCCTGCAACAGCACCTGGCGCAGCGCCGCTCCATCGTTGCGGCCGGCGGCCTGGGCAGCGAAACCGGTCGTGCCCATGCGCAGAAAACCCATCGCCCACGCGAGAAAGCTGTACAGCGTGCCGCCGACCGCCACAGCGCCGAGCTGGTGAGCGTGGGGCAGGTGACCGATCACCGTGCTGTCCACCAGCGAAACCAGCGGCACGGAGATATTCGACAGGATCATCGGTGCGGCTAGCGCCCACACCTGTCGATGCGTCGCGCGCTGACGCCAGTCGTTGAAGAAGTTGGACATGAAGACTCCCGGGCAAGCGCGCGAGTGTAGCGATGACGACGCGTGAATGCAGGACTTCTGCATTCCCGTGCACCCGTCTTGGGGCGCGCCCTGGATTCTGGGTCCAGCAAGCTCACTAACACCTTTTAGCGGCACTGCCTGGATTCCGAGTTGCCTCGATCATGTGGGAGTGAGCTTGCTCACGAAGAGGTTGGTACATCCGCCGCGTCTTCATCTGTAATGAAAATGCCTTCGCGAGCAAGCTCGCTCCCACCGGTTGAGCGGAGTGGCCTGGATTCTGGGTCCAGCAAGCTCACTCACATCTTTTAGCGGCACTGCCTGGATTCCGAGTTGCCCTCGATTAGGTGGGAGTGAGCTTGCTCACGAAAGCGTCGGCACATCCGCCGCACCTTCATCGGGAGTGAAAATGCCTTCGCGAGCAAGCTCGCTCCCACCGGTTCAGCGGAGTGGGCTGGATTCCGAGTCGACCAAGCTCACTCCCACCAGTCCCCGAGCATGGCCGAGAAATCAAGTCGACTCCCGCAAGGGTAGGAACCATGGCTGCGTTTCCCCCTCGAGAACAAACGCACAAACCCACGGTCTATCTCCGCGCCGCGCTTTACGATTGCCAAAGCGGTGCTATAACTTCTGCTCCCTCATCGCTGCCGTCCAAATGAGTGCCTCATGCTAAACAAAGGATTGTTCCTGGCCTGCGCGCTGGTACTGCTCAGTGCCTGCGATTCCTCCACCTCCGATAAGCCCGCTTCAGCGGCGGCCACCCCTCCGGTTGCTGCGGCTTCATCAAGCGCCGCCGAGTCCGCGAAGCCCAAGCCTGCAGTAGACATTCCTGCGCTGAGCAAGCGCTACGCCGGCCGCGAGTTGACCGTGGTGGACGTCTCCGAAGTTCAGCTCGATGGCGCCAGCACGCTGTCGTTGAGCTTCTCGGTGCCGTTGAACCCCGATCAGAAATTCGCTGAAAAAGTGCACCTGGTCGACAGCAAGGACGGCAAGGTCGATGGCGCCTGGGAGCTGTCGGACAACCTCATGGAGCTGCGCCTGCGTCACCTCGAGCCCAAGCGCAAGCTGGTGCTGACCATCGATCCGGGTCTGGTGGCGGTGAACAACAATACTCTGGCGGCAGAGTATTCCGCACGGCTGGAAACCTCCGATCTCCAGGCGACCGTGGGCTTCGCCAGTCGCGGCAGCCTGCTGCCCACCCGGCTCGCTGAAGGCCTGCCGGTAATCGCCCTCAACGTCGATAAAGTCGACGTCGAATTCTTCCGCATCAAGCCTGAGTCACTGCCTGCGTTTCTTGGCTCATGGGAAGGCTCGTCCAGTCTTGAGAGCTACCAGTCCAAAGAACTGCTGCCCCTGGCCGATCTGGTCTACAGCGGCCGTTTCGACCTGAACCCTGCGCGCAACACCCGCGACACCGTGCTGCTGCCGATCTCGGGCCTCAAACCGCTGCAACAACCGGGCGTTTATCTGGCCGTGATGCGCGCCTCCGGTACCTACAACTACACCCAGCCTGCCACGCTGTTCACCCTCAGCGACATCGGCTTGTCGGCGCACCGTTACGCCAATCGCCTGGACGTGTTCACTCAGGCGCTGGAAGGCGGCAAAGCCCTGAGCGGCGTCGACGTCGAGCTGTATGACGAGAAAGGCCGCGTGATCGGCCAGGGCAAGACCGACAACGCCGGCCACGCCGAGCTGCCACTGCCGGCCAAGGCTGAAGTGCTGCTGGCCCATCAAGGCGAGCAAACCAGCATGCTGCGTCTCAACAGCGCCGCGCTGGATCTGGCGGAATTCGACATCACCGGCCCCAAGGCCCACCCGCTGCAATTCTTTATTTTCGGCCCGCGCGATCTCTATCGCCCGGGCGAAGTGGTGCTGCTCAACGGTTTGCTGCGTGACAGCGACGGCAAGAGCGTGAAGCCTCAGCCGATCACCGTGGAAGTGCGCCGACCGGATGAGCAGGTCAGTCGCAAGTTCGTGTGGGACGCTGACGCCACCGGGCTGTATCAATATCAATTGCAGCTGTCGGAAGAAGCGCCGACGGGTCGCTGGCAACTGGTGTTTGATCTGGGTGACGGCAAGCCGCAGCTGTATGAATTCCAGGTCGAAGATTTCCTGCCAGAACGCATGGCCCTGGAACTCAAGGGCAGCGACATCCCGCTGGCACCCGACGCGCCGTTCGATGTGGCGATTACCGGTCGTTACCTCTACGGCGCACCCGCGTCGGGCAATCGCCTGAACGGTCAGCTCTATGTGCGTCCGCTGCGGGAAGCCGTGCCCGGCCTGCCGGGTTATCAGTTTGGTTCGGTGACCGAGGAGGACCTCAAGCAGGACCTGGAAATCGAAGACAGCACGCTCGATGCCAACGGCAAGCTGGACCTGAGCATCGACAGCCAATGGGCCAAGGCCCGTTCACCGCTTGAGCTGGTGCTGCAAGCCAGTTTGCAGGAGTCGGGTGGGCGTCCGATCACGCGGCGTCTGACCCAGCCGGTCTGGCCCGCTGACGCAATGCCGGGCCTGCGCGGTTTGTTCGACGGCGAAGCCACCGACGGCGACGGCCCGGTTGAATTTGAAGTGCTGATGGCCGACGCCCAGGGCCACAAACTGGCCGCCGACAACCTCAAAGTACGGCTGGTCCGCGAGCGGCGCGATTACTACTGGAACTACTCCGACAGCGACGGCTGGAGCTATCACTTCAACGAGAAATTTCTCAACCTCTCCGAAGAAACCCTCAGCGTGAAGAAGGACTCGACGGCGAAAATCAGCTTCCCGGTGGAGTGGGGCCCTTATCGCGTCGAAGTCGAGGATCCGGCCACGGGCCTGATCAGCAGCGTGCGTTTCTGGGCTGGTTATCGCTGGCAGGACAATGCCGAAGGCGGCGCCGTGCGTCCCGATCAGGTCAAGCTGGCGCTGGACAAACCGGCCTATGCCGACGGCGACACCGCAAAAGTCAACGTCACGCCGCCGTCGGCGGGCAAGGGCTATCTGTTGGTGGAGTCGAGCGAAGGGCCGCTGTGGTGGCAAGAGATCGACGTGCCGGCCGAAGGCAAAACCTACGACATCCCGATGGACAAGAAATGGGCGCGGCATGACCTCTACGTCAGCGCGCTGGTGATTCGTCCGGGTGAACGCAAAGCCAATGTCACGCCGAAACGCGCCGTGGGCGTCCTGCACCTTCCGCTGGACCGCTCGCAGCGCAAGCTGGCGCTGACCGTCACGGCGCCCGAGAAGATGCGGCCCAAGCAGCCGCTCAAACTGAAGGTCAATGCGAAGAACGCCGACGGCACGATCCCGAAGAGCGTGCATGTGCTGGTCGCTGCGGTGGACGTCGGCATTCTCAACATCACCGAGTACGCCACGCCGGATCCGTTCGCGGCGATGTTCGGGCGCAAGGAATACGGCGCCGATCAGCTGGATATCTATGGCCAGTTGATCGAGGCCGGACGTAATCGCCTCGCCAGCCTGGCCTTCGGCGGTGACGCGGCGCTGGCCAAAGGCGGCAAGCGGCCGGAAACCAGCGTCACCATCGTCGCTCTGCAAAGCGCGCCGGTGGCCCTGAACGAGCAGGGCGATGCGGAAGTCAGCGTCGACATCCCGGATTTCAACGGTGAGCTGCGGATCATGGCCCAGGCCTGGACCGACGAGCGCTACGGCATGGCAGAAGCCAAAACCGTGGTGGCGGCGCCGCTGATCGCCGAGCTGTCGGCACCTCGATCCCTGGCGGGCGGCGACCAGACCAAGGTGGCGCTGGACCTGTCGAACCTGTCCGGCAAGGCGCAGAAGCTCAACGTGCAAGTCGTCGCTGAAGGGCAACTGAGCCTGGTCGAAGGCGAGAGCGCCAAAGCCATCAGCCTGAACCAGGGGCAACGCACGACGCTGCAGATTCCGGTCAAGGCGCTGGGCGGTTTCGGTCAGGGCGTCATTCGGGTCACGGTCAACGGTCTGGACCTGCCGGGCGAGAACCTGCCAGCCTTCAGCCGCGAATGGACCATCGGCGTGCGCCCTGCGTACCCGGCGATGCTCAAGCAATACCGCGCGGTGCTCAAGGATCAGGCATGGAGCCTGCCGGACGGCGCCCTTGAGGCGTTCGAGCCAGCGGGACGCGAGGCGCTGCTGTCGGTGTCGAGCCGTCCGCCGCTGAACCTAGGCGAACAGATCCGCGCGCTGAAAGCCTATCCCTACGGTTGCCTGGAACAGACCACCAGCGGCTTGTACCCGTCGCTTTATGCCGACGCCGCAACGCTCAAGCGTCTGGGCCTGCAAGGCGAGTCCGATGCCGAGCGCAAGCGCAAGATCGAGCTGGGCATCGAGCGACTGATCGGCATGCAGCGCTACAACGGCAGCTTCGGCCTGTGGGCGGCGGACGGTGAGGAGGAATACTGGCTGACCGCATACGTCACCGACTTCCTGCTGCGCGCCCGCGACCAAGGCTTTGCCGTGCCGCCGGATGCGCTGAAGAAGGCCAACGAGCGGCTGCTGCGTTACTTGCAGGAGCGCAATCAGATCGAGGTGAATTACAGCGAAAACGCCGACCACACCCGTTTCGCTGTGCAGGCCTACGCTGGTCTGGTGCTGTCGCGCAGTCAGCAGGCACCGCTGGGTGCGTTGCGCAGTCTGTTCGAGCGTCGCAGCGATGCGCGATCGGGCCTGCCGCTGGTGCAGCTGTCCATCGCGCTGGAAAAAATGGGCGACAAACCCCGCGCCGATCAGGCTTTGCTTGCCGGGCTGGCAGCCGGTCGCAAGGCCAACGACTGGCTCGCCGATTACGGCAGCCCGTTGCGTGATCAGGCGTTAATTCTGTCACTGCTGGAAGAAAACAAACTGGCACAGGAGAAGGTCGAGGAGCGGCTGTTTGCGCTGTCCGATCAGGTCGCGGCGAACCGTTATCTGTCGACCCAGGAGCGCAACTCGCTGTTCCTCGCCGGTCGCGATCTGCTGGGCAAGCCGGAAGGCAAATGGGCGGCGACCTTGACCAGCGGCAGCAACAATCGCGAACTGAGCAACGACCAACCGGGCGTCAAACTCGACAGTTCAGTGCTGGCCGCGCCGTTGACGGTGCAGAACACCGGTGGCGACACGCTGTACCAGCAGATGACGATTTCCGGTTATCCGTCGCAGCCGCCAGCGGCCGGGGGTGAGAACCTGTCTATCAGTCGCGACTACTTGGGCATGGACGGCGAGGCGCTGAATCTCAATGCCTTGAAGAGCGGTGAACTGGTCTTGGTGCACCTTGAGATCAAGGCCAAGGAGCGCGTGCCGGATGCGCTGGTAGTGGATCTGCTGCCCGCAGGTCTTGAGATCGAAAACCAGAATCTGGCGCAGAGTTCGGCCAGTCTGGAAGACGCCAGCGAGTCGGTGAAGCAGTGGCGCGAATCGATGGAAAACGCTGGCGTGAAGCATCAGGAATTCCGTGGCGATCGCTATGTGGCTGCGGTGGATCTGGAAGGCTTCAACACGGTGCACCTGCTGTATCTGGCGCGTGCTGTGACGCCGGGCGTGTACCGCGTGCCGCCGCCGCAGGTGGAGTCGATGTACCGGCCGAACTGGCAGGCACTGGGCGAAGCGCCGGCGCAATTGGTGGTGAAGGGCAAGAAGTAGAGGAGGGGTGATGCCGGTTGCTCCCACGCTCTGCGCGGTAGCACCTCGGTCGACGCTCTGCGTCAGGGGACGCGGAGCGTCTTGGGCTGCATTTCCGCGCGGAACGTGGGAACGATCAGCGCCGAGCGGACGATCAGCGCCGCGAGGGAACGATCAAAGCAATCAATGAATAATCCAGCTCAACAGCCACAACCCCAGAAACAGCCAGATGATCCCCATGATGATCGAGGCGCGCATGAAGGCGCGGATCGCTGAATACAGCAGCATCAGTCCGACGACCAGGGCGACGATGCTGACGATTGAAGTGTCCATGCCCAGCGTGCGCGACAGACCGTCAACGAAATTGCCGCCCGCGTGAGTGAACATGTTGAACAACCAGCTTAAGCCGTCGACGACGAAGCGGATCACGGCGCCAATCACTTGGCCGAGCCATTCGAAAACGCTTTCTACCTGCATATCTGCTTCCTGATGAGGGACGTGGACCAAAAACGGCACTGCCCGCTTTGGCTGCTGATTGTCCGGGCGAGTTCCCTGTCGGGTAAAGGCTTTCTGTGAAGATCACGCGATTATTGCCGCGAAGGAACCGCCCGGGATTCACAAGTCCATTGTGGGAGCGAGCGTGCTCGCGAATGGGACGACGGTGTACTCGCGTTTTGGGCTGGCTCATTGGCAGCCTGCTCATCGTGTGTCTGCTGCTCTGGCTCGCCGACCGGATCTGGCCGCTGCCCTTGCCCAAGGATGATCTGGCCCGCGTGGTGCTCGCCGAAGACGGCACGCCGCTGTGGCGATTCGCCGATGCCAATGGCGTCTGGCGCTACCCGGTGACGGTCGATCAGGTGTCGCCCTATTACCTCGAAGCGCTGCTGACCTACGAGGACCGTTGGTTCTATCAGCATCCCGGCGTGAACCCCATGGCGCTGGCGCGCGCCGCCTGGCAAAACCTCAGCGGCGGCCATGTGGTGTCCGGGGGCAGTACGCTGTCGATGCAGGTGGCGCGTTTGCTCGACCCCCATTCGCGCACCCTGGCGGGCAAGCTTCGTCAACTGTGGCGCACCGCGCAGCTGGAATGGCACCTGTCCAAACAGGACATTCTGGTGCTGTACCTGAATCGCGCGCCGTTTGGCGGCACGTTGCAGGGCGTCGCCGCGGCCAGTTGGGCGTATCTCGGCAAGTCCCCGCAACAACTGACCCGTGCCGACGCGGCGCTGTTGGCGGTATTGCCCCAGGCGCCGAGTCGTCTGCGCCCGGATCGTCACGCCCAACGAGCCCAGGCCGCGCGGGACAAGGTGCTGCGGCGTCTGGCTGAGTTCGGCACGTGGCCTCAGGGCGCGGTCGACGAAGCGCTGGAAGAACCGCTGCTGCTTGCGCCCCGTCAGGAACCGAGCCTGGCGCCTTTGCTGGCCCGGCGCCTGAACCGCCCGAACAGCCCGCCCCTGATCCGCACCACGCTGGACGCCGGCCTGCAGCGTCGTCTCGAAGACCTGCTGCTGGGCTGGCGCGCACGCTTGCCCGAGCGAACGTCCGCCGCGATTCTGGTGGTGGAAGCGCAGAACATGGCCGTCCGCGCGTACGTTGGCTCGGTGGACATCGGCGACGCCAAACGTTTTGGTCATGTGGACATGGTCAGCGCGCTGCGTTCCCCCGGTTCGACGCTCAAACCCTTTCTCTACGGCAAGGCCATCGACGCCGGGCTCATCCATTCCGAATCGTTGCTGCAGGACGTGCCCCGGCGCTACGGCGACTATCGTCCCGGCAATTTCTCGTCGGGGTTTAACGGCGCGGTGGCGGCGAGTTCGGCGCTGTCGATGTCGCTCAACCTGCCGGCGGTGCAGTTGCTGGAAGCCTACGGACCCAAGCGCTTTGCTGCCGAATTGCGCAACGGCGGCGTGCCGCTGACCCTGCCGCCTCTGGCTGAGCCCAATTTGGCGCTGATTCTCGGCGGCGCGGGCAGCCGACTGGAGGATCTGGTGGGCGGCTACAGCGCGTTTGCGCGGGGCGGGCGCAGCGCGGACATTCGCTTGCAGCCCGATGATCGTCTGCGTGACCGACCGATGATGTCGCCGGGGGCGGCGTGGATCATCCGGCGGATTCTCAGCGGCCAGTCACGACCTGATCTCGACCCCCATGCCGAGCTTGTGCAGCGGCCGCAACTGGCCTGGAAAACCGGCACCAGCTACGGCTTTCGGGATGCGTGGTCGATTGGCGTGGGGCCAAGGTTTCTGATTGGCGTGTGGATTGGCAGGCCCGACGGGACGCCGGTGCCGGGGCAGTTCGGTCTGGCGTCGGCGGCGCCGCTGATGCTGCAGGTTCACGACCTGTTGGTGAACCGCGACGCCCAGCGCAACATCCTGCCGCCCGTGTTGCCGGTGCCGCTCAACGTTGGCGTCGCGGCGATCTGCTGGCCGCTGGGGCAGCCGATGAGCAAGAGTGATCCGAACTGCCGCCGTCAGCGTTTCGCCTGGACCCTCGACGGCACGACGCCGCCGACCTTGCAGGCGACCGATCAGCCGCTGGGATTGGGGCTCACGGAAAAAGTCTGGCTGAATGATAAGGGCCTGCGTGTCGCGGCAAGTTGTCCACAGGCTCAACCAAAAGACATTGCCCTCTGGCCGGCGCCGCTTGAGCCTTGGCTGCCGAAAACCGAGCGGCGCGAGGCGCGCTTGCCGGACATCGACCCGTCATGCCCGCCCCAGGGATTGAGCCTGGCGCCGCCGTTGTCCGTGGTGGGGGTGCGAGAGGGCGATCAGTTGCGCTTGCCGGCCGGCAGTCAGCAACTGTTGCGGCTCACGCTGTCGGCGCTGGGCGGAAGTGGCCGGCGCTGGTGGTTCATCGACGGCACGCCGGTGGGCGACACCGCCAGTCAGGACAGCTACACCCACACCTTCACGCGCTTGGGGCGATACCAACTGAGCGTGCTGGATGAAAGCGGGCAGACCGCCCGGGTGGAGTTCAGTGTGGTGGAGTGAGGCAATGCCCTGGACTCTGTCTGCGGGCGCTCAACTGGGCGCAATCCATTGTAGGAGTGAGCTTGCTCGCGAATGGGCGGTACGACCGCTAAAGATTCAGCGGCTGGAATACCGTCTTCGCGAGCAAGCTCACTCCTACGTGCGATGTATCGGCTGGGAGATAGCGCGGTGTCAGAGGACGCCGCAGATGTATCTGTTGAAGCACGGATTGTAGGAGTGAGCTTGCTCGCGAATGGGCGGTACATGCGCTAAAGATTCAGCGGCTGGAATACCGTCTTCGCGAGCAAGCTCATTCCTACATGCGATGTGTCAGCTCAGAGATAGCGCGGTGTCAGAGGACGCCGCAGATGTATCTGTTGAAGCACGGAGTGTGGGAGCGAGCTTGCTCGCGAATGGTCGGCACATCCGTTAAAGATTCAGCGGCTGAAATACCTTCTTCGCGAGCAAGCTCACTCCTACATGGACCTCACAGGCTGAGCACTGATCAACCTTCAATGCGGTGGATATTGCTGCAGAATTTGCTGCACGGTCTGGCGCAGGGCCTGCTCGCGTGCAGCAGGGTTGGTATTGCTGTCGTTGACCATCTGCTCGGTGCTGCCACGCCACACCAGCTTGCCATCCTTGCCGTCGAGCATGTCGATCTGCAGCGTCGAGACTTTGTAATCGATGTTGCGCGTCTCGGTGCCGATCGGGCCGCCCCAGTAGCCGCCCCACGGATTACCCCAATAACCGCCAGCGCCGCCATAGTTGGTAGTCACCGTCTGTTGGCGGTTCTCGACGATCAGCCATGCCTGCAGTTGAACATCCGCTGTCACGCCGGGCGCTGCCATGCGCAGGCCGCGTTGCTCCAATTGCTCGCCGACCGCCTGGCGAATGCGCTGCTCGGTCAGATCACTTTTGATGCGCGGATCGTTAGGCTGATATTGCAAGCCGGGCTCTTTCCACGCCCAAGAGCGGTAAGCGCCGAAATCCCGCTGGGAGTCGAAGTCACGGTTGACCCGATCGGTCTGGCAGGCGCCGAGCAGCAGGGCGACACAGAGGACAGCAATGCGGCGATACATGGGTTTCTCCAGCGTGAAAACAAAACGCCACGGGGCGCGAAATCAGGACGGCGGGTAAGCCGTCAGGGCTTGTTGTACGGCCTGGCGCAGGGCTTTGGCGCGTTCTGACTGATCGCCGCCGCTGGCGGTTTCGGCACTCGCGCTCCACACCGGCTGGCCGCTGCGGGCATCGAACAGGCTGATGCGCACCACGACCACCTGCTCTTGATACGTGCGCACGATCGGGACGCTGGCATAACCGCCGTAACCGTTGCGGTAGCCATTACCACCGTAATAGCCCACACCTGAACCGCCGTAGTACGGATCGTAATAGTCGTCGCGCACCTGACGAATCCGGGTTTCGGCGTGGGCATCAGCCGCGACGCGCAAGTCCGCCGCCTGCGGGTTCTGCGAAGGCCGCAAACCCCGTTGATCCAGCCCGTTGCTGACGGCTTCAGCCAGCTGAGCCGAGTCAGCCCACAGGGTGCCCGGCGGCAACTGACCGTTGAGCCAGGACCAATTGCGATAGCGGCCATAGTCGCGCGGCGCCGCAGGATAAGCGCTCATGTCGATGGCGTTGGCAGCCTGAGGCGGCGCCGGTGGAATGGCCGCAGACACGGCACGATAAGGGCTGGGACTCTGGCAGGCGGTGAGGCCCAGGCAGAGGGAAAGCAAAGCGAGACGGCGTTTCATTAGGGTCTCCGCAGCGTGTGTTAAGCAGTGTGTATCAACCAGCGTGGGTCAGACAGCCCGGCACATCCAGTGCAGATAGCGTCCCAGTCCGGCGAAGGCCGGATGGCGACGATGGGCGAGCTCCATTTCCAGGAGATCCGCAAGCTCGGCCTTGGCCTGAAACTCGACCGGCATGTAGTCGTGGAAAACCCGAATGCCACTTTGCGTTTCGACTCGCCACAGGGAGCCAAGTTGCGCTGCCAGTTCGCGCGGATCAACAGGCTCCTGCGGGGTCAGGCTCTGTTTTTCGCCGGCCAGGGTGTTCTTGCGCATTTTGCGGAAGTGACCCTTGAGCAGATTGCGATAAATCAGCGCGTCGCGGTTGTAGAAGGCCAATGACAGCCAGCCTTCGGGCTTGGTTAGCTGATGCAGTACCGGCAGAATCGTGAACGGCTCTTCCAGCCATTCCAGCACGGCATGGCAGATCACCAAGTCGTAACGCTCGGTCAGAATATCGGGCAGTGCTTGCCACGGCGCCTGAATCAAATTCGCCGTCTGCCCCGCGTCGGCAAAGCGCTGGCGGGCGCCTTCGAGCATGGGCGCGGCGGGTTCGGCCAGCGTGACGTCATGACCGCGCTCGGCCAGCCACAGCGACATGTGCCCAAGCCCGGCGCCGATGTCCAGCACGCGCAACGGACGATCGGGGAGGCTTTCGATGAGGTCAGCTTGTAGCACCGCCAACCGGATCGCGCCCTTGGCACCGCCGTAGATTTTTTCAGCGAAGCGCGTCGCCAGTTGATCGAAATGACGGTCGCTCATTTGCTGAACCGCCGTTCGCCGTCCGCCAGTTTCGCGCGCACCACTTCATCCATGTCCAGCCCGAGTTCGCTGCACAACAGCAGCAGGTAAAGCACGATATCCCCGACTTCCTGCCCGGCGTGGGCCAGCTCATCAGCGGGCAGCTGACGGGATTGATCCTCGGTCTTCCACTGAAAGATCTCCACCAGCTCGGCCATTTCGACGCTGGCGGCCATGGCCAGGTTTTTCGGGCTGTGAAATTGCCGCCAGTCGTTGTTGTCGCGGATGCGATGCAGGCGTTGGGTGAGTTCGTCGAGGTTCATGGGGGTCTCCTGAAGGTGCGTAGCTTCAGGGGGATAGGCGATTGACGCAAGGGGGGCGCGATGCTCCGGGACGCATGTTTTATACCCGCTACGGCGGTGCGCCGATTCCCGGCTGAAGCCGGTCCTACAGTCTGCGTACTTAGTGGGACCGGCTTTAGCCGGGAAGGCGTCAGATGTCACACCGCAAAACCACTGGCGCACGATAGGCGCAGCCATCACTCCGGCGCCGGTCGCCAGCTCCCCACCATATGCACGATCCCTTCCGCCCCTTCCAGCTTGAACTGCCCATGGGACGCCGCCGCGCTGGCCGACAACGTCACCCCGCTGGGCAGCCGCACCGGTTTGTGAAACTCCACCGATATCTCCACGTTCGACGCCGGCAGGTGATCCTCAAGCGCCGCCAGCGCACGGCTTTTTATCCACAGCCCGTGGGCGATTGCCTTGGGGAAACCAAACAGCTTTGCGCTGCTGTCGCTGAGGTGAATCGGGTTGTAATCACCACTGACCTTCGCGTACTGACGACCAATGTCCGACGGCGCCGACCACGTCGCCAGCTCCGTCATCGGCAGCGGTGCCGGCTCGTAATCGCCGTCGATTTCGCCGTCCACCTGAACACCTCGGCACAGCATCGTGCTCTCTTCCTCCCACAGCAAGCCCAGCGCGTCCTCGATTTGGGTGATCAGACTGAACGTCGCACCTTTGGCGTGGGGCTTGAGGTGGCCGACACGCACGCTGACCTGAACCTTGATCACGCTGCCAAGGGGCCGACGAATGCTGATCCGGTTATGCAGGTGGACCAATCCGAGGAGCGGGAAGGGAAAGTCCTTGTCGGTGAGCAGCTTCATCTGCAGCGGGAAAGCCAGCACATGGGGATAGGTTGGCGGCAGCAGACTGCCGGGCACGAATCCGCAGACGTGGGCAAACGCTTTCACCCTGTCCGGGTCCACCGACATCCAGCACCGCAGCCCCTGATCCGGCAATTGCGTGCCGCTGACCTTGCGCCGCAGCGCCGCTTGCATGAACAGGCCGGGAAGGGCCGGGGGCGTGTCCAGATACCGCCAGTGCACACTCATCGAGCTACTCCTGTGGTCATGCTACAGATCAGGCAGGCCTCGGATCGACGGGGCGCCTATTCAGACACTTTTTTTCTTAATGCCAGCTCAGGCGCCGAGCACGCTTTGGCCGCACACCCGCAGCACCTGGCCGCTCATTGCGCCGGAACCCGGTTGACCCAGCCACGCCACCGCTTCCGCCACGTCTTGCGGCTGGCCGCCCTGGCCCAGCGAACTCATGCGTCTGCCCGCTTCGCGCAGGGCAAAAGGCATGTGCGCCGTCATGCTGGTTTCGATAAAGCCCGGGGCCACGGCGTTGATGCTGATGCCGCGGGCTTTGAGTGTCGGCGCCATCGCTCGGGCATAACCGATCAGGCCGGCCTTGCTGGTGGTGTAGTTGGTTTGCCCACGATTGCCCGCCAGCCCGCTGATCGACGCCAGCAGAATCACGCTGCCGTTTTCGTGCAGCGCGCCGGTGTCGAGCAGCGCCTGGGTCAGCACCTGAGGCGCGTTGAGGTTGACGTCGAGCACCGAGTCCCAGAAGTCCGCCGGCATATTGGCCAGCGTTTTGTCCCGGGTGATGCCGGCGTTGTGCACGACGATATCGAGCCCGCCGGGGACGTGTTCAATCAACTGAGCGGCAGCGTCCGGTGCGCAGATGTCCAGAACCAGCGCCTGCCCACCCAGACGCGCCGCCAAGGCATCCAGATCCGATTTGGCCTGGGGCACGTCCAGCAAAACGACCTCTGCACCGTCGCGAGCCAAG
Organism: Pseudomonas sp. GW821-FHT02H06; assembly: GCF_059421525.1. Lineage (NCBI taxonomy): Bacteria > Pseudomonadati > Pseudomonadota > Gammaproteobacteria > Pseudomonadales > Pseudomonadaceae > Pseudomonas > Pseudomonas sp. GW821-FHT02H06. The sequence continues at coordinate 361,889 of NZ_JBWKVD010000005.1, forward strand.
GTTTCCGCGATGGCCGCGCCGATGCCTCGGGCGGCGCCGGTCACCAGCGCTTTGCGTCCGGCCAGTGGGCGGGTCCAGTCCTGAACCTGCTGATTGCAAGCACTCAGGCGAATGACTTGACCGGAAATAAACGCGCTCTTCGGCGACAGGAAAAACCGCAGCGCGCCTTCCAGTTGATCTTCGGCGCCGTCCTCTATTTGCAGCAGCTGAACCGTGCCGCCGTTGCGCATTTCCTTGGCCAGCGAGCGGCTGAAACCTTCGATGGCTTGCTGCGTGCTGGCGGCCAGTGGATCGGATTGAGCCTCCGGCGCGCGCGCAAGCATCACGACGTGAGCGCTGTTATCCAGATGACGCAGGATCGGCTGGAAGAACTCGCGCAACTGACTCAGCTGAGAGGTGTGCAGCAGCGTGCTGGCGTCGAACACCACGGCCTTGATCTTCGCGCTCTGCTCGGCAGTCCAAGGGTGGGCGCCTGTGACTTCGCCGCCATGACTGAACAGCACATCAGTCAGACGCGGCGCAAAGGCGCTCACCCGCTCGGCCAGCGGACCTGTGCTCAGCAACAGCGCGCCTTCGACCGGACGCAGACGCCCGGCCTGCCAGCGCTCCAGACGTGCGGGGGCTGGCAAACCGACGGCGCCGACCAGCTTGCGGCCGAGGTCGGAGTTGACGAAGTCAATGTAGCGATCGGATGCCATGGAACACGCTCCTTGAGTCTGGGTTCAAATCAGTTGACCGCACCGGTGGGTAATAGGTCCTACGCTGTCAGTTGGCGAACTCTGTAGGAGTGAGCGTGCTCGCGATCGCTTTTCGTCAGGGGGCACAAAAACGCCAGGCCTGCTGCGGTCGTGCTTCCGCAACCGATGCCCGCAAGATCCAAAAAAGAGAAAGGAGATTTCGATGATTCAGACACGACGCGTGGCCATTGTCGGCGGTAATCGCATTCCGTTCGCACGCTCCAACGGCGCGTATGCCACCGCCAGCAATCAGGACATGCTGACCGCTGCGCTGGAGGGTCTGATCGAGCGCTTCAACCTGCATGGCCTGCGCATGGGCGAAGTCGCTGCCGGCGCGGTCCTCAAGCATTCCCGTGATTTCAACCTCACCCGCGAATGCGTGCTCGGCTCAAGGCTGTCGCCGCAAACCCCTGCCTACGACATTCAACAGGCTTGCGGCACCGGGCTCGAAGCGGCGCTGCTGGTGGCAAACAAAATCGCCCTCGGCCAGATCGAGTGCGGCATCGCTGGCGGCGTGGACACCACCTCAGACGCGCCCATCGGCGTCAACGAAGACCTGCGGCAGATCCTGTTGCAGGTCAATCGCAGCAAAACCACGGCCGACAAACTCAAGGCACTGACGCAATTACGCCTGCATAACCTCAAGCCGGAGCTGCCGCGCAACGGCGAACCCCGCACCGGTTTGTCGATGGGCCAGCACTGCGAACTGATGGCGCAGACTTGGGGCATCCCCCGCGACGCGCAGGACCAACTGACGCTGGAAAGTCACCAGAAAATGGCCGCTGCTTACGCGGAGGGCTGGCAGGACGATCTGCTCACGCCGTTCCTCGGCCTGACCCGCGACAACAACCTGCGCACCGACGCGAGCCTGGAAAAACTCGCGTCGCTCAAGCCTGCTTATGAGCGCAGCGCCAAGGGCACACTGACGGCGGGTAACTCGACGCCACTGACTGACGGCGCCTCGCTGGTGCTGCTCGCCAGCGAAGAGTGGGCGCATGAGCGGGGCTTGCCGATTCTGGCCTATTGGCGCGATGGCGAGGCTGCCGCCGTGGATTTTGTGCGTGGCAACGAAGGCCTGCTGATGGCCCCGGTCTACGCCGTCCCCCGCCTGCTGGCGCGCAACGGTTTGACGCTGCAAGACTTCGATTACTACGAGATTCACGAAGCCTTTGCGGCGCAAGTGCTGTGTACGTTGAAGGCGTGGGAAGACCCGGAATACTGCAAAACGCGGTTGGGGTTGGACGCGCCGCTGGGGTCGATTGATCGCAGCAAGCTGAATGTGAAAGGCAGCTCGTTGGCGGCGGGGCATCCGTTTGCTGCGACGGGTGGGCGGATTGTGGCGAACCTGGCGAAACTGCTGAGCAATAGGGGAGGAGGGCGTGGATTGATATCGATTTGCGCCGCGGGTGGGCAGGGCGTGACGGCCATTATCGAGGGCTGATGCTGATTAATTTTTAAAGAATGTTTTTTTAAAAGGGGCTGATTTATTTACAGCGTCTCATCGTAAATAAATCAGCCCCCGGTTTTAATAAATCAGCCCCGTTTATCGTTCAGTTGAGATAGGTCAGCCCACTTTGTCCTTGCCACTTACTATCTCGTAAATCGAAACCAATCTACAATTATCCAATCGTTCGGTCGGTACCTCGTTTCTGTCGTGCTGATATCTATACCTTTTAGATTCTCATGTGTAAATATCACTTCTGAGGGTTGATATCGATCGAGAAGCGGGGGGAGAGTTTGTTGAGAAAGGGTATTTCCATTCGAATCAAAAGCGCGAAATATCGTGTCATTATCATTCCAAGTACACCATAGGCTAACCTGTGAGTAAATATTCTTAAAGGTCAATTTTAATGTTTGATGTCCGCCGGTATTGTTGATGCCTAGATGTAATACCATTCCCTCTATTTTGCCAGGGACTGGTGGAGATCCACCGAGGACTTCTTGAGTCATAATTCCTGCTTGGCCTCCCCCTGAGATAAACTTTATGAACATTGATGGTGTTTCTATTTCTCCGTCTCGATATATGAGATTTTCCGGTAATAAATCAAAATTCTCAAACAGAGGTACTTGGATTACCTCTATACGTAGCGCTAAGATTGGCAGCGCTATTGTCTCTTCTATAATAGATGTTCCTGAAAACCCAGCGCTGCAAATAACCTGAATTTCACTTTCGTTTGCAAAAGTCTCCAGATCTGTCCGTCTGATAGCGATGTTAAGCCCACCGGTCACTTCAGGCGCTTGAATCGCATCACCCGCCAGCAAATTGATTGTCGGCACGCCGTCCGGACCGGTCACCGTCAACCAAACTGTCTGTCCCAATGCAATCAATGGCCAAGGTGCAACGGTGACATGCGCATCGCCAGTAAAGTCATTAAGATCCAACACTGACGTGGTCGGATTTACCTCTGGCACTACCGGCGTTGGCAGGGCGGCGGATGGTATTGCTAGCAACGTGAATGGCAAAATCTGTGACGTTGATACCTTGGGCCCTCTGATCACTTGATAGGCAAGATCGAAACTTTCGCCGAGGACGTCTGCCAGCATATCCACAGGGATATTGAAGTCGACCCTGTCTTGGTTACCCACCTCCTGCCATGGCACTACCACATTGCTTCCATTCCAGATCAATGCGGTCTGGTCGGTGGGCATCATGTCGTCATACTTCACGATCACGGCTGCGCCCGTTAGTGCGTCCATCGGGTTCAGTACGCCAGTTGGTGCTTTATCCACCGTAGGCGCCGGATAGGTTGCCGCAGGTTGGGCTTTTACCTGATACCCCGACACCGGCGAATTCTGGATACCCCCACCCACCTTGATTATTTGATAACTCAACTGCAGCGTCCCGCCGCCCAGCGACTCCAGATTAGCGCGAGGAACCTCGAAGCGCACCTCGCCGGCCTCGCCACCCGCCAGCACGGTGTATTCGCGGTTATAGGTGATCGGCGTGCCGTTGGCAGCGACTCCCGCCCAGAACAGCAAAAGACGGTCTCCGGCCGTTTGCCCTATGTAAGTGCGGGTGTGGACGGTCACCGGATCCCCGCTGACAACGCCCAGGTCAATGACATCTCCGGTGGCGCCAACCAGTTCCAGAGCTCCGAGAGCGTATTCCGGCGCGGTCTTGATTTGGTAAGTCCGAATCGGAAACGGCTGAAGCGGCAGCCCGTCATCGAACAACACTTCCAGCACCAGGTTTAGTTGTGAACCGTCGGTAAGGTTTTGCAGGTCTTTCCGCTGAACCGTGGCGACTTGCGCGCCAGTACTGCCAATTTCATACCCTTGCCAAACGGGCAGTTTTAAATTGCCGGAGCCTTGAAGTTGCATCCATGTCTTCTGTTTAAGCGCGATAAGTGGCCAGGCGTTTACGAAGATATCAGCGGCAGTTTGCAGCCCCCCGACGTCCAGAACGCCCCCTACCGCCTGAACGATCTGCGGCGCGGTTAATTGACCGACGGGAATCAGGTGCACGTCCAGATTGAGCGTTTGTGAGCGAGCCGCGCCAGTACTCCCTGCTACTGAATAGGAAACCTGCACGGTTTTGCCCACAGTCTTCGCAACATACTCCTTAGGCACGATGAAGGTTACTTTCAGCTCGGCGCTGCCCTTCTGCGGCACAAGAGTGTCCTCGCCGTTGAAGATCAGGGCAATCGTGTCGTCTACCGACATGGAGGGATACGTCACTTCCACAAGGAGGCCGTCGGGGTCTGCACGATTGGGTTCGAGCAGCACGCCGTCTGGGGCTAGAGGGACGTTGGGTGCAGGAAGGTTCGGGTCTTCTAGGGCTGCCGCATTCAAGGCCGAGTTGCTGGAACTCGCTGAAGCCAATTCATTGGCGGGTTGTTTTTCTTGCTCGTCGTTTGTCTGGGTCATTTCAGCGGTCCTTGGCTAGTTGGCGTGAAGGCGCGTCATCCATGGAGACAGAGTGCCTCGCGATACGCCGTGGTGACTACTGTCAGAAATGACAGTACGGCTGCGGTCTATTGATCAGTCGGCCGGTAAAGCAACGGCTGGGCGGCGTATATCGAGGATGGAAATTAGCGCTATGAGGAAATGGTCTGAGGCTCAAGGTGAGGGGGCTGATGTATTCAAGGATTTAAATAAATCAGAACCCTATATCCACTATATCAGGTCCCCTTATCAGGCGTAGGGATGACTAAGTTTCCAGGTTTCTGACAAATAGCTTTAAGTTGTCTATACGGATTTTTATTGGGAAGTCGTTATATATGGCAACGACTTTAAATGAGCTGATGTCATCGTGGATGAACTCGAAGGTCGTGATTTCCGCTAACTCTACCCGTTTCTCATCGACCTTGCCATTTTCATAAATGCATTGAAAAATCGCTGATCTCGAACTGCTCACCGACAGGTCAACCGTCGCGCGTTTGTAATGTGCTTTGAGATCTTTGAGATCTAAAGTCAGCTCTGCAACACCTGCTTGGATATCTGCGTCGAAGTATCTGTTGTCGTTTATTCCGGTACTGATCTGCAGATTTGTTCCTGTGAACGTAATGCTCGGCGTATCCCAAGGCGATGGCTTTACCCCGGATGCGTAGGTTTCAAAGTCCTCAGTTATATCTTTGGCGCCGTTTTGCAGCAGTAGTTTTAAATGGGGGAAGGGTCGGGCACCTGCGGAGGACCCACTGTCGTCTAATTGAACTTTCGCAGCGAACTCCAGAAGGGTGCCTTCTGGCTTAGCCACTAATGTATTTTCTAATACAGCTCTGCTAATCGATCCAGTTACACCTGCTGTCAAATCATCGGATGTCACTGAGTACTCCTTTAAAACGTGTTGCGTACTGCTCTCGCTTTCCATGTCCATCCAAACCAGTTGTTTTTCAGCAATTAGTGGCCACGGGGGGATAATGAACTCGGCATCGCCGGTAAATGTCGACAGATCGAGTTTGCCTGGCGTGCTCTCTGTCGCTTGTGGGATCTTAATCATTGTCATATCTTCTTCGAAGAGGGGTAGTATTTTTAGCGTTAACGATTCCGAGGCTATCTCGCCATCCACGCCGTTGATCACATATTTCACCAGAATGTCGTCACCAAGCGCTTTTGCCACATGGGAAGAGCCAACGGTGAAGATAACGGCTTTCGTGTCGTTGCCGTATTGCGGCACGAATGTGTCATCACCGTTGAAAATCAGAGCAATCACGTCATTGGGTGACATCGATTCATAAGTCACTTTCACGTGAATGCCTCCGGGGAGTACATCCAGAGGGGAAAGAACGTTGTTCGAGGCTTCCTCTACCGTCGGAGCTGGGTAGGCCGGATCTTGCCGGGCGGCTGCGCGTGGAGGCGAGGTGTCGGAACTCGCCGAAGCCAGTTCATTTGCAGGTAGTTTGTCTTGCTTTTCGTTTTTCCGGGTCATTTCTGCGGTCCTTTGCTAGTTGGCGTGAAGGTGCGTCATCCTTGGAGACAGAGTGCTCCGCGATATGCCGTGGTGACTACTGTCAGAAATGACAGTGATCGCTTGTAACTCCTCAAATTCTGCTCAGTGAAACAAGGCGTTATCAGGCGTTATCGCGTTGGGTTATAAATGTTATGAGGAATGCGTTTATAACTACCGCCTCCCAACACAGGCCCGTCCATGCCCACCACCGGACACATCTCCCCGCGAAACCCCGAAACCGAGCGACAAGTCCCTTCGCTTGACGATCTCCCGCATCCGCTTTACGCCCGCGCCGAAAGCCTTGGCGCGGGTTCCTGGATACCGATTCACCGCCACGACTGGGTGCAGTTTTCCTACGCCATCAGTGGCGTGCTCGGCGTGCATACACCCCACGGCAGTTTCTTCGCGCCGCCGCAATGGGGCGTGTGGATTCCCGCCGGGCTCGATCATGAAGTCGTCACCTCAACCCGGGCCGAGATGCGCAGCCTGTATGTGCGCAAAAAGGATCGCGGTAGGAAGGGGACTGATTTATTCACAACGCTCCACCGTAAATTAATCGGCCCCCGTTATTTAAATAAATAAGACCTCCTTTATCGCAAAAAAGCTTAGCGTGGTTATCTCTCATCCGAAGGCTGGCGTTTTTTTAGTATCTTTATTTCATTATGATATTGTCGATTGTCATCATTGTACCGAGGAACGGCCCCCTAAACTCAATGCGGTCTATGTTTTCTGTAAGAATCTCTACGGTCGTTGTCGACAAAGCTTCGAAAAATTGCGTTCTATTGTCTTGCGGATCGCTGCCGTAGCTTTCAATTACAGAATCTTCAGCTGTATAAAAGTCAAACGTGACGGTACAGTAGGTTTTCTTTATGAATTCCGCCACGGTCGCCACATTATTAAAGGCAATGAACTGAAGTTTCTTCGCACCAGGCACGCCTACGATTTCAGGCCTCATATCCGTGGCGCGGAACTCGAACTTAATGAGTGGTGTGTTCAGGAAGCCTCCGCTAATCAAGCCCAGCGACTCACCGTCAAAGTTCTCAATGTCCTCACCGCGACCTTTCTGCAGCACCACTAATTCAAGCGCTGGGAACGGAATAATTGCAGCATCACTAAAATTCACTTTCAGAGGCAGCTTGATCAACTTGTCGTGCGGCGCTTTTTCCAAATCCGTTCTAAGGATAGAGCGAGTCATTCCGGTCCCGACCTCGTCAGTAGTTACTTTCTCCCCAGCGATAATGGGGATAGCACCGGACTGGCCTTCGTATTCAAGGTCCAGCCAAACAGTCTGTCCTGCTTCAATCATTGGCCAAGGTGCCACTTTAACTTCTGCATCGCCCGTAAACGTCGCAAGATCAAGTACACCTGGCGTAGGTGGTGAGGCTTCCGTTATTTTCGCCATTTTCAAATCTCCTTCCATGAAAGGCAGCACTGTCAGCTGCAAGATGTCTGACTTCTGTCCAGCGCTCTCACCGCCAAGCGTGTATTGAATGTCGACGGTTGTTCCAAAGGCTTTGATGATGTGCGGCACCGAAACCCAGAAAGAAACAGAAGTCTGGTTCTCCACCTCTATCGGAACAAAGGTGTCGTCACCATTAAACTTCAGTGCGATCACATCCCCTGGCTTTATGGATGGGTAAGTCACCACCACTTCCAAACCCGAAGCGGTCACTTGCTTCGGCGACAGAAATTCGCCAAGCGCCACGGGAACGGTCGGTTTTGTGTAGATGGGGTTCTGCCGCTGCGGACTAGTGGACTGGCCCATTGGCGAGTTCACCGCTTTTTTGGGTTTAGACATGAGACGCTTCCTTGAAGGGGATCGCCTTGCACGTCTTCACCCCGTCGAAACTTGAAGGCTGGTTGAGGGCTGACCGCAAGGACGTTTTAATCTCTGGCGCAGGACCATCATCAGCGCCGGACAAGCATCTGTCTGCTGTCACAAATGACAGTGCACAAATCACGTAGGCGACGCACGCGCCTGAGAACAGGGGGTATAGGCAGCTAATCGCGAAACGAGCCATGCGTAATGAAAAATCCATCTAAGCCCTGAGCGCCGCACTCAATCAGCCTTGCGGGTCCCATTCGCAGCAAGCACGTAAACTGCAGCCTCTTACAGCAGGCCAGCCCATGCCCACCACCGGACACATCTCCCCGCGAAACCCCGAGACCGAACGACAAGTCCCTTCGCTCGAAGGCCTTTCGCGCCCGCTCTACGCCCGCGCCGAAAGCCTTGGCGCAGGTTCCTGGACACCGACTCACCGCCACGACTGGGTGCAGTTTTCCTACGCCATCAGCGGCGTCCTCGGCGTGCATACACCCCACGGCAGTTTCTTCGCGCCGCCGCAGTGGGGCGTGTGGATTCCGGCCGGGCTCGATCATGAAGTCGTCACGTCGACCCGGGCCGAGATGCGCAGCCTGTACGTGCGCAAAGAGGATTGCGATTGGGCGCCAGATCGTTGCCGGGTGCTCGAAGTCACGCCACTCGCCAGGGAGTTGATAAAGACGTTTTGTCAGTTGCCAGCGGATTACCCGGAGCTGGATAGCGCCGAGTCTCGTCTCGTTCAGGTACTGCTCGACCAATTGGCGAATTTGCCCGAGGTGGGTTTTTCGCTCCCGCTGCCTCGTCATCCACGCTTGCTGGGACTGTGTGGTGAACTGATCGAAACACCGGATCAAGCGGTCACCCTGAATGACTGGGCGACGCGTTTGAACATGTCGGAAAAGACGCTCACACGATTGTTTCAGCGCGAAACGGGCTTGAGCTTTCGGGGCTGGCGGCAGAGGGCACGCTTGCTGTCGTCACTCAATGCGTTGGAGGAAGGGGTGAGCGTTACGGGCACGGCGCTCAACTGCGGTTACGATTCGACGTCGGCTTTTATTGCTGCTTTCAAAGGGCTGTTCGGGAGGACACCTGGCGAACTGTTTCGCGGATGATGAGCGAAGCTTGCGTGGTTGCGCTGTGGTCGCTCGTCGACAAGCGCGGTGGTAGAGGCTATCAAGCGGTGTAGATATGCGTCGGCACGAATGCTGCTTGGCCAAGTGTCAGGGATATCGTGAGACAGCTGGCATACAGTCAATCGACCTGACCCCCTACTCGCTGGCAGAGGATTGCCGTATAACGAGCAACAATCGCGTGTTTGGCAACGAAGGACCCCCAATAAAAGCTGATGAAGACTCCTAAACGCATTGAACCCCTGATCGAAGACGGTCTGGTGGACGAGGTGCTGCGCCCGCTCATGAGCGGTAAAGAGGCAGCTGTTTATGTGGTGCGCTGTGGCAATGAGCTGCGGTGTGCCAAGGTTTACAAGGAGGCCAACAAACGTAGTTTCCGTCAGGCAGCGGAATACCAGGAAGGCCGCAAGGTCCGCAACAGCCGCCAGGCCCGCGCCATGGCCAAGGGTTCGAAGTTCGGCCGCAAGGAAACCGAAGACGCGTGGCAGAACGCCGAAGTGGCGGCTCTGTTCCGTCTGGCAGGCGCTGGCGTGCGAGTGCCCAAGCCGTACGACTTCCTTGAGGGCGTACTGCTCATGGAGCTGATCGCCGATGAATACAGTGATGCCGCGCCGCGTCTGAATGACGTGACGCTTGAGCCGGATCAGGCGCGCGAATACCACGCGTTCCTGATTCAGCAGATCGTGCTGATGTTGTGTACCGGTCTGGTGCATGGTGACCTGTCCGAGTTCAATGTGCTGCTCACGCCCACCGGCCCGGTCATTATTGACTTGCCGCAAGCGGTGGATGCAGCGGGCAACAACCATGCGTTTACCATGCTGGAGCGCGACGTCGGCAACATGGCGTCCTACTTCGGCCGCTTCGCGCCGGAGCTGAAGCAGACGCGCTACGCCCGGGAGATGTGGTCCCACTTCGAAGCGGGCACGTTGTCCCCAGCAACCATGCTGACGGGCGAATTCGCTGATCCGGACGAGATTGCCGACGTCGGCAGTGTGTTGCGCGAGATTGAAGCGGCGCGACTGGACGATGCAAGGCGTCAGGCCGCGAGAACGGCGGACGATGCGCCGCCGAACAAAACCGAAGAACCGCCTCCGCCCTGGATGCAGTGATCGACCCAGAAAAAGCCCGGCTCAGGCCGGGTTTTTGCGTTCACACCGATGCTACTCTGAGCAGTTGCGAGAACAGGTAGTGAGGGTCTCCCGGATTGACCCTTACGCTGCAATTGAAAACGGCCGGCTTTCCCCTGTTTCGAGCTAGCCAAGATGGATCAATCTTGAAGTTTAGATGAGGGTCGCTACCAAACGCATGCGTTATGTCTGCGGACCATTGATCACCATCAGCGCCAATGGCACGAACGCCAGTGGTGCTGTCGTCATTGAACTGGGGCTGCTTTTTTACCCGCAGATTATCGTGTCCATCGTTGATGGTCGGGGCATCCACTTGGAATGAATGTCCTTCTACGGTGAGGAGGAGTGTCAACGAGGTAAAAGTCTCTGTGTCGGGGGGGCGTTTTACGGTGTAGTAAAGAGATGCGTTGTGGCCTATGACATCAATGACTTCATATTTCGATATCGGAAACGGTTGCAGCGACGGTGGGCTTCCCACCGTTTGGATGGGTGAACCAATAGTGATGTTCCGACCCACCCAATACGCTTTCACGGTATCGCCAGACTTCATATTGTAGTTAGGAACGATACAGTGAATAACATCGTTTACCTGGTAATAATCCAGGCGCTCCCTGTTATCCGCAACCAAGGTTGCCTCCCTCACATGAGGTGCCACCAGATTCATCGCTGCCTCGGTCACCGTAATACGCCACTCATTGGAGCGACCTGTGATGGTGCGCGCGGTAAAAGTGTGCAAGCCCGATGGAAGATTTCGGGCGTTGAATGACCAAGTTGCACCGTTACTTGTAGCTGTGCCCAGCAGGGCTTCGCCATCGTAAATATTAATCAGGTCCACGTTTTGTGATGATTGGTCATTGGAAGGTGTGGGCAAATTCATGAACAGCTCCTTGCCGGTTTGCAAACTATAAGGTGAGAAGTGAAGGCTAGTAAGAGGGGTTTAAATCGTCAAGTTTACGCATTGTTTTTATTTTTTCTTGAGTAGTTGGTCGCCTGTCTCTTATAGGTTAATAATTTTTTCTTGCCCATGTACGGTTGCCAAGTGGCTAGAGCTATTTGCGATAAGCGCTGCATGGATTATTTCGAAGCGGTATCGATCACTGTCATATGTGTCAGTTGGCAAAGCCCGTCCAGTGAATGATGCTTGGACGGCCGAATATCATTTTTTGACATGGATTGCCATTGATTATCATCAGGAGATCAGCATGAATAGATTCGGATCTGTCGCCCTTGCACTTATCTATATCGGACTTGTTGCATGTGTAGGCGAGCAGTCTTCATTAAACGGGCCCCACGGTACTGATCCTCGATTTACGCAGAGTCCTGCTATTCAGCAAGATACCGGCGAAGATGTTGCGCGACATCTAGAAGACCGGTACAGCAAGACAGCTGCAGATTGCGGAACGCCTTCACAGCCGTCCTTTCTGTGCAATGGAGTGATGATTAGAGGCACCAGCAGTGAACCGACTTACCACGTATGGGAGAACAGTGCTGCTTCTATTGAAAAGGGTGGCGTCTCTATTTCCTACTTAAGGTCGGATGTTAATTACAATAAGCTCGCCTACGGGTACAACAACGGCTATATCTTGACCGCTTATTTTTATGCGGCTGAGAAACTGCACCCCGAGGTGCTGTGCCTCTTTCCGATCGATGCGGGTACCTCGGCCCGTACAAACAAGGGATGTGGTGATTACCCTGGTTATGCAGGTAGCGGCCCCTGCCATCTACAGGGCATTACCACCGCAACGGAGTGGTGGACGCATTACAACTCACACGCCAGCAGTCGCCATAGCTACCAATGCGGATTTGATGTTACCGATGCCAGAAACTCGGCGGCAGGACCTGCCTTCGCTGCGGGATTGGCGGCAATGGGTTTGATGGGGTCTGAGTCGTTTAGAGAGCAGAACGAGCTCATCCTTGCAGTCTGGGGAAATGGATTGGGCAAGACCCTCCCGCTGGAAGCTTTTTTCTACCTGGCTGGCCTGCCTGGATTGACTGTCGCACAACGTAATCAGCTGGATCTCAATAGTACTGATGGGGTATGGATACCTGTGATAGAGCTCACACTTCCGGCGAGTGAGGGGGGCAAGGCGACGTTTACTTACAGTGCAGGAGATCAGGCTATTACGAAGTCATAGTTATCATCCATTACTCCTGATGTTAACTCACAGATTTTTGGATGAATATTTGACGGAGTGTCCAGTTTTAAGTTGTTTCATAGCAGCTTGTGGTGTAACGAAACCGAGAAGGTGCAATGGTCTTTTTGGATTATTCTAGAAGTGTTCGTGTTTTGGCTTCGGAGGCCATTATGAGAAAGATTAATAAGGTGGTGTTTTTACTTGTATATGTCGTCCTTGTTGCTTGTGTCAGTGAGCAAAGATCGGGCTTCGATACAACTCAGCGTCCCATTCCGCATGTCGCGCACCGCGCTACGATACAGCAAGACTCTGGGGAGGACGTGGTCAGGCATCTCACCAACCGTTACGCCGACACAGCTGCAAATTGCGGAACGCCGTCGCAACCAGCGTTTTTGTGTAATGGGGTAATGATCCGCGGTACGAGCAATAGTCCCGGTGCGTATCACGTCTGGGACAACAGTCCAGCAAGTATTACACGAGGCGGCGTGTCCGCGTCTTACTTAAGGTCTGACGCTAACTTCAGAAAGTTGGCCTGGGGGTATAACAACGGATACATCTTGACGGCTTATTTATTTGCCGAGGGGAAGCTGCATCCTGAGGTGCGTTGCTTATTTCCGGTTGACGCAGGCACGGGGAGCAGGACTGACAGGGGGTGTGGTGAGCATCCAGGAACAGTAGGCAGTCGTCCCTGCCATTTACAGAACGTTACAACTGCAGCGCAATGGTGGACTCATTACACATCGCAGCCTGGCAATTTACACTATGCGCAGTGCGGATTCGACGTGAGCGACGATCGAAACAACAATGCAGGTCCCGCGTTTGTTGCTGGATTAGAAGCGATGTCCTTAATGGGATCTCAGGCTTTTGTAGAGAACAATGAGCTTGTCCTCGCCGTCTGGGATAGCGGCTTGGGAACAACGTTACCGCTCGAAGCTTTTTTCTACTTGGCAGGCTCAGCCGGATTGCCTGTCGCTCAGCACAACCAAAGCGATCTCATAAATACTGATGGAGTCTGGATACCCGTTATCAAAATTACCCTCCCCACTACCGCGGCCGGCAAAGTGACGTTTAGTTATAGCGCCGATGAGCAGACGCCTGTCCGTCCCCCTGTCCAGGGATGAAGGCTACATAACGTAGTTTTCAGACCATGTCCCCGCTGACCCATTCGCTTTGCGTGAGCTTACGCGTTGGGTCAGTTGTTATTGGGACATTGATGTCACCAGGAGGCGATTCAATAATTCAAATCCGCCTTCTTCAAGTACATCCCGTTCGGACCCGAAGCAATGCGGTATTTCAAAACGTCACCCGCATTGATGTGCAGACGCGTGTTGTTCTGCGCTTCGATGCCTGGCGAGCAGCCCGGCGTCTGACCAGGGAGCACACGCAAGCGCACCGACACGTCGCCTGCAGGCAGATTGAATGAGCGCGACTCCTCCTGGTACAGACGGCCGACCAGTTGGTCTTGCATGAAGATTCCGATTTCGCAGGAGGTGGAAACCTCCAGGCGCTCGCGGGAAATGATCAGCACGCCGTAGTCCTGATCGGCATGAGCCCAGGATGCGCACGCCAACAGGCCGGCAAAACCTGCAATACGAAAGGCTGACCAGCGCATGACTGATTCTCCTGATATGACGGTTGTAGGCGCACTCTGGCGCAGAGTGCAGATGAATGCCAGCCCGGCAGATCCCCCGGAAACTTGACCTTGCCCCGACGGGAAGGTCTTAGATGGCGCCATCACGTGTTTTCAATGAGAAGAGGAGTCAGCACATGCAGGTATTCAACGTTCAAGGCATGACCTGCGCACATTGCGTGCGTGCCGTTACTGGCGCCATTCAGGGGCAAGACCCCACGGCGCAGGTGCAGGTTGATCTGGCGAAAGGCGAGGTGAAAGTCCAGAGCCAGCTTGGCGCCGAGCAGATTGTGGAATTGATCGAAGAAGAAGGTTACGCCACGACGCGCACATAGCAGCGCTGGCCTCTTCCCGGCTAAAGCCAGTCCTACAGAACCGTCGCGCGCATCGTAGGACCGGCTTCAGCCGGGAAGGCGTCCGGCATCACATTGAGTAATTCGGGCGCCTGATACTCAATAGTGATACCACTTCAGCTCCAGCATCACTTCATTCACCGGCGAGGTCAGCTGGCTAAAATCCCGCTGCGCACTCAGCCGTAGGCCAAGGTTGCGCGACAGCTCCCACTGCTGGTTGAGGCTGATGTTGCGCCGCACTTCGCCGTTGGTGAAGTAATCGCCCTTGGTTTCCAGGCTGAAGTTACCCAGCGGATTACGCCACAGCACGCCGGTGTTGAAGCCCGCCGCCGGCGAAATCAGCGCGGAGAAATCGTTGTTGTGCTCGACTCGCACCGTTCCCATGGCGAAGCCCAGCACGTCATCTCCCAGCTTCCAGGTACCACCCGCGCCGCCGTTGACGTGACTGACCAGGTTTTCGTCGCCATGCTTGCCCAACACCCGCTCAAGGCCGCCCGCCACTTGCCACGACCATGGCTGCAGCAGCTCGTTGCGCGGTGTCAGCGAGCGGATGGTGGCCAGATCGAGCCGCTGCACCTGCCAGTGGCTGTCTTCGTACTGGCGCAGCTTGAGCTGCAGAATCTCGATCTGCGCGCCCAGCGGGAAGCCGTACGCGTTGTCGTTCAAATCGTGATACGCCATGCGCAGGCCGTATTCGGCAAATGCCTTGTCATCCCGCGTGCCCGCACCCAGTTGCCACGTGCGCGACTCATGCCCGTCTTCCGGCAGACCCGGGCGCTCAATCTCCAGCGCAGGCGGTGGATTGGTGCTGATTGCGCGCAGCAAGTCATAGCTGCGTTGCGCGCTGGTAGGGTCTCGCTCCTGACCGTTGGCGCGATACCGCTCCAGCCTGTAGGCCGCGTCCTGAATCAACGCGCGACGTTCCTTCGGCAGCGCGATGTATTCGGGGCTCTGCATTTGCTTCTGGTCCGCGCTGACTTTCAACACCCATTGCTGCTCGTCGTGGTTCAACGGCTCGGCGCGGCTCAGCAGTTCGCGCTCCCTGGACGGGCGATAGTCGATCTTCTCCACAAGCCCTGCTTCCTTCACCGCGCGCACGGTGTCCGTGGGAATCGCCGTCAGACGAAACTGCGGCGTCAGGTCCAGGCTCGGGCGAGCCACCTGAAGCAGCTCAAGCAGGCGATAGGAGCAGTTCTCGTCGAAGAAGAAATACCCAAAGCGAATCTGTTTGAGTTCCCACACGTGCTCGACCATGCGCCGGGTTTCTTCCGGCGTCAGATTGAGGCGGTATTCCCACAGATCGCGGTTCTCCAGGCTGCGGTATTCAGAAAGCTTTTCCTGGTACGGAACCAGTGCGAACAGCCCGGGGTAGCCGCCCGCCAGGCCTTTCCATGCGTACAAGATGCTGTTGTCGGAGCCCTCGATGTAGGCGCCGAAATTGATCGCGTAGCTGAGCAAGGCGGTCTTGTTCGCCTGCACGTCGGCCTGATCGATGCGCAGCAGCGTGTGGCCGAACATGGAGGATGGGCTATTGAGGTATGCCGCCGGGAAAATCAGCACCGTGCTGTCCGGGGCCACATCGGAAAACCATTTGTTGAATTCTTTGCAGTCGACCGCAGGCAAATCGGTCAGCTTCAATTCGTCACGCAAAAAGCGCGTGCGGGAGGGGTAGACGCATTGCGGGTGGACGTTTTCCTGGCCTTGAGTGACAGGACGGTAGATCGCCTCAAGCGTCGCAGACAGCTCGGCTTTGGGATCATGGGCGCCGTTCTGGGAGAGGAAAAACTTCGGGTCATCGACATAGCTGCGCCAGCCACCCAGTTTGCCGGCTTCGTAGTGACCGATGGAGATCCAGAACCTGGAATTGGCCAGTTGCTGCAAACGATCATTGTCGACGTGAGGCGCGGCGGACAGCGGGGCGCAGACACACAGCACCAGCCAGGCAAGGCGTTTGAGCATAGATAGGCAACTAGTCAGAAGTGGGCAGGGCGGAGAACCTGCCTTCCGGGGAGGAAGGCAGGCGGCACGACTTTAAGCTTGGGTCGCGTATTTAGCCAGAGTCGGATCGTTCTTCAGGACGTCGATGGTGTTGGTGTGAACATCTTCAGCAGTGGCGTCGGCCTTGGTGAAGATCTGCTGATAGTGCTCGTGGGTGACTGCGGCGAAATGCGCACGGTCTTCCGGTGCAACGCCCAACACGACCGCGTAAGTGGTCAGTGCTTCGCCTTGGCCCATGGCCATGTCTTTGGAGAGCTCGTCCATCATGCCGTTCATGGCAATCCAGGATTTGCCGCCGTAGGTCAGCGCGCTGTTGGTGGAGCAACCGTTGGTGCCCGAGGTCATGCCGAAGGTGGCGTTGCCCGAAGTACCGTTGGTGGTGGAAGCGAGGAAGTGAGCTGGAGTGCCGCGTTGACCTTCAAACAGCATGTTGCCCCAGCCGCAGTCCGGACCGCCAGGAGCTTGAGCCATGGCGTTGATGGACACAGCGGCGAAGAGAGTACCAAGAAGAATCCGTTTCATAGCTTTAGTCTCTGTTGTTTCAACCAAGGGTCGGATTCCTGGCCGGTAGGGCGCCAGGGCGGACCGGTTATTTAAATTGTTACCGGTCGCGCAAGTTGGAGTTTAGGCACGATATGAACGTTCCGTGAGTAATTGCAGATTGTTGTGCGTAATCCGCCTCCGCCGGGTGTGTAGGCCGGTTCCTCATACGGAAAAGCGATCACGCGGTTCTTGCCTTGCCAGTGCGGTGCGGCGAGCGCCAGAATGCGCCCATCTGCCCCGCCTGATGTAAGGATGTCCGATGCCCGATTCTGTTGCTGCCAGCTTGCGACTTGCGCCCGAAGCGCTGACCCGTCCCTTTTCCGCTGAACAGTTCAGCTTCACGACAACCAACGATCTGGAACCCTTTCGCGGCGTACTCGGCCAGGAGCGCGCTGTCGAAGCCCTGCAATTCGGCGTCGCCATGCCGCGCCCTGGTTACAACGTGTTCGTCATGGGCGAGCCCGGCACCGGCCGCTTTTCCTTCGTCAAGCGCTACCTCAAGGCCGAAGCCAAGCGCATGCAGACGCCGTCGGACTGGGTGTACGTCAACAATTTCGATGACGCCCGCGAGCCGCGCGCCCTTGAACTGCCGCCCGGCAGCGCCAGTGCGTTCATTGCCGACATCAACGGACTGATCGACAACCTGCTGTCGACATTTCCTGCGGTGTTCGAACATCCGTCCTACCAGCAGAAGAAGAGTGCGATTGACCGCGCCTTCAATCAGCGCTACGACCGCGCCCTCGATGTCATCGAACGTCTTGCGCTGGAAAAAGACATCGCGCTGTACCGCGACAACACCAACATTGCGTTCACCCCGATGCTCGAAGGCAAGGCGCTGGACGAGGCCGAGTTTTCGCAATTGCCGGAAGCCGAGCGCGAGCGTTTTCACACCGATATTTCGACGCTGGAAGAGCGGTTGAATGAAGAACTCGCCAGCCTGCCGCAGTGGAAGCGCGAGTCCAACAACCAGATGCGTGAGCTCAATGAAGAGACCATCATCCTTGCGCTTCAGCCGCTGCTGGCACCGTTGTCCGAGCAGTACGCCGAGAACGCCGCGGTGTGCGCCTACCTTCAGGCAGTGCAGGTCAACCTGCTCAGGACCGTGGTCGAGCAACTCGTCGACGACAGCAAAACCGATGCCCAGGCGCGCAAGCTGCTCGAAGAGCAATACTGCCCGAGCCTGATGGTGGGCCATTCCGCCAGCGGCGGCGCGCCGGTGGTATTCGAGCCGCACCCGACCTACGACAACCTGTTCGGACGCATCGAATACAGCACCGACCAGGGCGCGCTTTACACCACCTATCGTCAGCTGCGCCCCGGAGCATTTCACCGGGCCAACGGCGGTTTTCTGGTGCTGGAAGCCGAGAAAATGCTCAGCGAGCCGTTCGTGTGGGACGCCCTCAAGCGCTCCCTGCAATCGCGCAAACTGAAGATGGAAGCGCCGCTGGGTGAACTGGGTCGTCTGGCCACCGTAACGCTGACCCCGCAGACCATCCCGCTGCAGGTCAAAGTCATCATCATTGGCGCGCGGTCGCTGTATTACACGCTGCAGGACCTAGATCCGGACTTCCAGGAGATGTTCCGGGTGCTGGTGGATTTCGACGAAGACATTCCGATGGTCGACGAGAGCCTGGAGCAGTTCGCCCAGTTGCTCAAAACCCGGACGTCGGAGGAGGGCATGGCGCCGCTGACAGCGGATGCAGTCGCGCGCCTTGCCACGTACAGCGCGCGCCTCGCCGAGCACCAGGGGCGCTTGTCGGCGCGCATCGGTGATCTGTTCCAACTGGTCAGCGAGGCGGACTTCATTCGCAGTGTGGCCGGTGACGAGCGCACTGACGCCGGGCACATCGAGCGCGCGTTGAAGGCCAAGGCTACCCGCACCGGTCGTGTGTCGGCCCGAATTCTGGATGACATGCTCGCTGGCATCATCCTGATCGACACTCAGGGCGCGGCGGTCGGCAAGTGCAACGGCCTGACGGTGCTGGAAGTGGGGGATTCCGCGTTCGGTGTGCCGGCGCGCATCTCGGCGACGGTTTACCCGGGCGGTAGCGGCATCGTCGACATCGAGCGTGAGGTCAACCTGGGCCAGCCGATTCACTCCAAAGGGATAATGATCCTCACCGGTTATCTGGGCAGCCGTTACGCCCAGGAATTCCCGCTGGCCATTTCCGCGAGCATCGCGCTGGAACAGTCCTACGGCTACGTCGATGGCGACAGCGCTTCCCTCGGCGAGGTCTGCACGCTGATCTCCGCCTTGTCGAAAACCCCGCTCAAGCAGTGTTTCGCCATCACCGGCTCGATCAACCAGTTTGGCGAAGTCCAGGCGGTCGGCGGCGTCAACGAGAAGATCGAAGGCTTCTTCCGACTCTGCGAAGCCCGAGGTCTTACGGGCGATCAAGGCGCGATCATTCCCCACGCCAACGTCGCCACGCTGATGCTGGACGAGCGCGTGCTGCAGGCCGTGCGCGCGGGGCAGTTCCACGTGTACGCCGTGCGCCAGGTGGATGAGGCGCTGAGTCTGTTGGTCGGCATGCCGGTGGGTGAAGCGGACGAAGACGGTCAATTCCCCGATGATTCGGTGAACGGCAGGGTGGTGGACCGTCTGCGCGACATCGCTGAAATGCTCAGCGACGACGACCTCAAAGAGCTCGAAAAGGAGGCGCCACAATCACAGCCCGAGCTGAAAAGCTAGGCCTTTGACGTCAATGAAACGGGGCGCTTGATGGCCAAATGACCATTCGGCGCCCTTTTCGTTTTCGCGCTTTTCCAACGGGGTAGTTGTTCGATATTGTCGGGTTGCAGCAGTTGTCAAAGGGACTGACGCGTTTCCTTCGTTATGCGAAGGATATGAATACTGCAATCAATAAGGAGCTCGCCATGCCGCGCAGCCTCTGCCTTACTCGCCAATGCCTGGGTCTGGTGACCCGAATCGAATGTGTTGTTCGCCCGCTGTCAGGCGACAAAGGAATGTGGACCTTGTTGTTCGCCGCCGGAATGTCTGGCGAACAGCCCTCCGCACTTAAGGCTCAGGGGCCTTTTCATGGACCGGTTGCTGCCGAATCGGTCCTTGATGCCATTGCCGAAAGCCTCCTGCTGCATGGCTATCAAACGGCGGAAGAGATCCCGATCTGGGGGCTTCACCTCCAGGGGGAGCTGCGAAGAATCAACAGCGACGCCGCCGTGGGTCAGCGGACGTCTCCCGCCAACTGACCCCTTCGTTTCGAGGTGTTCCGCGTCTGCCTTCTACGGTCTGCAGACGCGGATTTGCCGAGCTTCCCCCATGCCCGATCGGGCGTTATTGTTTCAACTCTTTTCGCAGTGGGTTGTGCTAATCGGCCCTCGCCCTATACTCGCGAGCTTTTAAATTATCAGTGAGCTTCAATGGAACGTTTTATCGAAAATGCCATGTACGCCTCCCGCTGGCTGCTGGCGCCGATCTACTTTGGTTTGTCTCTGGGGCTTCTGGCGCTGGCGCTGAAGTTTTTCCAGGAAATCTTCCACATCATCCCCAACGTATTCGCGCTGGCCGAATCTGACCTGATCCTGGTGCTGCTGTCGTTGATCGACATGGCGCTGGTCGGTGGTTTGCTGGTCATGGTGATGATCTCCGGCTACGAGAACTTCGTGTCGCAGCTGGACATCGACGAAGGCAAGGAAAAGCTCAACTGGCTGGGCAAGATGGATTCTTCGTCGCTGAAGATGAAAGTCGCTGCGTCCATCGTCGCGATTTCGTCCATTCACCTGTTGCGGGTGTTCATGGACGCCAAGAACATCGATCCGCAGTACCTCATGTGGTACGTGATCATCCACATGACCTTTGTTGTGTCTGCCTGCGCCATGGGCTTTCTGGACAAAGTCACCAAGCACTGATCGACTTCCTGCGACCCGCGAGGATTTGCCATGAACCTTCAGGAACTCATTTCCCACGCCAGCACCGGTGGTGTAGAAGAGCTCAATCTGATCTCGATCGAAGGCGGCATTTACTTGCTGGAAGCCAGGATGCAGGGCGTCGCGCATCGTTTGGTCGATGCGCAGAACAAGGCATTGCACCTGCGCTCAGTCGAGCACGCACGCGAACTGCTGCAGCCAGTTGCGCCGATGCCGTTCAATCTGGTCCACGCCGTGGTTCACGACGAGATGTGCGGCGTGAACGACGACCTGAATCAAGACGTCAAAATCCCCCTGGCTTTTCGATCCGCCTGGTAGAGGTTACGGGTATTACGCTTTGTGCTAGGCTGCCCGGCCTTTAAATACGGGCGCCCGAGGGCGCTCTTCAGCGGAGCAGTCTCATGTCCGAAGTCAATCTGTCCACCGACGAAACTCGCGTCAGCTACGGTATTGGCCGTCAACTGGGCGACCAACTGCGTGACAACCCGCCACCGGGCGTCGATCTGGACGCTATTCTGGCTGGCCTGACCGACGCTTTCGCCGGCAAGCCGAGCCGTGTTGGCCAGGAAGAAATGGGCGCGAGCTTCAAAGTCATCCGCGAAATCATGCAAGCCGAAGCTGCAGCCAAAGCTGAAGCAGCGGCTGGCGCAGGCAAGGAATACCTGACTGAAAACGCCAAGCGTGATGGCGTGACCACTCTGGCCTCCGGTCTGCAATATGAAGTGATCACTGCGGGCGAGGGCGCTCAACCGACCCGCGAAAGCAACGTGCGCACCCATTACCACGGCATGCTGATCGACGGTACTGTGTTTGACAGCTCCTACGATCGTGGCGAGCCGGCTGAATTCCCGGTTGGCGGCGTGATTCCAGGCTGGACCGAAGCTCTTCAACTGATGAAGGCCGGCAGCAAATGGCGCCTGTACGTTCCGAGCGAACTGGCCTACGGCGCTCAAGGCGTTGGCAGCATTCCGCCACACAGCGTCCTGGTCTTCGACGTCGAGCTGCTCGACGTTCTGTAAGGTTCACGATTCACGCTCGACAGATGCCGAGTCAGCCCCGCGCTGGCTCGGCATCGTCGTTTTATCTGTTCTCATCAATGCAGTTCAATGGCCGGGCGCAATGCCCGCGCATAGCAGAACAGAAACAGACTTCGCACCATCTCCTTCTGAACACCGGGTTCGCTTGAGCTCAAGCTGCTGACATCCAGATCCCCCTGATCACGCAACTCGTCGAGCGCCTCCTCCTCCAGCACTGCACACACTTTGCCCGTCTCGCGATCCAGGATGCGAAGGTAGGGCTGTGGGCGATCAAGCCAGGCATCAATCAGATACGTCATGTGATTCTCCTTGTGTGTTTCAATGAGAATAATTCTTATCTGAGGAATAGCAAGGATCTATTTGAGATTAATTCGCATTAGAACGTGAGGTCTATAAAACGGTGCTGAATCGCAGGCAGCAAAAAGCCCGTCACGTGGACGGGCTTTTGGTGGAGCAGGGCAGCGGTCAGTGCGTGCGCGCGACCGCAAATTCACTCAGCTCGACGAGGGCGTCGCGGTAGATGCTCGGCGGCAGCACATCCAGGCAGGCAATGGCGCGAGCAATGTAGTCGCGTGCAAGCTGGGCTGTGTATTCGAGTGCGCCTGACTTTTCCACAGCATCGCGGATGCTTTCGAGATCTTCCAGGCCGCCCTTCTGAATGGCCTGACGAACCAGCGCGGCTTGTTCAGGGGTGCCTTCACGCATGGTGTAGATCAGCGGCAGGGTAGGCTTGCCTTCGGCGAGGTCGTCGCCGACGTTCTTGCCGAGGGTTTCGGCATCGCCGCGATAATCCAGCAGGTCGTCGACCAGTTGGAAAGCGACCCCCAGATGATCACCAAAGGTGCGCAGCGCTTCGCTTTGCTCGGGACCGGCATTGGCCAGTGCGGCGGCGCTGTGGGTCGACGCTTCGAAGAGCATCGCGGTTTTGCCGCGGATGACTTCCATGTAGGTTTCTTCGGTGGTGCTGGCGTCGCGCACTTTGGACAACTGCAACACTTCGCCTTCCGCGATAACCCGGGTAGCCTTCGACAGGATCTGCATCACCTGCATCGAGCCCAGTTCGACCATCATCTCAAACGAGCGCGAATACAGAAAATCCCCTACCAGCACGCTCGGTGCGTTGCCCCACATCGCGTTGGCGGTCGAGCGGCCACGGCGCATGCCGGACATGTCGACGACGTCATCGTGCAGCAGGGTCGCGGTGTGCAGGAATTCGATGGTTGCGGCCAACAGGCGTAGGTCATCACCGCCAGAGCCCAGCGCTTTGCCGCATAACAGAACGAGCAACGGGCGCAGGCGTTTACCGCCAGCAGAAGTGATGTAGTCGCCGATTTTGGAGACCAGCGGCACGCGCGATGTCAGCTGCTTCTTGATAATGTGGTCGACAGCGGTAAAGTCGTCTGCCACAGCGGTGTAGAAGGCTTGGGGTTGCATCAGCGAGACGTGCTCCAGAAGGGTTGCGCGGCATGCTAGGTTGCAGGCCCCACCCTGTCAAGGCGTGACATAACGCAGCTTGCAAGGCGTTGATCGCTTGCGTACAATCGCGCACCCTAACTTCCTGGGCAGCACCTGCCTTACGCAATTGCATGTCGGCCTTCCAGCCTTGTGCAGCCATGCCAGCCAATACCTCTTCCTATAAAGAGCTGGGTGAGCAGGATTATCGGAGATACACCATGTCTTATGCAGTAATCGTTACTGGCGGCAAGCAATACAAGGTCGCCCCAGGTGAATACCTGAAGATTGAGAAACTGGAAATCGCTACCGGCGAATCCGTTACCTTTGATCGCGTTCTGTTGGTTGCCAATGGCGACGACGTGAACATCGGCGCTCCAGTTGTTGCAGGCGCTACCGTTGTGGCTGAAGTGATCTCCCAAGGTCGTCACGATAAAGTCCGCATCATCAAGTTCCGTCGTCGTAAGCACCACATGAAGCGTATGGGCCACCGCCAGTGGTACACCGAGATCAAAATCACCGGTATTCAGGCTTAATTTCAGCCTAATCCTCACTAGGAGAATTGACTCATGGCACACAAAAAAGCTGGTGGTAGTACCCGTAACGGTCGCGACTCAGAAGCCAAACGCCTTGGCGTGAAGATGTATGGCGGCCAGGTTATCGTTCCGGGCAACATCATCGTGCGTCAGCGCGGCACCCAATTCCACGCTGGCTACGGCGTTGGCATGGGCAAGGATCACACCCTGTTCGCTAAAGTCGAAGGCGTGATCAAGTTCCAGGTTAAAGGCGCCTTCGGTCGTCGCTATGTAAGCATCGTGCCAAAGACTGAAGTCGCGGCATAATCTTGCGTTCAGGGGGTGTGAGGGCCTGACCTTCACGCCTCCTGAGCTGAAAAGCCCTGTCGATGACAGGGCTTTTTCGTTTGTAGAAGGTCCTGTTTCTGGTGAGTCTCTTGCAAAGCTGTTTGTGTGGGCCGTTGTGGTGTGAAGTCGCTGGTTTTTGATCGGTATCGCAACGCTCATCTTTGCAAGAGCCTTATGAATCAATGTTGTTTGCTCGTCTTTGTGACGGGAGGCGTGCGCTATGAAATTTGTTGATGAAGTATCCATTCGAGTAAAGGCCGGTGATGGCGGTAACGGTTGCATGAGCTTCCGCCGCGAAAAATTCATCGAGAACGGTGGTCCCAACGGCGGTGATGGTGGTGACGGCGGCTCGATCTACATGATCGCTGACGAAAACCTCAACACCCTGGTCGACTACCGCTACACCCGCCACTTCGACGCCGAGCGCGGTTCGAACGGCGGCAGCACCGACTGCACCGGTCGCAAGGGTGAAGAGCTGGTGTTGCGCGTGCCGGTCGGCACCACCGTGATCGACGCCGGTACCCAAGAGGTCATCGGTGACCTGACCAAAGCCGGTCAGCGTCTGCTGGTAGCTCATGGTGGCTGGCACGGTCTGGGTAACACGCGTTTCAAATCCAGTACCAACCGTGCGCCGCGTCAGACCACTCCGGGCAAGCCGGGTGAGCAGCGTGACCTCAAGCTGGAGCTGAAAGTACTGGCTGACGTCGGTCTGCTCGGTTTGCCGAATGCCGGCAAGAGCACGTTCATTCGTTCGGTATCGGCTGCCAAGCCAAAGGTCGCTGATTACCCGTTCACTACGCTGGTGCCGAACCTGGGCGTTGTCAGTGTTGATCGCTGGAAAAGCTTTGTCATCGCCGATATTCCCGGCTTGATCGAAGGCGCTTCCCACGGTGCCGGTCTGGGGATTCGCTTCCTCAAGCACCTGGCGCGTACGCGTCTGCTCCTGCACCTCGTCGACATGGCGCCGCTGGATGAAAGCAGCGCGCCGGATGCCGCTGAAGTCATCGTCAACGAGCTGGTCAAGTTCAGCCCTGCGCTGGCCGACCGTGATCGCTGGCTGGTGCTGAACAAGTGCGACCAGATCCTCGAAGAAGAGCATGAAGCCCGCAAGCAGGAGATCATTGATCGCCTGGAGTGGACCGGCCCTGTCTACGTGATCTCGGCCATCGCCAAAGAAGGCACCGATCGCCTGACACACGACATCATGCGCTACCTCGAAGACCGCGCTGACCGTCTGGCCAATGACCCGGCCTACGCTGCCGAGCTGGCTGAGCTGGATCAACGCATCGAGGACGAAGCCCGTGCCCAGCTGCAGGCGCTGGATGATCAGCGTGCTCTGCGCCGTAGCGGCGTGAAGAGCGTGCATGACATCGGCGATGACGATTGGGATGAGGAAGACGTGGAAGACGAAGATGGTCCGGAAATCATTTACGTCCGCGACTGATCGACTGCAGTAAACTACGACGCCGCTCTTGAAGCGGCGTTTTAGTATCTAGAATTCGGACTCTCTGGCTTAAGGTTGAAAGATCATGCGGAGCAAGGTGACAGGTGCCCAGCGTTGGGTGGTGAAGATCGGAAGTGCGCTGCTGACGGCGGACGGCAAGGGTCTGGATCGCAACGCGATGGGTGTTTGGGTCGAGCAGATGGTGGCGCTGCATGAGGCAGGTGTCGAACTGGTCCTGGTGTCGTCCGGCGCGGTAGCGGCCGGCATGAGCCGTCTGGGCTGGACTGCGCGACCGAGTGCCATGCATGAGCTTCAGGCTGCTGCAGCGATTGGTCAGATGGGTCTGGTGCAGGCGTGGGAGTCGAGCTTTGCCGAGCATCAGCGGCACACCGCGCAAATTCTGCTCACCCACGATGATCTGTCTGACCGCAAGCGCTACCTGAACGCCCGAAGCACGTTGCGCACCCTGGTTGAGCTGGGCGTCGTCCCTGTCATCAATGAAAACGACACGGTCGTCACCGACGAGATTCGTTTTGGCGACAACGACACTCTGGCGGCGCTGGTGGCCAACTTGGTTGAAGCCGACCTATTGGTCATCCTGACCGACCGTGACGGCATGTTCGATGCCGACCCTCGCAACAATCCTGAAGCGCAGCTCATTTATGAAGCTCGCGCCGATGATCCCGCCCTTGATGCAGTGGCCGGCGGCACCGGCGGTGCGCTGGGTCGTGGCGGCATGCAGACCAAATTGCGTGCTGCACGACTCGCCGCCCGTTCCGGCGCGCACACCGTGATTGTGGGTGGCCGCATCGAGCGTGTCCTTGCGCGTTTGAAGGCCGGTGAGCGATTGGGCACGTTGCTGTCCCCGGAGCGCGAGATGCTCGCGGCTCGCAAGCAGTGGCTGGCCGGGCATCTGCAAACCCGTGGCACGCTGGTGCTGGACGAGGGTGCGGTGAAGGCGTTGACCGAAAGCCACAAAAGTCTGTTGCCGGTCGGCGTCAAGCTGGTGCAGGGCAGCTTTCGTCGCGGCGAGATGGTCGTGTGCGTGGCGGCTGACGGTCGCGAGATCGCCCGCGGTCTCAGCAATTACAGTGCGCTCGAGGCGCAGAAGATCATCGGCCTGCCCTCTGACGCCATTGTCAAAGAGTTGGGTTACATGGCTGAGCCTGAGCTCGTGCACCGTGACAACCTGATTCTGGTCTGAAGTGCATTATCAAAAGAAGGAAGCATACATGCGAGTCATGAAAGGGCTGGTAGGCGCGTTACTGATGTTGCCAGTGCTGGTGTCGGCTGAAGAGATCGGCCAGGTATCCACCGTGTTCAAGATGGTCGGTCCGAATGATCGGATCGTGGTCGAAGCTTTCGACGACCCCAAAGTCGATGGCGTGACGTGCTATCTGTCCCGCGCGAAAACCGGTGGGGTGAAGGGCGGTCTAGGCCTGGCTGAAGACCGTGCCGAGGCGTCCATCGCTTGCCGGCAGGTCGGTCCCATTCACTTCAAGGAGCAATTGAAGGACGGTGACGAGGTGTTCAAGGAGCGGACTTCGCTGGTGTTCAAGACTATGCAAGTCGTGCGATTCCTCGACAAAAAGCGCAACACGCTGGTGTATCTCGTCTACAGCGACAAGGTGATCGAGGGCAGTCCGCAGAACGCCGTGACCGCGATCCCGATTCTGCCGTGGGCGCCTGCTCCCGCGCCTTGATGCTGAAGCGTCAAATCAAAGGCAATAAAAAACCGACCCTGAGGTCGGTTTTTTAACAAGCGGATCGCTTAGGCTGCAGCAGCAAGGTTCAGAGCCTTGATGTGGCCATTCAAGCGACCTTTATGGCGAGCAGCTTTGTTCTTGTGGATGATGCCTTTATCGGCCATACGGTCGATAACTGGCACGGCCAGAACATAAGCAGCTTGCGCTTTTTCAGCGTCTTTAGCGTCGATGGCTTTAACTACATTCTTGATGTAGGTGCGAACCATGGAACGCATGCTGGCGTTGTGGCTGCGACGCTTCTCAGCCTGTTTTGCACGTTTTTTGGCGGAAGGTGTGTTGGCCACCGTCGAGCTCCTCGAAAGACTTGGGAAATAGCTAACAAAATAGGCCGCGAATCATGCCGATGAGATTGACGCTTGTCAAGGGCAGTTGATGCGTTCCGCTGAGTGGTCGCGGTGTGGTGCCGAGGTGATTTCTTTCCGGCGTGCGACCTGTAAACTCGCGGGCTTTGGCTCTGAGCTGTTTTGCGGCGCGGAGTATCGCATATATGGAACGCGCTTTGGCGCTTCCTTTGGTCAGGCGTACAACCTTTCGATGAATCTACTCAAATCGCTTGCCGCCGTTAGCTCTATTACGATGCTTTCGCGGGTGCTGGGCTTTGTCCGCGATACCATCATCGCGCGCGCATTCGGCGCCGGAATGGCCACTGATGCCTTCTTTATCGCCTTCAAACTGCCTAACCTGCTGCGCCGGATCTTTGCCGAGGGCGCCTTTTCCCAGGCATTCGTGCCGATCCTGGCGGAATACAAAAGCCAGCAGGGCGAGGAGGCAACCCGCACATTTGTTGCGTATGTAACCGGCTTGCTGACGTTGGCGCTGGCGATCGTCACTGTGTTGGGCGTCGTGTTCGCCCCTTGGGTCATCTGGGCGACTGCGCCGGGATTTGCCGACACGCCGGAGAAATTCCAGCTCACCTCGGACCTGTTGCGGGTGACCTTTCCTTATATATTGCTCATCTCGCTGTCTTCGCTGGCCGGCGCGATCCTCAATACGTGGAATCGCTTCTCCGTTCCGGCCTTCGTGCCGACGCTGCTCAATCTGGCGATGATCTTCTTCGCCCTGTTTCTCACGCCGTATTTCCACCCGCCCGTCATGGCGCTGGGCTGGGCGGTGCTAGCGGGTGGGCTGCTGCAGCTTCTCTATCAGCTGCCGCATCTGAAAAAGATCGGCATGTTGGTGCTGCCGCGACTCAACCTGCGCGACACCGGGGTCTGGCGGGTGATGAAGCAAATGCTGCCGGCCATGCTCGGGGTGTCGGTCAGTCAGATATCGCTGATCATCAACACGATCTTCGCCTCGTTCCTTGTTGCCGGCTCGGTGTCCTGGATGTACTACGCCGACCGTCTGATGGAGCTGCCTTCTGGTGTGCTCGGCGTGGCGTTGGGGACGATTCTTCTGCCGATTCTCTCGAAAACCTACGCCAGCCGGGATCGCCACGAATATTCGCGCATCCTCGACTGGGGCCTGCGCTTGTGCTTCCTGCTGGTGCTCCCGTGCACCTTGGCGCTCGGATTGCTCGCCGAGCCGCTGACGGTTTCGCTGTTCCAGTACGGCAAGTTCGACGGCGAAGATGCCGCGATGACTCAGCGTGCGCTGGTCGCGTATTCGGTCGGACTGCTCGGGATTATCGTGATCAAGGTGCTGGCCCCCGGCTTTTATGCCCAACAAAATATCCGCACTCCGGTGAAAATCGCGATCTTCACCCTCATAGTGACTCAGCTGTTCAACCTGCTTTTCGTCTACGTCATCCACTTGGCTCATGCGGGTCTGGCGCTGGCGATCAGCGCGGGCGCATGCCTGAACGCCTTGCTGCTGTTCTGGCAGCTGCGCAAGCAGGACCTGTTTCAGCCGCAGCCAGGGTGGCCGGTATTTTTGGGCAAGCTGATCGTCGCCGTGGCGGTGATGTCCGCCGTGCTGCTGGGCCTGATGCATGTGATGCCCGCCTGGTCGGACGGTGAGATGCTGCAGCGTTTCCTGCGCATGGGTGCGCTGGTGCTGGCAGGTGTCCTGGCGTATTTCGGCACCTTGTTGGTGTTGGGTTTCCGGGTCAGGCATTTCGCCCGCAAGGCGATCCTGTAGGATCAGTCGTCGTTTTCTGCCGGTTAACGTCGATTGTTGCGGTTTGCCCGGATGTGTCGCCTGTCGTTGACGGCGGTGTGTGGTTATAATCGGCCACTTTATGAGCAAGAAGCGCGTTATGCAGCTGGTTCGAGGCCTTCACAATCTGCGCCCGCAGCACCGGGGCTGCGTCGCCACCATTGGCAATTTCGACGGTGTTCACCGGGGTCACCAGGCTATCCTGGCGCGCCTGCGTGAGCGTGCCGTCGAGCTGGGTTTGCCCAGTTGTGTGGTGATCTTCGAACCGCAACCGCGCGAGTTCTTCGCTCCCGAGACGGCGCCGGCTCGCCTGGCCCGACTGCGTGACAAGCTTGATCTGCTTGCTGGCGAGGGCGTTGATCTGGTGTTGTGTCTGGCATTCAATCAGCGCTTCAGCAGGCTCAGCGCCTCCGAGTTTGTCGACACCGTGCTGATAGACGGCTTGGGCGTTAAGCATCTGGAGGTCGGCGACGACTTCCGCTTTGGCTGCGACCGGATCGGTGATTTTGATTTCCTGCAAAACGTAGGCGCCGAGAAGGGCTTTACCGTCGAAGCGGCACAGACTGTCGAGATCGACGGCTTCCGCGTCAGCAGCACCAAGGTGCGCACCGCGCTGGCCGCCGCAGACTTCAAACTGGCGGAGCATTTGCTGGGCCGCCCGTTCGAGATTTCCGGCCGCGTGCTGCATGGCCAGAAACTGGCGCGTCAGCTGGGTACGCCCACCGCCAACGTGCAACTCAAGCGTCGTCGCGTGCCATTGACCGGTGTCTATCTGGTCAGCGCACAGATTGACGGCAAGGTGTGGCCGGGCGTCGCCAACATTGGCGTGCGTCCCAGCGTGGCGGGCGATGGACGTCCCCACCTGGAGATTCACCTTCTGGATTTTACCGGCGATATCTATGGCCGGCGTTTGACGGTGGTATTCCACCAGAAGCTGCGTGATGAGCAGCGCTTTGCCTCCCTTGAGGCGCTCAAGACGGCGATCGATGCGGATGTCGCTGCCGCTCGTGCCCACTGGCACGACCAACCGCTAAACTTTAGAGCCTGAAATGACCGACTACAAAGCCACGCTTAATCTTCCGGACACCGCCTTCCCGATGAAGGCCGGCCTGCCCCAGCGCGAGCCGCAAACTCTGCAGCGCTGGGACAGCATTGGCCTGTACCAGAAGCTGCGCGAAATTGGCAAGGATCGGCCCAAGTTCGTGCTGCACGACGGGCCTCCGTACGCCAACGGCAATATCCACATCGGTCATGCGGTCAACAAGATTCTCAAGGACATGATCGTTCGCTCGAAGACCCTTTCGGGCTTCGACGCGCCTTATGTTCCGGGCTGGGATTGCCACGGTCTGCCGATCGAGCACAAGGTCGAGGTCACCCACGGCAAAAACCTGCCTGCGGACAAGACCCGCGAACTGTGCCGTGCCTACGCGGCCGAGCAGATCGAAGGCCAGAAAGCCGAGTTCATTCGCCTGGGCGTACTCGGCGACTGGGACAACCCGTACCGCACCATGGACTTCGCCAACGAAGCCGGGGAAATCCGCGCGTTGGCCGAAATGGTCAAGAACGGCTTCGTCTTCAAGGGCCTGAAGCCGGTCAACTGGTGTTTCGACTGCGCCTCGGCATTGGCTGAAGCAGAAGTCGAATACCAGGACAAGAAATCGTCCACCATCGACGTGGCCTTCCCGGTTGCCGATGCCGACAAGCTCGCTGCAGCCTTCGGTCTGCCGAGCCTGAGCAAACCTGCTGCCATCGTGATCTGGACCACCACCCCGTGGACCATCCCGGCGAACCAGGCGCTCAACGTTCACCCGGAATTCACCTACGCGCTGGTCGATACCGGCGAGCGTCTGCTGGTGCTGGCCGAGGAATTGGTTGAGTCCTGCCTGAAGCGCTGGAACCTCGAAGGTTCGGTGTTGGCGACGGCCGAGGGTTCGGCGCTTGAGCTGATCAATTTCCGTCATCCGTTCTACGATCGTCTGTCGCCCATCTATCTGGCCGACTACGTCGAGCTGGGTGCCGGTACCGGCGTAGTTCACTGCTCGCCGGCCTATGGCGTCGATGACTTCGTGATCTGCAAAGCCTACGGCCTGACCAACGACGACATCATCAGCCCGGTGCAGAGCAACGGCGTGTACAGCCCGTCGCTGGAGTTCTTTGGCGGCCAGTTCATCTTCAAGGCCAACCAGCCCATCATCGACAAGCTGACCGAAGTCGGCGCGTTGCTGCACACCGAAACCATCACCCACAGCTACATGCACTGCTGGCGCCACAAGACGCCGCTGATCTACCGCGCCACCGCGCAGTGGTTCGTCGGCATGGACAAGCAGCCAGCGTCGGGCGACACCCTGCGCAACCGCGCCGTGAAAGCCATCGAAGAAACCAAGTTCGTCCCGGCATGGGGGCAGGCGCGCCTGCACTCGATGATCGCCAACCGCCCTGACTGGTGCATCTCCCGTCAGCGCAACTGGGGTGTGCCGATCCCGTTTTTCCTGAACAAGGAAAGCGGCGAGCTGCACCCGCGCACCGTTGAGCTGATGGAAGAAGTCGCCCAGCGCGTCGAGCAGGAAGGCATCGAAGCCTGGTTCAAGATGGACGCGGCCGAGCTGTTGGGTGGCGAAGCGCCGCAGTACGACAAGATCTCCGACACCCTGGACGTCTGGTTCGATTCCGGCACCACGCACTGGCATGTGCTGCGCGGCTCGCACCCGATGGGCCACGAAACCGGTCCACGCGCCGACCTGTACCTGGAAGGCTCCGACCAGCACCGTGGCTGGTTCCACTCGTCGCTGCTGACCGGTTGCGCCATCGACAATCACGCGCCGTACCGTGAATTGCTCACCCATGGTTTTACCGTGGACGAGAACGGCCGCAAGATGTCCAAGTCGCTGGGCAACGTCATCGCACCGCAGAAAGTCAACGACACGCTGGGCGCCGACATTATGCGTCTGTGGGTTTCGGCGACCGATTACTCCGGCGAAATGGCCGTCTCGGACACCATCTTGCAGCGCAGCGCCGATGCGTACCGTCGCATCCGCAACACCGCGCGTTTCCTGCTCTCGAACCTGACCGGCTTCAACCCGGCCACCGACCTGCTGCCCGCCGAAGACATGCTCGCGCTGGATCGCTGGGCCGTGGATCGCGCGCTGCTGCTGCAACGTGAGCTGGAAGAGCATTACGGCGAGTACCGTTTCTGGAACGTCTACTCGAAGGTGCACAATTTCTGCGTGCAGGAATTGGGCGGCTTCTACCTCGACATCATCAAGGATCGCCAGTACACCACCGGCGCCAACAGCAAGGCGCGTCGGTCCTGCCAGACCGCGCTGTTCCACATCTCCGAAGCGCTTGTTCGCTGGATCGCACCGATCCTGGCGTTTACCGCCGACGAGCTGTGGCAGTACTTGCCGGGCGAGCGTAACGAGTCGGTCATGCTCAACACCTGGTACCAGAACCTGAGCGAGCTGCCAGAAGGCTTCGAGCTGGACCGCGCCTACTGGGAGCGGATCATGGCGGTGAAGGTCGCGGTCAACAAGGAGATGGAGAACCTGCGCGCGGCCAAGGCCATCGGCGGCAACTTGCAGGCCGAAGTCACGCTGTACGCTGAAGACGCGCTGGTAGCGGATCTGTCCAAACTGAGCAACGAGCTGCGTTTCGTGCTCATCACCTCGACGGCCAGTGTCGCGCCTTTCGTCAGCGCGCCTGCCGATGCCGTGGTTACCGAAGTGGCCGGTCTGAAGCTCAAGGTCGTCAAATCCGGTCACGCCAAGTGCGCGCGCTGCTGGCATCACCGCGAGGACGTCGGGGTCAATCCTGAGCATCCGGAAATCTGCGGTCGTTGCGTCGACAACATCAGCGGTGCAGGCGAGGTTCGTCACTATGCCTAATGCATCGGCTGGCCGTATGGGCCGACTGGGTTGGTTGTGGCTGAGCGTGCTGGTGGTGGTCATTGACCAGGCGAGCAAGTTCTACTTCGAAAACCGTCTGGAGTTGTACGAGCAGATCGTCATCCTTCCTGACTACTTCAGCTGGATGCTGGCCTACAACACTGGCGCTGCGTTCAGCTTCCTGGCCGACAGTTCCGGCTGGCAGCGCTGGTTGTTTGCGCTGATTGCGGTCGTGGTGAGTGGGGTGCTGGTGGTCTGGCTCAAGCGCCTGGGGCGTGACGAAACCTGGCTGGCGATTGCCCTTGCCCTGATATTGGGTGGGGCGCTCGGCAATCTGTATGACCGAATCTTCATCGGCCATGTCATAGACTTTATCTTCGTGCATTGGAAAGAACACGGCTTCCCGGCCTTCAATGTCGCGGACAGCGCCATCACCGTTGGCGCGATCATGCTGGCTCTGGACATGTTCAAGAGCAAGAAAACCGGAGTAACCGTCAATGACTGATCAGTTGATGACCGAACAGGCTGCACAGGAAACACGCATCGGTCAGAACACGGAAGTCACCCTGCATTTCGCCCTGCACCTGGAAAACGGCGACACCGTCGACAGCACGTTCGACAAGGTCCCAGCGACCTTTAAGGTTGGCGATGGCAGCCTTCTTCCGGGCTTTGAAGCGCTGATCTTTGGCTTCAAAGCCGGCGACAAACGTACGCTTCAGGTGCCGCCGGAAAACGCGTTCGGTCAGCCGAACCCGCAGAATGTGCAGATCATGCCGCGCTCGCAGTTCCAGAACATGGAGCTGTCCGAAGGGCTGCTGGTGATCTTCAACGACGCGGCGAATACCGAGCTGCCGGGTGTGGTGAAGGCGATTGATGATGATCAGGTCACCGTCGATTTCAACCACCCGCTGGCGGGCAAGACGTTGACCTTCGAAGTGGAAATTTTCGAGGTGAAGGCACTCTGAGCATCGCCAGAGCGCTTGGCCCCGGCACTGTTCGGGGCCTTTTCGTTTTTATGTTTCATTGCGCGTAGACACGAGGCACATCATGCAAATCAAACTCGCCAACCCACGAGGCTTCTGCGCCGGGGTGGACCGTGCGATCGAAATCGTCAATCGCGCGCTGGAAGTGTTTGGCCCGCCGATTTACGTGCGCCATGAAGTGGTTCATAACAAATTCGTCGTCGAAGACCTGCGCAGCCGTGGCGCGATCTTCGTCGAAGAGCTCGAGCAGGTGCCGGACGACGTCATCGTGATTTTCAGTGCCCACGGCGTGTCACAGGCGGTGCGCACCGAGGCGGCAGGTCGCGGTTTGAAGGTGTTCGACGCCACGTGTCCGCTGGTGACCAAAGTGCATATCGAGGTGGCGCGCTACAGCCGCGATGGCCGCGAGTGCATCCTCATCGGTCACGCCGGCCACCCGGAAGTCGAAGGCACGATGGGCCAGTACGACGCCAGCAATGGCGGCGCGATCTATCTGGTCGAAGACGAAGCGGACGTCGCCAAGCTGCAGGTCGGCAACCCCGAGAACCTGGCTTTCGTGACCCAGACGACGTTGTCGATGGACGACACCAGCCGTGTGATCGACGCCTTGCGCTCGCGATTCCCGGCCATTGGCGGTCCGCGTAAAGACGACATCTGCTACGCCACGCAAAACCGTCAGGATGCGGTCAAGGTTCTGGCCGATGAGTGTGACGTGGTGCTGGTGGTCGGCAGCCCGAACAGCTCCAACTCCAATCGCCTGCGCGAACTGGCTGAGCGCATGTCGACCCCGGCCTATCTGATTGATGGTGCCGAAGACATGCAGCGCAGCTGGTTCGACGGCGTGGGACGCATCGGCATTACCGCCGGTGCTTCGGCGCCCGAGGTGCTGGTGCGTGGCGTGATTGAGCAGTTGCACGCCTGGGGCGCGACCGGCGCGGACGAACTGGCCGGGCGCGAGGAAAACATCACCTTCTCGATGCCCAAGGAATTGCGCGTCAAGTCACTGCTGTAATCCGGTCATCCTGTCACCGCATCATGCGCAGGGCTCGCTGCCGAATCCCTCTGATCGCAGCGTGACCCTGCCGGTCACCGCGATCGCCAACTGATAGCGGCTGGCGGGTGCGTCTTTGAGACACACCGCGAGCGTCCCGTTGGCGTTGTTCAGCAGCCGCCCCGTGTTATCAAAACCTATCCGCGCAGCCACTTTGCTGTTGCCGACGACCCTGACATTTCGGTGGCTGGCGAACTCGGCCAGTGAAAGCTCGCCCTCGTCCCTGAGCTGGTTGCGGTTGCTGTCAACGAACACATTCCAGCCTCGGCTCCAGTCGTTGTCCAGCGCCTGCATCACCACCGGCTGACTGCGCAGAATCGCCTCCGTGCGAGCCATTCGCAGCCCACTGGCCAGTTGCTGAGCCGTGTCCTGACGGCGTTGAGAATCGATCAGTTGCCCGAAGGCGGGGATCGCCAGCGTGGCGACGATGCCGACAATCACCAACCCTGCCAGCAGTTCAATCAGCGTCAATCCTTGCTGTTTCACGAGCGTCTTCCGTTGAATGCGGCGCTCAAGCAAACACCCGCGTGGCCGCGCTGACAACCGGGTCGATTGTCAGCCGGTATGTCCGCAAGCCGCCGTTACACATCCTCCGGGCAAACCGCCGCGCATCGGCTTCACTGGTGGCTGCACAGCGGATGGCAGAGGTGGACGATGCGAGGGAAGACGATGCAATCAGGGATGACATTGATCGAGGTGTTGGTCGCGTTGCTGATCTTCAGTGTCGGCATATTGGGCGTGGCGATGTTGCAGCTCAACGCCCTGAAATACACCGACAGCTCGATGCGCAGCATGCACGTCAGCTTTATCGCCCATGACCTGTTCGAGCGCATCCGCGCCAATCCGGCGACCAGTTACGCGCTGGCTTCGCTGAGTCAGGCGCCTACTTCCGGCAGTCTCGCCGTGCCCCGCCAGCAAGACCTGTACGACTTCGCGACGCAGTTGAAACGCGCGGTCGGTGACGACGCCGAGGCATCGATTGCGGTGGCGGGATCGAGCGTGAACCTTACATTGAAGTGGGACGATTCCCGTGCCAGCCAGGAGCTTGCGGACAAGCAAACACTTACGCTGACCGCCGATGTCGCTGCCGAGCGGGGCGCACGGCCATGAAGACTCTGGAGAGGGGCTTTGGCCTCGTCGAAGTCATGTTGGCGCTGGTGCTGGGGTTAGTGATGTCGCTGGCCTTGGCGCAGATATTTGTCAGTTCAAAGAGCAGTTATGCGAGTCAGACATCGTCCGCCAGCCTGCAGGAAGACGCACGATTCGTGGTCAGCAAAGTGGTCCAGGAAGTGCAGCTGGTAGGGATGTTCGGCTGTTTGGAGAAGGTCGAAGACGCCAGCATCAGTAATGGTTTCTCCAGGGCGTTTGAAGACCCCATCACGTGGGACGCCAATTCGCACACTCTGACCCTCGCCACGGCCGGAACCGGGGAGGGCGGCGGCTGGTCGACCTGGGTCATTCACACCGACTGCATTTCATCCGCCACCGCGTACTCCAATGGCCGGGCGCCTCGACTTGCCGTGGGTGAGACCGCTATGCCGATTCACCGGCAGGTCTATCGCTTCAACAAGGCACGCAATGAGCTGTCGCTGAACGGCCAGCCTCTGGTCAGCAACGTGCGTGCGTTCAGCGTGTTGTTTGGCGTCGCCGGATCCATCAACGACCGCTCCATCGCGCGGTACGCCGCCACTGCCGAACCCTCCCTCATCCGCAGCGTGCGATTGACCCTGACCCTGTTCGACCCTGCAGACCGAGCGCAGGAACAAACCGTCGACGTCGTCGCCGCCATCCGTAACCGGCTGGGGTGAGGACATGAACGTGAATGCACAACGTGGTGCGGTGTTGATCGTCAGCCTGGTGTTCCTGTTGTTGCTGACCCTGCTGGCAACATCGTCGATGCAAAACGCCACGCTCCAGGAAAAAGTGGCCGGCACGCTAAAGCTGCGCGATGCGTCGTTTCAGTCCGCCGAGACAGCGCTGCGCATTGCGGAAGCGAAAATCCTGGCACCGGGTTTTTCCCTGCCAGCTTGTTCGTCGCCAGCCAAATGTGTGCCACCGCCTGAAGCGTTGACCCTTTCCAGCAGCGGAACGGGCGCGGCGTCGGGCGTGGATTGGGTCGCGACGCGAGGTGGTTTTTACGGCATTCAGCATGTTGGCCAAACCGACCAGCCGGCCGGAGGCGCAGACGGTCAGTTTTGGAACTTGTATCGCGTGACGGCTGTTGGCATCGAGGGCGACTCACGCACCGTGCTCGAAAGCATCCACACCCAGGAGCGTCGCGTGATGTGGCGGCAGCGGCAATGAACAGAGCAACCGCAGGCTTCACCCTGATTGAACTGCTGATTGCCATCGCCATCGTCGCGATTCTCGCCGCCGTCGCGTACCCGCAGTACAGCGAATACACCCGTAAAACTCACCGCTCCGAGATCGCCGGGGTGCTGGTTGAAGAGGCGCAGAAGCTGGAGCGGTTTCATTCGCGGGCAGGGCAGTACTCGGACGTCAGCGGGTCGCCGGCGTTTAGTCATGAGGTGTCAGTGGGAAATGCATTTTATCGGATAGGGGCTGAGCGCAAGGAGCGGACATTTACGCTGACCGCGTCGCCGATTGGCGGGGGCCTGATGGGAGGCGATGCCTGCGGCAGCTTTGTGCTGGAACACACCGGCAGGCGCGACAATCTTGGAATGTCCGGGGCTGCCAGTGTGGCGGGGTGTTGGGGGCGGTGAGATGACCTAGATCGGCTACGGCGCCGCGCGTCAGGGCGTTCGTCCGCCGAAAACAGCCACACATCCCCCCGGCAAATATTGAAACAACCGGTTGCTATATAGTTTCTCCATTAAGGAGAGATTAAATGGCTAAAGGGTGTCGGGGTTTTACGCTGGTCGAGTTGCTGGTGACCATCACGTTGGTCGGCATTCTTGCTGCGATCGCCATTCCCAGTTTCAGTACTGCCATCCAGAATTCCAAGGCCGACACCGAGGTAAGCGACTTCCAGCGTTTCCTTAATTACGCCCGGCAACAGGCTATAAACAGCGGCACTGTCATCCGTGTAACACCATCGGTGGCGGGCACTGCCTGGAATACTCAGCTGAGTGCCATTGATCCTGCGGCAACGGCGCCGATTCCCATTCTGCGAGTTTTGCCAGCGATGGACTCTGCATCAGTGCTGGCAGTGAGCGGGAACCCTACTGCGATTGACTTCAACAACCTGGGCGGTTTGGCGGCCCCGGTTCCGGCGGCGGCCGCTGCCGTAAGCATCACCTATACACGCGGCACCATCACCCGAGTGATCAACATTTGCCTGAGCGGCCGTATCGTGTTGGGCGGTTGCTGATGAGCGCCAGAATTGATTCCAGGCAACAGGGCACGACGCTGATTGAGGTGCTGGTTGCCCTGCTTGTTCTAGCCATTGGGCTGTTGGGTGCGGCAGCGCTCCAGTTGAATGCGCTGAAATACACCGACAGTTCAAGGCTCAGCAGCCAGGCCAGCTTTATCGCGTACGACATGATGGACCGCATACGCGCCAATCCTGATGCTGACTATAAGTTGGCTTCTCTGGCGGCAGCGCCTTCTGCCGGCGATTTGAATACGCCGCGCACGCAGGATCTCTACGACTTCAAGACCAATATCCGAACTCTCGACCCTGTTACGGGCGATGGGACCATTACGGTGGATCCGACGTATAAGAGGCTGGTCACCATTACTGTGACCTGGAGTGATGCTCGTGCAGCCAATACGGCAAATGCCCCGCAGACCTTCACTGTGACGAGTCGTGTGGCGATAGACACGAAGGTGACGCAATGAAGCACCGCGCCATGGGCTTCGGCCTGATCGAGATCATGATCTCGTTGCTATTGGGTCTACTCATTGTGGCGGGCGTTATTCAGATTTTCATTTCAGCCAAAAATACTTATCTGTCGCAGAACGCCTCGGCCGTGATGCAGGAGGATGCGCGTTTCATCCTCACTAAAATGGCTCAGGAAATCCGCATGGTGGGGATGTTTGGCTGTCTGGCGACGGTCAAAGA
Source organism: Pseudomonas sp. GW821-FHT02H06 (assembly GCF_059421525.1). Taxonomy (NCBI): domain Bacteria; kingdom Pseudomonadati; phylum Pseudomonadota; class Gammaproteobacteria; order Pseudomonadales; family Pseudomonadaceae; genus Pseudomonas; species Pseudomonas sp. GW821-FHT02H06. The sequence continues at coordinate 401,239 of NZ_JBWKVD010000005.1, forward strand.
CTCAAGCGCCAACAGTGACTTCGCCGCTGCGCAAATGACGCCGGTCCGGTGGGATAGCGCAACATCGAAATTGACGCTGGTAACAGCCGACGTGGGAAATAATGGCGGTGTTCCGACCTGGACCGTTGTCTCCGATTGCAAGTCAGGAGCGACCGCTCGGACCGGAACGGCCATCCCTGCCGCCACCGAATTAGCATTTCCAATACGCCAACTCGTCTACCAGTTTGCGAATAAGCAATTACTTCTTGGGGGGGCTGTCATCGTCAATAACGTGAATGATTTCTCGGTGATGTTTGGTACTGCCAATACGGCGTCGGACACAACGGTTACAGCGTACACCGCGACGCCCGCCAGCATGGCTACGGTGCGCAGCGTCAGGCTGACCCTAGAACTGCAGGACGCAACAGGTCGAGTTAAAAACCAGAAGTTCAGCGTTATGACCGCTTTACGCAACCGTCTCTACTAGGTGTTGCCATCTTGAATGTAACCAGACACAGAGGTGTACAACGTACCCGGGCCCGCGAGCGCGGAATGGCGCTGATCGTCAGTCTGGTGTTTCTGTTGCTGCTGACGTTGATCGGGATTTCATCAATGCAGAACGCTACGCTTCAGGAAAAGATGTCAGGCAGCGTCAAGTTCCGCAACGAGTCCTTTCAGATTGCGGAGGCGGCTGCGCGTATGGGCGAGTCTGCAGTTCAGGCCAGTAATTACAAGCTGGCGACATGCATAAAATGTGCTCCACCTCCGGAAGCTACAAGCGTAACGGGACCGGGTGCCAACAGTACCTCGGGAGTGACCTGGTTCGCTACGACAGACGTGACGGGCGGTTTGTGGGCTGTCCAGAAAATCGCCACAACCAAGGACCCGGTTAACATCAATTCTGTGGGGTGGGATGAAAGTAAGTCGTGGACGCTTTATCGCATCACAGGCGTTGGCATCTCTGGTAACTCACGAACTGTAGTGGAAAGTATTTATGCCAAACGTTGAGTGGTGCCGCAGGGCAAGGCTTTATCTGTGCAAGCTGATGATGGGCGCACTGCTTGGCCTTTATGGCTCGGCCACCGCTTTCGCCGCATTTGTGCCGTCTGATTCTCCCTTGTTAACCGTGGGGTCGGTGACGCCGAACGTCATGCTGCTGGTGGATGACTCCGGGAGTATGAACAGTATTATCTGGGCCTCGGGGTTTGATCCCAACGCGGATCCGGTTCAAGTTTACAGCTGCAATTCGGATTTCAACTGCAGTAATGTCACTGCAATGGATATGACGGACACCAACTTTTTTGTGGGAAACCTGCGTGCCGGCGGCTGCGATAATGGGTATGACGGTTTCTACAAGTTCACCACACGCACGCGTGTCTGTCTCAAACTCCCCGACCCGGTGGGCAACGGGAATACCCGGTACACCACTGCTTACATCAGCTACTTGCTTTACGCCACGTCGTTGTCCAAAAAAGACTACACGGATGATTCGATTCCCGACGATTACAGAATCAGTGTCGCGCGCACGGTGTCTGCCGCGCTGGTGGCCAGCAATCGAAATCTGCGAATTGGCCTGGCCACCTTCAATCCCCCTACGAGCGGAAACGCCGGGCCTGGCGGCAACATCGCAAGGGCGATCAGCGATCTGTCCCAGACGACCGCTACAACTACCGCGCAAGCCAATGCCAACTACAACTCGCTGATCTCGTCCATCAACAGCCTTGCGGCAATCGCCAACACGCCATTGGCTGAAACCTATTACGAGGTGACCCGCTACTTTCGCGGAATGACGCCCTATTACAATACGACGCCTTCAACCTACACCAGCCCGATTCAGTACCGTTGTCAGCGAAACTATGGCGTCGTGATTACCGACGGTCTGCCGACCTACGATCGAACCTTCCCCACGAATGATCCGCTGGGCGGTGCAAGCTTGCCCAACTGGGACGGTAAGAACAACGACGGTGATAACCTCAATGGCGATGGGGAGGGTGACACCCTTTATCTGGACGATATCGCGAAATTCGCCTACGACATCGATATGCGAGCGAGCGGAACCGACGCCGCCGGCAAGAGCTGGGACGCTGCAGATTTCACCAAACAGAACATGTTCACCTACACAGTAGGATTTACAGCAGCCAATGCAATGCTCTCGGACGCGGCCACTTACGGTAAGGGTACCTATTACCAGGCGACGGACAGCGCGGGTCTCAATACTGCATTATCCGCGGCTCTGAACGACATCACCTCCCGCGCAGGAACCGGGGGAGGTGTAGCGTCGAATTCATCCACACTGTCGAGCTCATCGGTTTATTTCCAGACGCAATACGATCCGACTGACTGGCGGGGCACAATCAAGGCTTCGGCAATTTTGGCTGATGGAACCGTAAACACCGCATCGCCTATCTGGTCCACCGACAAACAAATCGTTCCGGGCATTACTGCTACTTACGAATCGTGGAACTCCCTGACCAATGCCGTTATTCCGTTGTCCTTTCCAAGCTTTTCATTGCCCCAACAGACCGTGCTCAACGCCAATCTGCCCCTTGGGATTTCTGGGCTGGATTTAGTGCAATGGAGTAAAGGGACGAACAAGACAGGATTGAAAACGCGTACGGTGTTGCTCGGTGATGTGATCAACTCGCCCTTGACGTACGCCTCACCTACGGACAACCCAGCGTCGGACCCTGCCTCTGATAATAGCTATTCCACGTATTTGGATATCAAATCAAACTCAATGAATCCCTCCCTCGTGGTCAACACCAATGATGGGTTGGTCAACGTGATCGACCCGTCGACGGGTAACAGGCTTTATGGGTACATGCCATCCACCGTTCTCGCGAACCTGCATTACGTCGCCGACCCTAACTACATCAACGGCGTATCTCACAAATTTTTGGTAGATGGGCAAATTTCCGTCGTAGATGTCCAGTTTGCTTCGTCCTGGAAAACTCTAGCCATCGGGGGGACGGGCTCCGGTGGCAAAGGGTTCTATGCGCTGCAGCTGTTTAATGCCGGTGCTTCTAATACAGTTAAAGCGCTTTGGGACATCAGCAGCGTTAGCACAGGTTTTACCAACATGGGTTACGCGTATGCCAAACCGGAGGTGGCTCAACTGCCAGACGGCCGATGGGCAGCATTCATCTCTAATGGCTATGGCAGCACCAATGGCGTGGCGTCGCTCTTTGTCGTTGATGTCAGCAATGGTGCTCTGATAAGAGAGATCGCCGTCGATACCTCAGGCAACAATGGATTGTCTTCAGTCAAGTTACGCGTCAATGCACAGAGTGTTGTTCAGTACGCTTATGGCGGTGATTTGAAGGGTCAGATGTGGAAGTTTGACTTCACGGGGCAAACCGCATCAACCTGGAAAGTAGGGCTGGGTGGAAGTCCACTGTTCACTGCCTCAGGAGGGGCAAATCAGCCGATCACTGCTCAGCCGGTCGTGGGAAATAATCCGAACGGCGGCAAGATGGTTTATTTTGGCACGGGCAAATTGCTCGAAACCGCGGACAAGACCACGACCGCGACTCAAGCGTTTTATGCGGTCTGGGACAATGACGGGACGAGTGCCAACTATCGCGAAAGCGACCTTGTAGCGCAGGCTATAAATGGGGTCTCAAGCGGAGCTTCTGGGCAGTTTTTTACCACTACCCAAAATGATGTGAATTATGCAGCCAAGAAAGGCTTCTATCTTCCGTTGATCTATAACACCGTCGCGACGGGGGAGCGTGTCATCTATCCGGCAACACTCGCGTTCGGCCGGGTTCGATTTACCACGGCTATCGTCGACACAGGTGATCCATGTTCAAGCTCTGGATCGGGCAGATACGTTGAACTTGATGCGTTAAGCGGGCGGATGCTTAGCTATCCGGTTCTGGATACAAACGGTGATGGGCAGGTCAACAGTGCTGACGCTAATTCAAGCGGTATCCTGATAAGCGGTGGCGTGCCTAACGCAGCCGTTACGCTTGATAAAGAGAACGGCAATCAAGCAATTCCTTTGGGCGGTTTAGGTACCCCTCAAACAATTACTGATTTGGGCGGGGTGTCAAACCGACGCATCATGTGGCGACAGATCAGATGAGGAAGGAAAAAATGATGGGCAGTAAAGCGAAGGGATTCACCCTCATCGAACTGATGATCGTGGTGGCCATTGTGGGTATTCTCGCGGCGATCGCGTATCCCAGTTACACCGAATATGTCAGGCGCACTCACCGTACCGAGATTGCCGGAATCCTGATGGAGCAGAGCCAGGTTCTAGAGCGTTTCTATACCAAGAACAATACCTATGTTGCCGCGCCGGTCGCTGGCTCCAATGCCTGGTACAAGGTTGCGTTAGTGTCCGACGCTACAACCTTTATCTTGACGGCAACACCCGACCCCGCCTCCATGATGAACGGCGACAAGTGCGGCAGCTTCACCATCACCAATACCGGCGTACGCAACAATAGTACCGGGCTGTCCAACAAAGATTGTTGGGGCCGTTGAATTAGACAGGGTAGATAAGCCGTGGCCGTTTTGCTGAATCAAGACATAGTCATCATCGGCGGCGGCGTCATCGGCCTCCTGACGGCCTTCAACCTCGCCTCCAAAGTTCGAAGCGTAACGCTGCTCGACCGCTCGGAAGTCGGCCAGGAATCCTCCTGGGCCGGCGGCGGCATCGTGTCGCCGCTCTACCCGTGGCGCTACAGCCCGGCCGTAACGGCACTCTCGCACTGGTCGCAGGATTTTTATCCGCAGCTCGCCGAGCGCTTGCTGGCAATGACTGGCATAGACCCGCAAGTGCACAAAACCGGCCTGTATTGGCTGGACCTGGACGACGAAGCCGAAGCGCTCGAGTGGGCGGCGCTTATGAATCGTCCGCTGACGTCGGTGGATATTTCCGCGGTATACGATGCCGTCCCCGTCATGGGTGGCGGCTATGCACGTGCAGTGCACATGGCCGACGTCGCCAACGTGCGCAACCCGCGTCTGGTCAAGTCGCTCAAGGCGGCACTGCTGGCGTTGCCCAACGTGGTGATTCGTGAGCACTGCCAGGTCATCGACTTCGTGCGCGAAGGTGATCGCGTGCTGGGCGTCACGACGGAAGAGGGCGATGTGCTCGGGGACAGCGTGGTGCTGGCGGCGGGCGCATGGAGCGGTGAGCTGCTGGGCAAACTGGGGCTGGCGCTGCCCGTCGAACCGGTTAAAGGGCAGATGATCCTCTACAAGTGCGCCGCCGACTTTCTGCCGAGCATGATCCTCGCCAAAGGCCGTTACGCCATCCCCCGGCGTGACGGACATATCCTCATCGGCAGCACGCTCGAATACGAAGGTTTTGATAAGACACCCACTGAAAATGCTCTGGAAAGCCTGAAAGCTTCGGCGATCGAACTGATTCCAGCGTTGGCGGATGCGCATGTGGTCGGGCACTGGGCAGGGCTGCGGCCGGGATCGCCTGACGGCATTCCTTTCATCGGCCCTGTGCCGAATCATCAAGGCTTGTGGCTCAACTGCGGCCACTACCGCAACGGCTTGGTGCTGGCGCCGGCGTCGTGTCAGTTACTGACGGATTTGCTGGTGGGGGAAAGGCCGATTATTGATGCGGCGCCTTATGCGCCAGAGGGGAGACTGAAACCATGAGCGGCCATCTCCGACGCCAGTAGGCCTCGAAGTGCTTCGGTACTCGTGAGTAGCTCCGCGAGCAGCGCATCATCGATATCCATGTAGCCTTCGTATTCAGCGAGGTTTCTGCGCTCGTGGCAAAGCGCAAAGAGCCTTACCCGCACTTTATCCAGATTCAGCGTGTGTGGAAGGCACTGAAACACGAGATAGCGGCGGTCTGACCGGTATCCTTTCAGGCGCATTGCCGCCAGCGCCAGTGCGTGTGCAGCGTTATAGGCCAGATCAAAACGGCTGGCGTATGAAAGCGCGGAATTATGAGCGTCCAACAGCCTATCAAGCGCCGAGCGGACCAGTCCGATACATTCGTTCTTGTCAGCAGGCTCGGCTTTCAATCCGCCGGTACGTACCAAGTTCGCCAAAGGCTCGTTGCCCATTCCATAGGTTCTCCCTAATCGCTTCCGATGATGTCGATCTTTTCCTGCTCTGCCACTCGGGTCACAAAGCTGTTGCCGGTGGCGAGCTTCGCTTTCCAGTCCGATGGCGTGTAGAGCGTCGGGTTGATGGGTCTGCCCAGCATCTCTTCGAGCGGGATCATACGCTCCATCACTTCGCTGTAGCTGACGCCTTCACCGATCAGCATCAGATCTATGTCGCTGGATGTGTTTGCGGTCCCTTTCGCAACCGAGCCGTAAATAAACGCTCGCTGAATCTGGTCTGCGAAAGGCAACAACTCCACTCGGAGGTGATCGGCGATGCCGAATGTTTTGCGCACAAGGCCAACCAGTTCGGGGTACACCGGACTTTCAGAATTCGCCTGATAATGGATTTGGTTGCCTTGGCGGGTTGCGGTCAGCAAACCTGCTGAGTGCAATTTCTCCAGCTCACGAGTTGTGCTGCCTTTGCCGACCTGGGCCCAGCGACTGATTTCGTTGGTATAGAAACTCCGCTCCGGATTGCCGAAGAGCAGGCCCAGCACTCGTTGCTGAGTCGTGGTGAAGAGCGCATCGCCGATGTTCATAGGGATTTGTCTGGATAAGTCTCAAAAAGGGAACGATAGGTCCCTTTTTGGGACTTATCAAGCCTACGTCGTCGAATTCATCACTCCAACCCCAACTTCTTCAACCGATAGCGCATCGACCTGAAGGTCAAATTCAAACGCTGCGCGGCCGCCGTGCGATTCCAGCGGGTTTCTTCCAGCGCTTGCAGGATCAGTTTGCGCTCGATGCTTTCCAGATAGTCTTCCAGATTATCGATGTCGGCCAGGCTCGGGCCGTCTTGCTCGGTGGGGCGTGACGGCTCGGCCAGGCGCAGGTCTGCGGTGTTGATCTGATCGTCTTCGCACAGCGTGTACGCCCGTTCGAGCATGTTTTCCAGCTCGCGCACATTGCCGGGGAAACGATAGCCCTTGAGCGCCGCCAGCGCATGGGGCGGGAGGAGGGTGGAAGGCTCGCCGGCGGATTCAGTCAGGCGACGCAGCACGCTGTTGGCGATCTCTTCGATGTCTTCGCGGCGCTCGCGCAAGGGCGGTACGCGGAGCTCGATGACGTTCAGCCGGTAGTACAAATCCTGACGGAAACGCCCGGCGGCCACTTCCTGATTGAGGTCCTTGTGGGTGGCACACAGCACGCGAACGTCCACCACTTGCTCCTGCTGGCCGCCGATGGCGCGAACGGATTTTTCCTGGATCGCGCGAAGCAGTTTCACTTGCATCGCCAGCGGCAGGTCAGCGACTTCATCGAGAAACAGCGTCCCACCATTGGCGACCTGAAACAGCCCGGGCTTGTCTTCGTGGGCGCCGGTGAAGCTGCCTTTGCGGTGCCCGAAGAATTCGCTTTCCATGAGCTCTGACGGGATTGCGCCACAGTTGACCGGCACGAACGGCTGCTCGGCGCGCGGGCCTTGCTCATGAATCAACCGGGCGACCAATTCTTTGCCGCTGCCCGATTCGCCACTGATGTAAATCGGCGCCTGGCTGCGGGCCAGTTTGGCGATTTGCTTGCGCAGCGCCTGCATCGGTGGCGAGCTGCCGAGCAGGCGGTTATCGATGCGGTTGTCTTCAGCAGGCGCAATACGCAGGCGCAGAGCGCTCGTCACTAGCTCACGCAATCGCGTCAGGTCGACCGGCTTGGTCAGAAAGTCGAACGCGCCGGCTTTCAGGGCATGGATCGCTGTGTCGAGGCTGCCGTGGGCGGTGATCATCGCCACCGGCACCTGGTTGTGGCGCTTTTGAATGTGCTGCACCAGCTCCAGGCCATTGCCATCGGGCAGGCGCATGTCGGTCAGGCACAGGTCGAACGCTTCGCGGGCCAGCCACTCTTGGGCTTCCTTGACGTTTCGCGCGCTGCGGGTGTCCAGCTTCATCCGTCCGAGCGTGATTTCCAGCAACTCACGAATGTCCGGCTCATCGTCGACGATCAGAATTTTTTGCCGTGGGCTCATGTTCAGCTCAGCTTGAACGGATGGGCGAAGGTAATTCGCATGCAGCTTCCGCCACCTTCCCGTGGTGTGTAATTGAGGCTCGCCTGATTGCTTTCGCACAGTTCGCGCGACAGGTACAGGCCCAGGCCGGTTCCTTTGCTTTCGGTGGTGAAGAAGGGCTCGAAGATTTTCGCGAGATGCTCTTCGGCAACGCCCGGCCCGTCGTCAAGAACTTCCAGCGTCGGCAGTTCGCTGAACGGGGCTTGAAACAACCTTAGCCAAACTTGCGCGTGTGCGTGCATCTGGCCGCTGTAGCGCAAACCGTTTTGCACCAGATTGCTCATCACTTGCTGCAACTGTTCCGCGTCCATCTGCGTACTGAGCACGCCTGCGCCGATGTCCAGATGCACGCTTTGCCCCGTCGTCAGCTCATCGCGAAGGTTGCGCACGAACGCCTCGAGCCACTGCTTGAGGTCGAGCAGATGGGGTTCGGTCTGACGTCGGCGAGACAACTGCAGAACGTTCTCGATCACCAGATTCATCCGCCGCGATTGATCGTGAATGATCTGACTGAGACGCCGGTCCGGAACGGTCAGTTCCTCGGATTCCAGCAGCAGTTGGGCGGCATGACTGATGGCGCCCAGCGGGTTGCGGATCTCGTGGGCGATACCGGCGGTCAGTCTGCCCAGCGCGGCCAGTTTGAGCTGCTGGGCCTGTTGGGAAATCTGCGACAGGTCATCGAGAAATACCAACGTATGGCGGTAACTGCCGCGCGCCAGGGCGATAAAGCCCGGACGCAGCACCGGGCCGATTGCCGAAGTGGTAATGCTGCGCGGTGCCATGGACGGATTGGTCATCCACTGACCCAGGCGCTCGACCAACTGCGGCGAGTAAACATCGACGATCTCGCCCAGCAAGCGTTCGTGGCCCAGCAGATTCAGCGCGCTCTGGTTGGCCAGCAGCACTTTATGATCCTCGTCGAGCACCAAAATGCCGGTCCGCATGCGCTGCAGGATCAATGCGTTGAGCTCTTCAAGGTTGTCGACGTCAGCGGCGCGACGTTCGGCGATGTCTTCGCTGAGCTGCAGCCGGCGTGAGAGGGCCTGGACCAGCAGGGCCGCCGCAAAGCACAGGGCACCCAGCGAGCCGGCCTGCACGAAATGATTGGCGGCAGAGGGCTTGTGATAGCTGATGTAGAAGGTCAGGTAAATGATGCCGATGGCTGACAGCGCGGCAATCAGCAGCCCGGTTCGTTTGCGCAGCAGCACATTGCTGATCGCCACAGAGGCAATGATCAGGTTGCCAATGCCGCTCGGCGCCCCGCCCCCGGCATAGAACAGCGCCGCCAGCATCAGCGTGTCAGCCATGGCCAGGGAGAACAGTTGCCCTTGGCGGCTTGGGCGTTCGAGCAGCACCACGACGAGGATGTTGAACACCAGATACAGCCAACAGCCGATCCGGAACAGCTCGATATCGGCCAGCTCCAGCAGTTCGGCATCCAGGCTGCTGGAGATAAGCAGCACAAGCAACACGCCAATGCTCAGACGATAGAGGTGATACAGCCGCAGGATGCGTTGTGCCTGAGGCGTGGTCAGCGAAAGGCTGTCAGCGGTCACGTGCAGCGGGACCCTGCAAACGGTGCGCTTCGGTGCAATACCATTGCTGATTCTGGCTCAGCGCGCGATCGCGAGGGACGTGCACGCCACATTGCGCGCAACGCACCATGGGCGCAGCGTCGACTTCCGGCGTTGCGGGTTTCGGGCGTGGGGCAGGGCCTTTGGTCAGGCGTTTGAAAAACCAGATGGCCGCCACGATCAGGGCGATCCACATAATCAAGCGAATCATGTCTGTCAGCTTATGAAGTGAAGAGCGCGCAGTGTAGCCAAGCGGGTGTCGGGCGCACAGTCATCTCCATCGCCGGATGCTGTCGGAAAACGGTCAGGCATGAAAAAAGGCCCCGAAGGGCCTTTTTCAGCTGACGCTTGGCAGGGAATCAGTCGAACAGGCCAAAGGTCATGTAGCTGAAGATCGAGCGGCTTTTCGGCGTGCCGTCGTCGTCATTGTTTTTCTTCTCTTCGTCAGCCGACTGGTTCTCAGGCAACAGGTCGGCAGGGATGGCTTCCTTGGCGTCCTGGTACTGCTTGATCACGTCCTGGTTGGCGCGGGTTTGTCCTGGCGGCAACGGCGGACGGCTTTCGATCAGGCCCAACGTCGCCTTGGACAGCCACGAGCGGTTGTCGGCTTCTGCCGTGCGCGCTTCGAACTTGCCGTCGACCAGTTGCGGGTGATCCGGGTAGTTGGTTTTCAGGACTTGCAGGCTGGTGTCAGCCAGGTCGTCCAGGTGCAGGCGCTGATAGGCCTCGACCATGACCGCCAGGCCGTCACCGACCGATGGGGTTTCCTGGAAGTTCTCAACCACGTAACGACCGCGGTTGGCGGCTGCGACGTAGGCCTGACGGGTCAGGTAGTAGTCGGCAACGTGGATCTCGTAGGCCGCCAGCAGGTTGCGCAGGTAAATCATGCGCTGCTTGGCGTCTGGGGCGTAGCGGCTGTTCGGGTAACGGCTGGTCAGCTGAGCGAACTCGTTGTACGAATCGCGAGCGGCGCCCGGGTCACGCTTGGTCTGATCCAGCGGCAGGAAGCGGGCGATGATGCCGACGTCCTGGTCGAACGAGGTCAGGCCCTTGAGGTAATAGGCGTAGTCAACGTTCGGGTGTTGCGGGTGCAGACGAATGAAACGCTCGGCCGCCGACTTGGCAGCTTCGGGCTCGCCATTCTTGTAGTTGGCGTAGATCAGCTCCAGTTGCGCCTGGTCAGCGTAGCGACCGAACGGATAACGCGACTCCAGCGCCTTGAGCTTCTCGGTGGCGCTGTTATAGCTGTTGTTGTCCAGATCGGCCTGCGCCTGCTGGTACAGCTCGACTTCACTGAGGTTTTCGTCGATGACTTCTTTCTTCGAAGAACAGGCAACAGTAAGTCCGAGGATGGCTATCAGCAGCAGGTGTTTCACTTGCATGGCGGCTTGCGTCCCTATAACGGCCTGCTGTCTTGCGCAGGACCGTCCTGTTATGATGGGCGCCCCGTGGAACCCCCGGGACAAAAGACGCCGTATTTAACCACAAGCGCACAGCCGAAACCAAAGGCCAGTGCCACCTCCTAGTTTGAGCATGTCTGAGATCATAGAACTCCGCGCAGAGGTGCCGTCCGAATTGGGCGGTCAACGCCTCGACCAAGTCGCCGCCCAACTATTCGCAGAGCACTCGCGCTCGCGCCTTTCCGCCTGGATCAAAGACGGTCGCCTGACTGTGGACGGAGGCGCGTTGCGCCCGCGTGACATCGTGCATGGTGGCGCCGTTCTGCTCCTCAAAGCCGAGCAGGAAGCCCAGGGCGAGTGGATCGCGCAGGACATCGAGCTCGACATCGTCTACGAAGACGACCAGATCCTGGTGATCAACAAGCCGTCCGGTCTGGTTGTGCATCCGGCAGCGGGTCACGCCGACGGCACCCTGCTCAATGCCTTGCTGCACCATGTGCCGGACATCATCAATGTCCCGCGTGCCGGCATCGTGCACCGCCTGGACAAGGACACCACCGGCCTGATGGTGGTCGCCAAGACCATTCAGGCGCAGACGCAGTTGGTCACCCAACTTCAGAATCGCAGCGTTAGCCGCATTTATGAGTGCATCGTCATCGGCGTGGTGACCTCGGGCGGCAAGATCAACGCACCGATCGGTCGTCATGGTCAGCAGCGTCAGCGCATGGCGGTCATGGAAGGCGGCAAGCCTGCCGTCAGTCATTACCGGGTCCTGGAGCGTTTCCGTTCGCACACCCACGTGCGGGTCAAGCTGGAAACCGGGCGTACCCACCAGATCCGTGTGCACATGGCCCACATCAACTTCCCGCTGGTCGGCGACCCTGCCTACGGCGGTCGTTTCCGGATCCCGCCTGCGGCCAGTGTCACCATGGTCGAATCGCTGAAACATTTCCCGCGTCAGGCGCTGCATGCGCGTTTCCTTGAACTGGATCATCCGACGACCGGTAAGCGCATGAGCTGGGAATCGCCGCTGCCAGACGACTTTGTCTGGTTGCTGACGCTGCTCAAGCAAGACCGCGAAGCGTTCATCGGATGACTGAGAGCGTGACGGACTGGCTGATTCCCGACTGGCCTGCGCCGGCGGGTGTCAAAGCGTGCGTCACGACGCGATCGGGCGGAGTCAGTACGGCGCCGTTCGACAGCTTCAATCTGGGTGATCACGTTAACGACGATCCAGCGGCCGTTGCGCACAACCGTTCCTCACTGACCTCGCGCCTGAATATCCAGCCCGCATGGTTGAAGCAGGTTCATGGCGTCAACGTGGTCGAGGCCGCGCCGGCAGAAGTGCTTGAGGCTGATGCCAGTTGGAGCAAAACCCCGGGCGTGGCCTGCACCATCATGACGGCCGATTGCTTGCCGGCACTGTTCTGCAATAAAGCGGGCACTCAGGTTGCCGCCGCCCATGCGGGCTGGCGCGGTCTTGCGGCGGGTGTGCTTGAGGCGACGGTGGACAGTTTTGCCGATGCGCCCTCCGACATCCTGGTCTGGCTCGGTCCTGCCATCGGGCCGCAGGCATTCGAAGTCGGTCCCGAAGTGCGCGAAGCCTTCATGGCGACGCACCCCGAGACAGGCGATGCGTTCGTGCCGAGCGCCAACGCTGGCAAGTTCATGGCCGATATCTACCAGTTGGCTCGCCTGCGTCTGGCCGCCCACGGCGTGACAGCGGTGTATGGCGGCGGCCTCTCAACCTACAACGATGAGCGATTCTTCTCCTATCGCCGTGGCGCACGCACCGGACGGTTCGCCTCGCTTGTCTGGCTCGAAGCCCGGTAGCCTCCGCGCTCCCGCACTAATTCCTTCTGAATTCCTTCCTTCAAGCTAATGTTGATCCATGTCAACCCGTCAGCGCTTGAATCCTGCCTAATCGGCCGCATGTAAAGAACCATCTGGCAGGTTTTCTTTATTAGGTGTGTTCATTACTCCGGCCTGCCCATTTAGGAAGGTGACCCATGCGTATTGACCGTTTAACCAGCAAATTGCAACTCGCTCTTTCAGATTCTCAATCACTGGCGGTGGGCCTGGACCATCCGGCCATCGAGCCTGCGCACTTGATGCAGGCGCTGCTTGAACAGCAGGGCGGTTCGATCAAGCCTTTGTTGCTGCAAGTGGGCTTCGACATCAATAGCCTGCGCACCGCGCTGACCAAAGAGCTCGATCAACTGCCGAAGATCCAGAACCCGACTGGCGACGTGAACATGTCGCAGGATCTGGCGCGCCTGTTGAATCAGGCCGATCGTCTGGCTCAGCAAAAAGGCGATCAGTTCATCTCCAGCGAGCTGGTGTTGCTCGCCGCGATGGACGAGAACAGCAAACTCGGCAAGCTGCTGCTCGGCCAGGGCGTCAGCAAGAAAGCTCTGGAAAACGCCATCAGCAACCTGCGTGGCGGCGATGCTGTCAACGACCCGAACGCGGAAGAATCCCGTCAGGCGCTGGACAAGTACACCGTCGACCTGACCAAGCGCGCCGAGGAAGGCAAGCTTGACCCGGTGATTGGCCGCGACGATGAGATCCGTCGGACCATCCAGGTACTGCAACGCCGGACCAAGAACAACCCGGTATTGATCGGTGAGCCTGGCGTGGGTAAAACCGCCATCGCTGAAGGCCTTGCTCAGCGCATCATCAACGGCGAAGTACCGGATGGCCTGCGTGGCAAGCGTCTGCTGTCCCTGGACATGGGCGCGCTGATCGCGGGCGCCAAGTTCCGTGGCGAGTTTGAAGAGCGCCTGAAAGGCCTGCTCAATGAACTGTCGAAGCAGGAAGGGCAGATCATTCTGTTCATCGACGAACTGCACACCATGGTCGGTGCCGGCAAGGCCGAAGGCTCGATGGACGCCGGCAACATGCTCAAGCCGGCGCTGGCCCGTGGCGAGCTGCATTGCGTGGGCGCCACGACGCTCAATGAGTACCGCCAATATATAGAGAAGGACGCCGCTCTCGAACGTCGCTTCCAGAAAGTGCTGGTGGATGAACCGAGTGAAGAAGACACCATCGCCATCCTGCGTGGCCTGAAAGAGCGCTATGAGGTTCACCACAAGGTGGCGATCACCGACGGTGCGATCATTGCGGCGGCCAAGCTCAGCCATCGGTACATCACCGATAGGCAGCTGCCGGACAAAGCCATCGACTTGATCGATGAGGCGGCCAGCCGCATTCGTATGGAGATCGACTCCAAGCCGGAAGTGCTCGACCGTCTTGAGCGTCGCCTGATTCAGTTGAAGGTAGAGGCGCAGGCGCTGAAGAAGGAAGACGACGAGGCCGCGATCAAGCGCCTGGAAAAACTCCAGGAAGAGATTCAGCGCCTTGAGCGGGAATATGCCGACCTCGAAGAAATCTGGACCTCCGAAAAAGCGGAAGTCACCGGTTCTGCGCAGATTCAGCAAAAGATCGAGCAGTCTCGCCAGGAACTGGAAGCGGCGCGGCGTAAGGGTGACCTCAACCGCATGGCTGAATTGCAGTACGGCGTGATTCCCGATCTGGAGCGCAGCCTGCAGATGGTCGACCAGCACGGCAAGCCGGAGAACCAGCTGCTGCGCAGCAAGGTGACCGAGGAAGAGATTGCCGAAGTCGTGTCCAAGTGGACGGGCATTCCGGTGTCGAAGATGCTCGAAGGCGAGCGTGACAAGCTGCTGAAAATGGAAGAGCTGCTGCACCAGCGCGTGATCGGGCAGAACGAAGCGGTCGTCGCGGTGGCCAACGCTGTGCGCCGGTCGCGTGCCGGGCTGTCGGACCCTAACCGCCCGAGCGGCTCGTTTATGTTCCTCGGCCCAACCGGCGTGGGTAAGACCGAACTGTGCAAGGCGCTGGCGGAGTTCCTGTTCGACACCGAAGAGGCGATGGTGCGGATCGATATGTCCGAGTTCATGGAGAAGCATTCCGTGGCTCGTCTGATCGGCGCGCCCCCTGGCTATGTCGGTTACGAAGAGGGTGGCTATCTGACCGAAGCGGTACGCCGCAAGCCTTACTCGGTCATCCTGCTGGACGAAGTCGAGAAAGCGCACCCGGACGTCTTCAACGTCCTGCTGCAAGTGCTCGAAGACGGGCGTTTGACCGACAGTCACGGGCGTACGGTGGATTTCCGTAATACCGTGATCGTCATGACCTCCAACCTGGGCTCGGCTCGCATCCAGGAGCTGGTGGGCGATCGGGAAGGGCAGCGCGCAGCGGTCATGGATGCGCTCACCACGCACTTCCGTCCGGAGTTCATCAACCGGGTCGACGAAGTGGTGATCTTCGAACCGCTGGCTCGCGACCAGATCGCCGGCATCACCGAGATCCAGTTGGGCCGTCTGCGTCAGCGTCTGGCGGAGCGCGATCTGCGCCTGGAACTGTCCACCGAGGCGATGGACAAGCTGATCGCCGTCGGCTACGACCCTGTGTACGGCGCGCGTCCGCTCAAACGAGCGATCCAGCGCTGGATCGAAAACCCGCTGGCTCAGTTGATCCTGTCGGGTGGCTTCATGCCCGGCACCAGCATCAGAGGCACGGTGCAGGACGACGAGATCGTCTTCGGCTGATCCGCGCCTCTATATAAAGGCGCAGAAGGGCTCTCCTGGTGGGAGCCCTTTTTTATGCGCCGTGATTTATTCACTGAACCGCAGGATTTTCGGGGGCTTGAGGACGATCCACAAAAAAATCGCAAATCATTGTCTTGAAAGCAATTTAGAGGGTTGACAGGTGTTTCTGGAAATGTAGAATAGCGCGCCTCAGAGACGTGAACGCAGCGATGCAAACAGGTCGAAGAGGCTGAAAATGCGGTAGGTTCAGTGAGGTAAATTCCAGATTCGTCTGGTGAAGATTTACTGAATTTGTTGTGTTGAAGCGCGTCAAACGCTGCATCTGAAATTGATAGATTTGAAAAGATCGTTCCGTGATAGCTCAGTCGGTAGAGCAAATGACTGTTAATCATTGGGTCCCAGGTTCGAGTCCTGGTCACGGAGCCAATTTCAAGAGTTAGTACCGTCGGGGTATAGCGCAGTCCGGTAGCGCGCCTGCTTTGGGAGCAGGATGTCAGGAGTTCGAATCCCCTTACCCCGACCA
>NZ_JBWKVD010000006.1:0-299355 GCF_059421525.1 Pseudomonas sp. GW821-FHT02H06
GCAGCAGTCAGATGCGAACTGTTCGTCCCACCACCCCTTCAAGTCTAACCATACAAGCGAGCTTGCTCGCGAAGGCTATCTTCAGTCCGCGGAGAAAGTGGCCCAATGTACCGGCCCTTTCGTGAGCAAGCTCACTCCCACACGTCCTGCGCATGACTCGAAATCTCAAGCCGTTCCTCGATCCCGTGGGAGCGAGCTTGCTCGCGAAAGCTATCTTCAGTCCGCAGAGAAAGTGGCCCAATGTACCGGCCCTTTCGTGAGCAAGCTCACTCCCACACGTACTGCGCATGACTCGAAATCTCAAGCCGTTCCGCGATCCCGTGGGAGCACTCCCACACGCATTGCCCATCACTCGATATCTCGAGCCGTTCCGCGATCTTGTGGGAGCGAGCTTGCTCGCGAAAGCTATCTTCAGTCCGCAGAGAAAGTGGCCAAATGTACCGGCCCCTTCGTGAGCAAGCTCACTCCCACAGGTCATGCGCATGACTCGAAATCTCAAGCCGTTCCTCGATCCCGTGGGAGCGAGCTTGCTCGCGAAAGCTATCTTCAGTCCGCAGAGAAAGTGGCCCAATGTACCGGCCCTTTCGTGAGCAAGCTCACTCCCACACGTACTGCGCATGACTCGAAATCTCAAGCCGTTCCGCGATCCCGTGGGAGCACTCCCACACGCATTGCCCATCACTCGATATCTCGAGCCGTTCCGCGATCTTGTGGGAGCGAGCTTGCTCGCGAAGGCCATCTTCAGTTCGCAGAGAAAGTGGCCAAATGTACCGGCCCCTTCGTGAGCAAGCTCACTCCCACAGGTCATGCGCATGACTCGAAATCTCAAGCCGTTCCTCGATCCCGTGGGAGCGAGCTTGCTCGCGAAAGCTATCTTCAGTCCGTGGAGAAAGTGGCCGAATGTCCCGGCCCCTTCGTGAGCAAGCTCACTCCCACACGTCCTGCGCATGACTCGAAATCCCAAGCCGTTCCGCGATCCCGTGGGAGCACTCCCACACGCCTTGCCCATCACTCGAAATCTCAAGCCGTTCCTCGATCTTGTGGGAGCGAGCTTGCTCGCGAAGGCTATCTTCAGTCCGCAGAGAAAGTGACCAAATGCCCCGGCCCTTTCGTGAGCAAGCTCACTCCCACACGTCCTGCGCATTGCTCGAGATCTCGGATCAGCCTCAACTCGGTAGATCCCACTATATGGGACGGATAATCACATATTGAGGTATCAGGATATGTCGTCTATGGTGGGACGTCTTCGCTTCCCGCAGCTCCTTATATAAAAACAACAGGAAATCCCATGCCCCAGCCATTAATGGATTCGGGCCTGCACGCCAGCACCATGAAGCGCCTCAACCTCAAGTTGATCCCCTTCCTGATGCTGCTGTACATGGTCGCGTACATCGACAAGTCGAACATCTCCGTCGCCGCGTTGCAGATGAATGCCGAGCTGGGCCTGACCGCTCGCATGTATGGCATCGGCGTGGGCCTGTTCTTTCTGACGTACATCCTTCTCGAAGTCCCGAGCAGCGTCATCCTCACGCGGGTCGGCGCGCGGCGCTGGATTGCGCGGATCATGATCACCTGGGGCATCGTCGCTGCGGGCATGGCCTTCGTGCAGAGCGCCAATCAGCTGTACGGCATGCGCCTGTTGCTGGGCGCCGCCGAGGCCGGTTTTACGCCGGGGATCATTTACTACCTGTCGCAGTGGTACCCGAAGACCGATCGGGCCAAAGCCATGTCGTTCTTCTACATCGGCGCCGCGCTGGCGTCGGTGATCGGCCTGCCGCTGTCGGGGGCGTTTCTGCACTTGGACGGGTATTTCGGCGTCAGCGGCTGGCGCTGGCTGTTTCTGCTGGAAGGCCTGCCGGCGGTGATCCTCGGGATCGTTGTGTTGCGCTACCTGCCGGATTCGCCGCAGACCACCCACTGGCTGCACGCCGATCAGAAGGAATGGCTGAGCCGGACCATTGCTGCCGAGCAAGCGAGCTCGCCGATCTCCCACCATGCCGCCTGGCAGACCGCGTTTCGCAGCCGTCAGGTCTGGCTGTTGAGCCTGTTCTGGCTGTTGCAGGCGTTCGGCACCATCGGCATCACGCTGTTCCTGCCGCTGATCGTCAAGTCGGTGTCCGGCCAGGAATCGTTCACCGTCAGCGTCATGTCCGCGCTGCCCTTCCTGTTTGCCTGTGTGTTCATGTATTTCAACGGCACCCATTCCGACCGCAAGGGCGAACGCGGCTGGCACCTGGCGCTGCCGCTCATGACGGCCGGTGTGCTGCTGGCGCTGGCGGTGTGGACCAGCAACCCGTGGCTGGCGTACGGCTTGCTGGTGGTGGCGGTCGGTCTGAACTGGGCCGCCACGCCGGTGTTCTGGGCGACGACCACCGAATACCTGTCGGGTGCTGCCGCTGCGGCGTCCATCGCGCTGATCAACTCCATCGCCAACATCGCCGGCCTTGGCCTGCCGCCGGTCATGGGCTGGATCAAGGACGCCACGCAAAGCTACGACTACGCGCTGCTGCTGGTCTCCGCAGCTTTGGTCGCTGGCGGTGTGCTGGGACTGTTCCTGGCCCGCGCGCCCCGTGCCGCACCGGTCACCGCCCGCGCAACTGCTCCCGCTGCTGCGCCTGTCCCAAGAGGTTTAGATGAAGCCAAGGCTCCTTAAAATCGCCCGTTTACCGGCCATGCTCGACGACGCGCTCAACGTGACCTATGAGGTGGTGGAAGCCGATCAGGATGGCACCGGCGTCGGCGAATCGACCGCCGACATCCGCGCCATGGTCGCCAATGGCGAATCCACCGTCAGCCGCCAGTTGATCGACAGCCTCCCTGCGCTGGAAGTCATTGCCGTGTTCGGCGTGGGTTACGACGGCGTCGATGTGGCGGCGGCGTGGGAACGTGGCATCCGCGTCACCCACACCCCCGATGTGCTCACCGAAGACGTGGCGGATTTCGCCATGGCCTTGATGCTGGGTATCGCGCGCAATCTGCGGGTGGCCGACCGTTTCACCCGCTCGGGCGCCTGGGCAGATGGCCCCATCGCCTTCAGCCGCAAGGTCAGCCGGGCGCGACTGGGCATCATTGGTCTGGGCCGCATCGGTGCTGCCATCGCCCGTCGCGCCCAAGGCTTCGACATGTCGATCGCCTACACCGGGCGCCAGCCTCAGGACGTCGAGTTCACCTATTACGCGTCGGCGGTTGAACTGGCTGCGGCGGTGGATTTTCTCGTCGTCGCCGTCGGTGGCGGCGCCAGCACCCATCATCTGGTGGACGCGCAGGTGCTGGAGGCGCTGGGACCGAGGAGCTATTTGATCAACGTCGGCCGTGGCAGCGTGGTCGATGAAATCGCCCTCGCAAAGGCCCTGGCCGAAGGTCGTCTGGCGGGCGCTGCGCTGGACGTCTACGAAAACGAGCCGCACCCCGCCGATGCGCTGCTTGATCTGGATAACCTCCTGCTCACCCCGCACATGGCCAGCGCCACGTGGGACACCCGGCAGGCGATGTCCGATCTGGTCATGGCCAACCTCCACGCATGGCACAGCGGCACAGACTTGCCCACGCCCGTGCCGGACTAGTCCTACCTCGCCAGCGGCTCGATGAATGAACAACCGAGCCGCAGCAGACAGAATGGGTTGCCTGTTTGCGATGAGGATTTGCAGGTATGGTGTGGCTTTCCCCTGCCAAGGAAGATCCATGGCCACCAACCCCTCCAGCCACGCTCAAAAACACCTCGCCGTTCTGATCGATGCAGACAACGCCCCCGCCGCCATCGTCGAAGGCCTGTTCGAAGAAATCGCCAAATACGGCGTCGCCAGCGTCAAGCGCATCTATGGCGACTGGACCGGGCCGCAGCTCGGCGGCTGGAAGAAGGTCCTGCTCGACCACTCGATCCAGCCCATTCAGCAGTTCGCCTACACCAAAGGCAAGAACGCCACCGACAGCTCGCTGATCATCGACGCCATGGACCTGCTGTACACGCGCCGCTTCGATGGCTTCTGCCTGGTCTCCAGCGACAGCGATTTCACCCGCCTGGCCTCGCGACTGCGCGAAGAGGGCCTGACCGTGATCGGCTTCGGAGAAGAGAAGACGCCGCGACCGTTCGTGGCGGCCTGCGACAAATTCATCTACATCGAACTGCTCCGCGAAGAGGTGATTGCCGCCGCCAGCGCAGAGCAAACGCTCGACGCTCCCGCGCAGTCAGAAATGGCCAAACCCGCAGCGACCGAGACGGCAAAACGGCCCAAAGCGCCCATCAGCTTCATCGCAAAAATTCTCGACGACATCGCCGACGAAGATGGCTGGGTGCAGCTCGGCGCCCTCGGCACCAACATCACCAAGCTGCGACCGGAATTCGACCCGCGCACCCATGGCTACAAAAAGCTCAGTGACCTGATCAAGGGCTACCCGCAGGCGTTCGAGCTGCAAGCCAGACCCGCGTCCAGTGGCACGGCGGTGATGTACGTCAGGCACAAACAAAACGGCAAGTAACCCGACCAGCGTTTCTCATCTATGGAGCCATGCATGCCCATCTATTCAGTCGACTACCGCTTCAACGCTGAACCCCGCAATCATCGCTTCGACCTGAATCAGCCGAAACTGTCAGCGAGCGACGCCGCGATGCACCTGCTTGAGCTGCATTTCGGCGACAGCGAAAACAGCCTGATCATGCCCAACGCCGATGCCGAACCGGATGAAATCATCGAACAGGCCGGCCAGCTCGGGCTGACGGAGATTCGCGTCACGCAGGTCGCTTCCGAGTAGGCCTGCCGACGACGTCCGGTAAAAACGTTGAACCCTGCAGCGGCACCTGCATCCGATCACTACGAATGAACATTTCCCGACTGACAGGTGCCCCATGATCGAGATCAACAGCTACACCACCGTCAAACGACGGGAGCGCGTGCCCCATGACGTATTCGCCCATTACTGGCGCGACGTCCACGGCCCGCTGTGCTCGCGGCTTCCGGGCCTTGGCTTGTACATCCAGCACCACTTTTCCCGGCAGCAGGACGCGCACCTCTGGCCCCTCGCCGAGGGCATCAGCGAGATTCAGGATTACGAACTGGACGGTGGGGTGGAGATCGGTTTCGAGTCCGCTGCGGACCAGAAGCAGTTTCAGGAGGCCAGCCCGATTTTGTTTTCGGACGAGCAAAACATGTTCGACGAAACCCTGGCCTACGCCCTGCCCCAAGGCTCGCTGACGCTGACCAATTCGCTGGCGGATGAGCGGTTCAACGGCACCGACACCTTCGACCGTATTCACATCCACTTCAGCCCGCGGGAAACCCTGGCGCAGCTGCACGCGTACCTGAAGTCAGATCTGGGACCGCTGCTGGCAGCGTCCGATGAAGTGGTGAAAGTCTGTATGCACCTCTGCGAACCCTTCGAGAACGATGGCCAGCACCCACCTGCGCCCAACGTCGCGCACTTTGCCAACCCGGCCCGCGCCGAACTGGCCGTGATGGAAATCGCGTTCAAGTCGCCACTGGCACGTCGTCGTTTTTTCCAGAGCGACGTGTTCCAGAACACCCTGCCTGAACAGTCGAAGCACATTGCTCAGCTCAAGACGTTCGCCGTTTCCGGGCTCTACACCTACGTGCGCGACAAGTCCCTGACCACCGCAGGATTGCGCGGCAGTCGGGCAGCCGAGCTGATTGAATACCTGGGCGCGGTGAATCAGGTTCAGCCGGATGTTGAAGAGCTGATGCTCAAAGGCACACAGTCCCGCTGACAATTCCGGTCGGCGGCCGTAGACCACGGCTGCCGACGCCTTTCCAGCCTGTGAGCACCCGCCACGACCTCGCAATTGATCCGATCCATGCATCAAAGGATGAAAAAATAACGATTATCGTCGTCTGAAAATTGCCACAGAATCTCCAGTTACAAGCGCTTACAAACTCAAAAAAAACGCTGGAGAACAACATGCATCAACCGCCAAGCCAGACCTCCTCCGGGAAGTCCAGGGCAGGAATGGTCTTCCGGGTCACCTCCGGAAACTTTCTTGAACAGTTCGACTTCTTCCTCTTCGGCTTCTACGCCACCCAGATCGCCTCCGCTTTCTTTCCCGCCAGCAACGAGTTCGCCTCGTTGATGATGACCTTCGCTGTCTTCGGTGCAGGGTTCTTGATGCGGCCGCTGGGCGCCGTGCTGCTGGGCGCGTACATCGACGATGTCGGCCGCCGTCGCGGTCTGATCGTGACCCTGGCGATCATGGCCAGTGGCACCTTGCTGATTGTCCTGGTGCCGGGTTACGCCACGATCGGCCTGTGGGCACCGGCGCTGGTCTTGCTCGGACGGCTGCTGCAGGGATTCTCCGCAGGTGCAGAGATGGGCGGCGTGTCCGTCTACCTCGCCGAAATGGCAACGCCGGGGCGCAAAGGTTTCTACGCCAGTTGGCAATCGGCTAGCCAACAAGTGGCCATCGTTGTCGCCGCCGCCCTGGGTTACGGCCTCAATCAATGGCTTGCCCCGACCGAGCTGTCGGCATGGGGCTGGCGCATTCCGTTTGCCGTCGGCTGCCTGATTATCCCGTTCATTTTCCTGCTGCGCCGCAGCCTTGAAGAAACCGCGGAGTTCACCACGCGCAAACACCGCCCGACGATGAAGGAAGTGTTCGCAACCCTCCTCGGCAACGCCAGTGTGGTCATCCTCGGGATGCTGATGGTGGCGATGACCACCACCGCCTTTTACATGATCACCGTTTACGCACCGACCTTCGGCCGCTCGGTGCTGCAGCTCAGTACCAGTGATGCGCTGATCGTGACGCTGCTGGTGGGGGTGTCGAACTTCTTCTGGCTGCCCGTCGGCGGCGCGCTGAGTGACCGACTGGGGCGCAAGCCGCTGCTGCTGGCGATGTCATTGCTGACGCTGCTGACGGCCTATCCCGCGCTGTCATTCCTGGCCCAGGCGCCGACCTTTGCCCACATGCTCGAAGTGCTGCTGTGGTTCTCGTTTCTCTACGGCATTTACAACGGAGCGATGATTCCCGCGCTCACGGAAATGATGCCTGTGGAGGTGCGCGTGGCCGGTTTCTCCCTCGCCTACAGCCTGGCGACAGCAATTTTCGGCGGCTTCACGCCGGCTGTTTCGACCTGGCTCATTCACCTGACCGGGGACAAGGCCGCGCCGGCCTACTGGATGATCTTCGCCGCCCTGTGCGCCTTTACCGCGACGCTGGTGCTGTACCGCCGTCTCGCCACTCAGTCACTTGCCACTGCTTGAAGGACCCTGTCATGAACTCTTTACTAAAACCCCTCTGCGTTATGGCGCTGACCAGTTGCGCCTACGGCAACCTTGCCTACGCCGAAGCGCTGACCGTCATGACCTCGGGCGGCTTCACTGCCGCCTATCAACACCTGGGGCCGCAATACGCAGAGCACAGCGGCAACACGCTGAAAACGGTGCTCGGCCCGTCGATGGGTAAAGCGGCGGAAGCCATCCCCAACCGATTGAGTCGCGGCGAGCACGCTGATGTGGTGATTATGGTGGGCTACGCTCTGGATGATTTGATCAAGCAGGGCAAGGTCGACGCCGCCTCGCGTGTGGAACTGGCGGACTCGCGCATCGGCATGGTAGTGAAGGCCGGCGCCGACAAACCTGCCATCGGCACCGATGCCGAGCTGAAAGACACCCTGCTGGCGGCCAAGTCAGTGGCCTATTCAGACAGCGCAAGCGGCGTCTACATCGAGAAAGAGCTGTTCAAGAAGCTCGGCGTTCAGCCGCAGCTGGCGCCCAAAAGCAAGATGATCGAGCGCATTCCGGTGGCCTCCGTCGTGGCCAAGGGTGACTACCAGCTGGGCTTCCAGCAGGTCGCCGAATTGTTGCCGATCCCCGGCGTGACCTTCGTCGGCAAGATTCCGGAAGACGTGCAATCGGTGACCCGCTATGCCGCCGGGATTCCGAAAAATGCCGATCACCCCGTTGAAGCGAAGGAGCTGCTGAAGTTTTTGTCGTCCCCCGACGCCCAGGCGAGCATTCGCGAGACCGGCCTGGACTCAGTCCCGCGGTAACGTCCCGGGCAGCGCGCGAATCCGCTGCTCCAGCTCCAGTGCCGCGGGCGTCAATGTGCGTCCGCGGCGTTTCAGCACGCCCATCTGCCTGATCACCTCCGGCTCCACCAGCCGCACTTTGGCCAGGATCGGGTGGGCAGAGATCGGCATCGCAATGGACGGCACCACCGCAATGCCCAGCCCCGCCTCGACCAGGCCAAGCACCGTCGTCACGTGGCGTGCTTCGCAGACGCTGTTCCTGCCCGGCTGAAAACCTGAAAGCGCGCGATCCAGCACCAGACGATTGCCCGAAGATTTATCCAGCGTGATGCAGTCGTGTTCGCACGCCTGAGCCCAGGTGACGGTGTCGAGGACGGCCAGCGGATGGTCGCGGCGGCAGGCAATCACGTAGTGCTCTTCGAGCAGCGGACTGAACTCGATTTCCGGCGCCAGGTTGCCGGTGAAACTCACCCCGAAATCGGCTTCCCCTGACGCCACCGCTGCACTGACTTCGTTGGCCGAGACGTCGATCAGCCTGATGTTGATCAACGGGTATTGCCCGTGAAAGCTGCGGATCGCATGGGGCAGGAAATAGTAGGCCGCAGACGGTACGCAGGCCACGGTCAGCGTGCCCCTGCGGTTGGCGCCGCCGTCGCCGATGCTGAGCAGCGCCAGATCCAGGTCGTCCAGGAGACGTTCGACCTGGGGCAGAAACGCTCGCCCGACGTTGGTCAACGAGACCTTTCGCGTGGTCCGCTCAAACAGCTTGACCCCCAGGGCGGACTCCAGCTTTTCGATGCGACGGCTCAGTGCCGACTGGGTGATGCGGATGGACTCGGCCGCCCGGCGAAAGCCCTGCTTTTCAACCACCGCACGAAAAGCCTGGAGGTCATTGAGGTCGAAGTTGATGTTCACGGCATGTCGTCGCTTTGATCGTAGACGGGCATCAATGGTAAGGCGCAACGCGTCGGCGAGCCATCCCCGGCCGAGTCCCACGGCTGCCCCTTGCACGGAACGACTGGCCTAATAAAGCGTGTCGACGATCCGGCCTGGCAGCGCCTTGTCGTAGGCCTCGCCGTCGATGGCTGCCTTCGAAACCTCCTTGAGAATCTGACCCGCTGTCGGCAGCGCGCTGCGCGGCACCTGCTTGGACGCATCCCACAGCCCTGCCCTGATCACCGCCCGGCTGCATTGGAAATACACGCTGGTGACGGTGATTCGCAGCACCGACTTCGGCGGCTTCCCGTCCACGGCAAAACGCTCCAGCAGGTCGGGCGCGATGGAGATCTGCGCCGTGCCGTTGACGCGCAGGGTTTCGCCGACGCCCGGTACGAGAAACAGCAGCGCCACTCGCGGGTCTTCGACGATGTTGCGCAGGGTGTCGATGCGGTTGTTGCCGCGTCGGTCTGGCAGATACAGCGTCTGGCTGTCTTCGATGTGCACGAAGCCTGGCTGATCGCCCCGCGGCGAGGCATCCAGGCCGCCTGCGCCCGACGAGGCGAGGATCACGAAGGACGCGGCGTCGATGAAGGGCCGGTAAACCGGGTGAATGTGGTCAACTTCTTTGATCAGAGATGGCGGCGCGATCGGGCCATACACCGCTTCCAGTGCCTCTACGGTTGTCAGGTATGAGCTGTCTTCAAGATCCATCGTGGTTCTCTGCGGTTTCTTCTTTAAAGGAAAGGGTCGGTATGCGCTGACGCCTTGTCCCCGATTGGGGCAATAGTGGCAGACGCGTGTGGCAGATTGAGCGGCGATCTGATTCACTGCCTGCCTTTTCACCGTCCAGCATCTGCACACCGGGTAACCAGGCATGAACCGTCGCAAGAAACTTAACCAGATCCTCAGAGCCAACGCAAAAAAGGCGAGTGCCAAACTGGCGCCGAAGAACAAAGACACCTACGTCAGCAAGGCCGACCGGTTGAAGCTGGCTGAGGCCAATGCTGAAGCCACGACCGAATCCACCCCTGAAGCGATCCACCCTTCCGAGGCGGTTTGAACACCCTCCATTTGCGATGCGCCGCCTACCCCTGGTAGGACCGGCTTCAGCCAGGAAGAGGCCAGCGCGTACGCCATCAATTTTTCGGTGTTATTACCGACGCCTTCCCGGCTAAAGCCAGTCCTACGGGGCGCGCGGTGTCAGTGGGACCGGCTTCAGCCGGGAACAGGCCAGTGCGTACGCCATCAATTTTGCAGCGTGACTACCGACGCCTTCCCGGCTAAAGCCAGTCCTACGGGACGCGCGGGGTGTCAGTGGGACCGGCTTCAGCCGGGAACAGGCCAGCGCGTACGCCATCAATTTTGCAGTGTGATTGACGACGCATTCCCGGCTAAAGCCGGTCCCACAGGGGGCGCGCGGTGTCAGTGGGACCGGCTTCAGCCGGGAAGAGGCCAGCGCGTACGCCATCAATTTTGCAGTGTGATTGCCGAAGCATTCCCGGCTAAAGCCAGTCCCACAGAAAGCTCCGGTTTCAGCCGGGACTGGTCTTCGATCACCGCCCGTACGCGATCGGCATCGGCGGCGGTGACCGGGTTATAGACGATCATCGACAGATCCAGTCGCCCGTCCACCGCAAAGTTCGAGTATTCCAGCTCAATGATGCCATGGGGGTCGTGGCGCAGGCGTTTGGTGCCTTCGCCCTGAAGCCGCACGTCGTTGTCTCGCCACAGCACCGCGAATTCCGGGCTCAGGGTGCACAGCTCTTCCGCCAGCCGGGTGACCTCGGACGCCGCGCCGGCGCGGGTCGCGTCCGCCCGAAAGGCCGCAACGATGAACCGCGCCACCGCGTTCCAGTCAGCCTGGCGGGCTTGGGCGCGCGGGTTGCAGAACATCAGGCGCAAGATGTTGCGTTGCCCCACCGGCAGCAGGCTGTAATCGGTGAAGACCGCCGCCGCTGCGGTGTTCCAGGCCAGCACGTCCCATGTTGCCGTTTTGATAAACGCCGGGCTGAACGCAAGGGTGTCGAGGACCCGTTGCAGTCGCGGCGTCACCCCGTCGGGCGCGCTGTAGACCACTTCCGGCGGATGGCCGAAAGCGAGCATGAACAGGTGCTCGCGCTCGGGTTCGGTCATCAGCAGACTTTCCGCAATCCGGTTCAGCACCTGCGCCGAGGGTGCCCCGCCCCGCCCCTGCTCCAGCCACGTGTACCAGGTCGCACTGATATTGGCGCGCTGCGCGACTTCTTCCCGGCGCAGACCCGGTGTCCGTCGTCGGCCGGAAAAGCCGAAACTGGCGGGGTCCAGGCGCGCCCGGCAATCCTTCAGATACGTGCCCAGCAAATGAGCAGAGGGGTTGGCCATGATGATCCTGTTGGTTTTTATACCCTGATAACGTCACGTCTTTTAGGCGGATAAACGTTACGCGCATCCTGCCGGCTTCAGCAAAAGGAGTTTTCTGCAATGCGCGTATTTCTTACCGGCTCCACAGGTTTTATCGGCTCCCACGTCGCCCGGGAACTACTCGCCGCGGGTCACCAGGTGCTGGGCATGACCCGTTCTCAAGCGGGCACCGACGCATTGCGCGCCATCGGCGCCGAGCCCCATCACGGCACCCTCGAAGACCTCGCCAGCCTCAGACTCGGCGCCGAGCAGTGCGACGCGGTCATTCACACCGCGTTCGATCACGACTTCGCCCACTTCGTCGACAACTGCCAGAAAGATGCGCGGGCCATCGCCGCACTGGGCGAAGCGCTGAACGGCTCGCAGCGCCCGTTAGTGATCACTTCGGCCACACCGATGGGCTCGTCGGCACCGGGCGAGCCTGCCGATGAGGATCATTTCAATGCCGAGCATCCCAATCCCCGCGCCGCCTCGGAACGGGCAGCAGAGGCGCTGTTGCAACGCGGCCTCAACGTGGTGGTGATGCGTCTGTCGCAGATCCACGACACGGTCAAACAGGGTCTGGTCACCGAACTCATCAAGCACGCGCGGGGGACCGGCGTCTCCGCATATGTCGACGCAGGCATGAATCACTGGTCCGCCGCGCACATTTCAGACACAGCCCAGCTGTACCGACTCGCGCTGGAAAAACACCAACCCGGCGCTCGCTATCATGCAACCGCCGAAAGCCACATCCCCTTCCACCTCATCGCCGAAGCCCTGGGTGAAGGCCTGGGACTGCCCGTTGTTTCAGTGCCAGCCGACGAGGCGATGGCGCAGTTCGGCTGGCTGTCGAGCTTTGTGGGACGGGATATGTCGAGCAACAGCAGCAAAACCCGGGCGCGATTGGGCTGGGTGCCGACCGGGCCAGGCTTGATTGAGGATCTCAAGGGGTGTTTTGAACGGCGGTGAATGATCCGTAGAGACGCCGAGCTGCCGATTCTAACCAAGGGCCCGTGCGCGCCACGGGCCTACAGCGCGTCAGAACCCCACGAGAAGCGATAAGCGCGCACGGGCGCCGGCGGCTGACAACGACCATTGTCCGCGTCGGCGCCGACGATCAACCACTCGGCCCTCGACGTTGATCCCAACTGGCGAGCCTTGTCGGCCACGAAGCAGCGCTCCAGTTCGGCGGCGGGCACCAGGGCAAAGGCGGATGGATGGGTGCGCAACCAGAGCGCGGCGTGTTCGACGGCGGATTGATCGGCAAACCCGAAATGCACCACCGGCTGGCGGGCGAACAGCCAGTGCCCTTCCCGCCAGCCGACCAGCACCAGTTCAGCGCCGTCGGTCACCCGGGAAGCTTCGCTCATCAGCACCTTGTGGGGGTTGGGGCCGTCGGTGAACGGTTCGACGAAGCCACGGCCGAACCACAGGCAAAACCATGCCACCACCGCCACGCCAAACACAGCGCGGGCCTTCGGACGATTGCCAAACCAGCGGCGAAGCAGCCACGGAATCAGCGGCGCGGCGGCCAGCACCAGGCCGGGTAGCGCAGGGAAGATATAGATTTTGCGCTTGCCGGTGCTCAGGCAGAAAAACAGCACCACCAGGACCACCCAGCCCAGCAACAACAAGATCCGGGCGTCGTGCTTTCGCAATTGGCGACGCCAGGCGGGCACCAGCCACGGCAACGCCAGCACCAGCGGCAGCCAGTACTGGAGAATGACGGTCAGGAAATACCAGAACGGTTCGCGGTGATCCCAGGCCGACGCGTAGCGGCCACCGGTCTGGTGAAACAGGATTTCCTTCAGGTACGCCACTTCGTCAACGCCACCCTTGAGCCAGACGGTGGCGAGCAGCGGGGCAAGCCAGACCGCACATCCCGCCAGCACCACCAGAAAACCGGCCGCCCAGCGAAGCCCCTGCCCCGGCATGACGGTCACACCCGGCCAGCCCTTTCGGACGGCATAGACGTAGGGCACCAGCATCAATGCCGGCAGAAAACCCACCCCTTTGCTGATGATGCCCAGGCCCATGGCCAGACACGCGACGTAGAACCAGCCCCACGCCGGTCCCAGCAGCAGATGACGGACCATGCCGTAGAAGCCGAGCGCGACCCACAGGCACAGGAAGCTGTCGATCTGGCCGGTGCGCAGAATGCTGTAGGTCTGGTAAGTCGCCAGAAACAGCAGCGCGGCGATGCGACCCACCCTGCGGCACCACAGGCGCCGGCCCAGGTCGTACAACACCGCGGTGGCCGTTCCCGCCGAGAGCAGGCCCGGGATGAAAAGGGCCAGCGACGGCGAACCGGTCAGCCAGGTGAACACCGCGACCGTCCACATGAACAAGGGTGGTTTGTCGCCGTAGATTTCACCGGCCCGATGGGGGATCAGCCAACTGCCGCTGTGCAGCATTTCCAGCGCGACGCCCAGAAACCGTTCTTCGTCGACATTCAGCGGCTGCCGGATGCCAAAGCCGGCGCCGACCAGCAGCAGCGCGAGCGCCACCAGCGCCACGCACTGCCACGCGGGAGATTGAACACGTCCCACCGGCTATTCCTTAAGGTCTTTGTGTTTGGCGATCAGCTGCAGGTTGCGCAGGTAAACCACGAAGCCAAATGACTGACCGATGATGAACACCGGGTCTTCGCGGTAGATGGCGTAGAGCAGCAACAACGCGCTGCCGAGCATGCTCAGGTACCAGAAGCCCACCGGAATCACGCTGCGTTTCTTGATTTCGCTGTACAGCCATTGCAAGACGAAACGGCCGGTGAAGACCGCCTGACCGAGAAATCCGACCGTGAGCCAGAGCGTTTCGCGGGTGAAATTCATCCGTTCATCTCCTCGGGCCGGGTGTTGAGTCGCGTGCGGCGCACCAGCCACCAGACCCCGAACAGGTCGAGGATGCCCACAAGCGCACGGTCCAGATTGCCGTAGTTGGAAACGCCGGCCTGACGATGACGGTGGTGAACCGGATGAACGATCATTCGGCCGTGATGGCGCTGGATCAGCGCGGGAATGAAGCGGTGCATGTGATCGAAGTAAGGCAGCTGCAGAAACGCCGCTCGATGAATCAGCTTCAGCCCGCAGCCCGTATCGGGCGTCGCGTCCTTGAGCAGGCGGCTGCGCAAAGCATTGGCGAAGCGGGACGCCCAGCGCTTGCTGGCGGTGTCTCGCCGGTTGACCCGATGCCCCGCCACCAATTTCACCGGCTGGCCCTGGTTGAGGTCGGTGCCCTGCCCGGCATTGCGGACCAGCGCCAGCATGCCGGGCAAGTCGGCGGGGTCGTTCTGGCCATCGCCGTCCAGGGTCGCCAGCCACTCACCGCGCGCGGCCTGGGCGGCATGCCAGATCGACGTGCTCTGCCCGAGGGAAACCCCGTGGTGAAGGATGCGCAGGGGCTCAAATCCTGAGGCCTTGATCTGCTGCAGCACACGCAGCGTGTCGTCGGTGCTGCCGTCGTCGACCACCAACACCTCGTAGCGCTCCCCGGCCAGCGCGCTGCGTACTTCATTGAGCAACGAAGGCAGGTTTTGCGCTTCGTTTTTTGCCGGGATCAATACCGACACAAACACCGATTCACTCATCACGCCCACCGCGCCTCTTGTTTTGATTGTCTGGCCTGTTTGCTCTGGTCGCAGGAATAGAAGTCGCCGTACCAGCGCACGAATTCATCCACGCCCTGCTCAAGCCCAACCTGCGGACTGAAGTCGATCCATTTCGCCAGCCCGGAGACATCCGCCCAGGTTTGCAGCACGTCCCCCGGTTGGAGCGGGAGGTAGTTGCGCCGGGCCTGAATCCCCAGCGCCGCCTCCAGGCACTGCACGAAGTCGAGCAGCTTCACCGGCGCCCCTCGCCCGATGTTGAACAGCTGACACGGCGCGACCCCGTCCATGAGCGGCGGGGGCCGCGGCATGAGCCGGGTCATCGACTCGATGATGTCGTCGACGTAGGTGAAATCGCGCGCCATCTCGCCGTCGTTGTAGATATCGATGGGCTCGCCTTTGAGGATGGCCCGGGTGAATTTGAACAGCGCCATGTCCGGCCGCCCCCAGGGGCCGTAGACGGTAAAAAACCGCAGGCCCGTCGCAGGAATCCGGTACAGATGCGAGTAGCTGTAGGCCATGAGCTCGTTGGCGCGCTTGGTCGCGGCGTACAGGGAAACGGGCTGTTCAACGGCGTCTTCCACGGCAAACGGCATCTTGGTGTTGGCGCCGTACACCGAGCTGCTCGACGCATAAATGAGGTGTTTCACGGGATACGCGCGGCAGGCTTCAAGGACATTGAGAAACCCGACCAGGTTGGCGTCGGCGTACACGCCCGGGTTGTCGATGGAATACCGAACACCGGCCTGCGCCGCCAGATGAATGACCTCACTGAACCCGGACGCGCTGAACAGCCCGAGCAACGCGTGTGGGTCGACGATGTCGATGGGCTGAAACTGAAAAGAGGGGAAGTGTTCGAGCTGCGCCAGTCGGGCACGCTTGAGATCGACGCTGTAGTAATCGTTCAAGTTGTCGATGCCCACCACTTGAACGCCCTGGCTGCACAACGTTCTGGCCATGTGAAAGCCGATGAATCCCGCAACCCCGGTGATCAGCACCGTCATTGGGCTATCGCCCAGCGGCGGCATCGAGCCTGGGTAAGTCCTGCGTATCCTGCGCTTAAGACAGTGACATTCATTTCATGAGTCCTTTGACAGAACCGGCCAACCGCCCGAAATCCCTGGGTCAGCTGTCCGTTTCTGCTGGATGCTTGATCAAGCGACATGAAACTGTGTCACAGCAATATTTAAGCAATGTGAACAGGGTGAGCGGCCCATCGTGTGATGCGCTCGAGACGTGGACCGAGCGAAGCCCAAAGCTGTTGAGCCGCCCGCTCTCGCGCAGCCTGACGGTTTTTTGCCGACAGGGAACCTCGTTCGCATTTATTGAAACCCACACGGTCAACCCCTGAGCGTCATTCCCTCGGCGCCTTCAAATCCCATCAAGCTCCATGTCAAAAGGACAATGTCATGGCTTCAAGAGACAGCAAGCCCACCATCGATTACACCGTAAGAACCGGCCCGGGCACCGTGCAAGTGGACCCCTCCACGGGGGCCGATCAAACCTGGAGCATCATTCTTCAGCCGGACGGCAAGATCCTCGTCGGCGGCGAAAGCTTCCAGACCGCCATTGGTTATCCAGGCTCGCCGGGCGATGAAAGCTACGGAACACGCGGCAGCTTCACGTCGGTGCGCCTGAACAGCGACGGCAGCCTGGACAGGAGTTTCAGCCAGGACGGGATTGCCCTCGTGCCCGCCAGCCTGGATCCGGAAGATGAGGCTTACTACGTCATGGCCGTGCAGGCCGACGGTAAAGTCCTGTCGGCGCAGCCTGGGCTTGGCGGTTTGAAAGTCGAACGCTTCAACCTCGATGGCACCCTGGACACCACGTTCGGCAAAGGCGGCGCCGCAGCCCTCGATGTACCGATCAGCACCGATGGAATGGCGATTTACGCCACAGCCGATGGTTCGGTGTACGTCAGCGCTCGCGGCACCTCGCAAGCAGTTGTCTTCAAGCTGGACAGCAGCGGTACGCCGGCGGAAAACTTCGGTGTCGACGGCACACTCGTCCTCAACCCGACCGGCTATTACGGCACCGGCAATATCGCCACCGTTGTGCAGCCCGACGGCAGCGTCTTACTCGGCAGCTGGCTGTACGTGGGCTCCGAGGGGCCACACGACCCGGGCGATCCGGTGTATGCCGTTCAGCGACTTGCAGCCGACGGCAACCTGGATACCACGTTTGGCGTGGATGGCGTGGTGTACTTCGATACCGCCCTGGGGCTGGACTACCGCGCCGCGATCACCGTGCAAGCCGATGGCAAGATCATCATTGCCGGCGAGAGTCATGACAGTACCGCCTTCAACGTGCTGCGGCTGAATGCGGACGGTTCCTTCGACACCTCCTTCAGCGGTGATGGCAAGCTCACCCTTCAGGTGCCCCAAGGGGACTCCGCCTATGCCCACTCGGCTATCGTTCAGCCCGATGGCAAGATCCTTATCGCCGGCGACGTGATCACTCGACTGAACGCCGATGGCAGCCTGGACACCACCTTTGGCAGCCAGGACGGCCAATACCACGTGGACGGCTCCAGCGAGGCCAATCACCTGATTGGCAACGACACGGCAGAGATCATCCGCGGCCTGGGCGGTGACGACGTGCTGCAAGGCGCCGGTGGCCGTGACGTACTGACAGGCGGGATGGGCGCAGACATTTTCCGCTTCAGCCAGATCAGCGACAGCTACCGCACCGCTACGGAAACCGGCAGCGACCGGATTCTGGACTTCGACGCCTCCCAGGACCGCGTAGACCTGATTGCTTTGGGTTTCACCGGCATTGGCGACGGCCACAATGGCACGCTGGCCATCCAGGCCAACGCTGACGGCACCCGCACTTACCTGAAAAGTTTCGATGCCAATGTCGACGGGCAGCGCTTTGAACTGGCGCTCGAAGGCAACCTGACGGGGCAGTTGAACAGTAACAATCTGGTGTTCACGGCCCCCACCGTCGAAGGAACGGCTGGCAAGGACGTGATCACGGGGAGTGCCATGTCGGAGGTCATCTACGGCCTGGCCGGTAACGACCGCATCGATGGCGGCAGAGGCTCGGATGTGATCATCGGGGGCGCGGGTGCCGACCTGCTGAGCGGCGGCGACGACCCGAACCTTTCAGTCTATGGCCGAGATGGCATCAATGACGCTGACGTGTTCCGCTACACGGCAGCCAGCGACAGCTATCGCACCGACAGCCAGAGCTTCGTGGACCTGATTGTCCGGTTCGCCAACAACAACGACAAGATCGACGTGTCGGCGCTGGGTTACACGGGTTTCGGTGACGGTACCGGGACCACACTGAAAATGATCTATAACGACGACCTGGACCGCACCTACCTCAAGGATGTGGAAGCGGACGCTCAGGGCCATCGCTTCGAAATCGCCCTCACCGGCGACTGGACCCTGGACCTGCGCAACTCCGACATGATCTTTGCGCAGGCGCAGGAAGTGACCCTCGTGGGCATGGCCAGCGAGGCTGCCCTCGGCTAACAGGCGGGGTGCGACGAGGGGAACGGCTCATGCGCGTTCCCCTCGTTCAACGCTTAGCGCCGGTGATCCGCATCAACCCACTCGTTATAGGACTTCAAGATCCGCATCGGTGTAGCTGCAACCATCCAGCCGCCACTCCCGTCTACAGCCTTCGATTTCATGACCCCATGCTTTGGCTGCGCGTGCCCGCGAACACCAAACCTATGAGCCATCGGCGTGTCGTGACATGGATGACGCCACTGAATCAATGGGCCGTACGGATAATGACCTTACCGCAGGCATGCCCGGTGGCGACTTTCTCCAGTGCGGCGCGGGTCTCGTCCAGGGCGAAGATCGAGTCGGTCACAACCTGCAATTGCCCTGCACTGAACTGCCGCACCGCCTCCTGGAGATAGGGGGTGGCGCTGGCAAAGAACACGGCTTCCCCGGCATGGTCTTCGCGGGATTCGATGTCGAACTCCACGAGGGTCGCAATCCGTCCACCCTTGCCGAGTACCGACCAGGAGCTTTCCAGCGTCGGGCCGCCGACCGTGTCGAGCACCAGGTCGATGTCACGCAGGGTGGTGAAATCCTCGGTGCGATAATCGATCGCCTCGTCTGCACCCAGGCTTTTCACCCGCTCGATGTTGCGCGCCGAAGCCGTGGCGATGACATAAGCGCCAGCCGCGTGCGCCAACTGCACCGCCATGCTGCCCACACCGCCCGCGCCCGCATGTATCAAGACGCGTTGACCGGGCTTCAATTGCCCCACCTCAAACAACGCCTGCTGCGCAGTGCCGAAGGTCGTCGGCAGCGCCGCCGCCTGCTCGAAACTCATGGAAGCCGGAATCAGACAAAGCTCGGTGGCAGCGATTATCAGCTGCCGGGCAAAGGCGCCACCCGCAGTGGGGGTGCTGCGGCCGAACACGCGATCACCGGGTTTCAGGTGGCTCACCTGCTCACCGACGCTGCTGACGATGCCGCTGAAATCGGTGCCCGGGGTGTATGGCAGCTCAACCGGAAAGACCGGCTGCATGTACCCAGCGATGATCTTCAGATCCAGCGGGTTGACGCTGGCGGCCTCGACGCCCACGAGGAGCTCGTCAACGCCTGGCTTGCTCAGATCGAGGTTGTGCAGCGTGACGACCTCAGGACCGCCGAATACAGAAATGGACGCTGTTTTCATGAGGGCTTTCTCTTCGTTGCTCAGGCTTGAGGGAATTGACCGAGTTGCAGGAACAGACCGAACCAGTCCTCCATGTGCCACGTGGTAACGACCCGCCCGTTCTCCAGTGCGTGAAACTCATGCAAACGGAAGCTCACCTGTTTGCCCGTGGCGGCGATGCCAAATAGCTCGCCGAGGTGGGTGCCGGTTATTTCAGCCCGTACGGCGACCTGACCAGGGGCCTGAACCATGTCGTGGATGACGATGCGCACATCCGGAAACGCGTCGGCGAGGCTGCGGATAATCGGTTTGATGCCCTCGGGGCCTGGGCCTTGCCCGGGTGCCAGGGGGATGTCATCCCAGTCGGCAGCCAGCACGCTGTCGACGAGGTCGGGATTGTTCTCGCTGAACGCGCGGTAGAGGGTCTCAACGGCCTGCCGTTCGGTTTGAAGGCGGGTGGCAAGTTCTGCGGTAGACATAAGGTTGCTCTCGGCTTGGGGTATGGCGAGAGTGTGAGCGCAGGGCTACCATCCGTATAACAAATGGCTCGTATATAGGTTTATTTGATTTATGGATTTTCATGGCATCGATCTGAACCTGCTTGCCGCATTCAATGCCCTGATGAACGAGCGCAACGTGACACGCGCCGCGACTCAGGTCGGCGTCAGCCAACCGGCCATGAGTGCCGCGCTTTCGCGCTTGCGCACGCTGTTGGGCGATCCGCTTTTTTTGCGCAGCCCTGACGGCCTCCTTCCAACGCCCCGTGCCCGTGAGTTGGGCCAACCTGTCGCCGAGGCGCTGAGCCAGATAAAAGCCGCCCTGGTGAAAATGCCTGACTTTGTCCCGGCCGATGCCGTGCTCACAATGAACCTTGGCTTGTCGGACTATCCCGCCTTCGTGCTGCTCCCCACGCTGCTGCAGACCTTGAGCGAACACGCGCCACACCTGTCGATCAACGTTCACGCAGTCAATGACCGCGACCATGCCGTGGACATGCTGGATGCGGGAGTGATTGATGCGGCAATCGGTGTATTGCCCAGCCATCAAGACGGTCGCATTTTCACGCGACCGATTCTGCGTGACGCTTTCGTCACCCTCGTCGCCCATGGCCATCCGGCAGCCCTGCGCGGCATGGACATGGACACTTACCTCTCGCTGCCCCATGTACTGGTCTCGCCCGAGGGTGATCGACACGGCTTGGTGGATCAGGCGTTGGCTCAGTTGGGCAAGCAACGCACCCTGGCACTGACGCTGCCGCAGATGTTCGCGGTGCCGGCGATCATCGCCTCTTCCCGCATGACTGCCACCGTCCTGAAACGCATCGCCCTCAGCTCGCCGTCGGGAGGGAAATTGGTCCTGTTCCCGCCGCCGGTCGCGCTGCCGGAGATCACGTTTCATCTCATCTGGCATCGTCGTGGCAATGGGAATCCCGCTCAGGAATGGTTCAGGGGCATGATCGAATCGGTTGCATCGGGGTTTTGAAGACAGCTGCAGCCTGATACGGCGCGTCAACCCACCGGTAACCGACATGGCCAGTCACGGCCACTCCCAGGCACGCGGCCTCGATATTGGAACGGCGCGACTGCGAAACGTGCTTGAAAAGGAGGTTAACGGCCCGGCCCGACCATCGACAGGGCGATGGCCTTGCCGGGCGACGGGCCACAGCGCATCATGCGCGATTGTTTATTTCCCGGCGCAGACTATCGATGGCCCACCATCCCGCCCCATTTCCTTTCAACGAGGAAGAGCGTGTCCTCTCGCTCGAACACCTGGACGTGCTGGACAGTGCCAACGAAAAGGCATTCGACGACATCGTTCTACTGGCCACCACCTTGTGCGACGCGCCCATTGCGTTGGTGTCGCTGGTCGATCGGGAGCGCCAGTGGTTCAAGGCCTGCGTGGGCCTCGGGGTGCAGGAAACCCATCGGGATCTGGCCTTCTGCGGCCATGCGATTCTTGATCCCGTGCAAGTGCTGGTCGTCGAAGACGCGGCCCTCGACCCTCGCTTCGCTTCCAGCCCTCTGGTGCTCGGCCCGCCCTTCATTCGTTTCTACGCAGGCGCGCCGATTGTCACGGACAGCGGCGTCGCGTTAGGGACCGTTTGTGTGATCGACACATGCGCCCGTCAGCTGAGCGAACGCCAATCCCTCGCCCTCCAGGCATTGGCCCGGCAGGCCGCGGCGCTGCTGGAAGCCCGCTTGCTGAGCAAACAACGTGAACGGCAGCTGGCGCAATTTAAGGATCAATTCCAGCAAGCCGAGCAGAACCCGAGCGAAGTCACCCCGCTGCTGCAAAATTCCGGCTGCATCTCCTCGCTGGGCATGCTCACCGCAAGCATTGCCCATGACTTCAACAACCTGCTGCAGAGCGTCAGCGCTGCGTTTCAGTTGACCCGCCTGCGTTCCCGGAGGCCAGTGGACGTCGAGCGTTTCGCCGAGACCGGCCTGCAGGCCGTTGAACAAGGCCGGCAGCTCATCAGTTATTTGATGTCGAGCGTGCGCGGTGACGGCCCTGAACTGATCTGCATCGATGTGACCGCACGCCTCCACGCCGCGCAGCCGTTGATGCGCCATTCGATGAGCGAAGGCATCGATCTTGACTTCGATCTGGCGGAATGGGGCTGGGGCGTCCTCTGTGTCGAAGCCCAACTGCACGCGGTCGTGATGAACCTGCTCAGCAATGCCCGTGATGCGCTGAAGGGTTCCGGCCAGATTCGGGTGTCCACCCGCTGGGTGCATGTGGAGGATGATCTGTCGCTGCAACAGGGCGATTACCTTGTGGTCAGCGTCAGTGACAACGGCCCTGGCATGCCTGCCGAGGTCGCGCGCCAGGTGTTCGAGCCTTTCTTCACCACCAAAGCGACAGGCGAAGGCACAGGGCTGGGGCTGGCTCAGGTAAAAGATTTCGCAATCAAATCGGGCGGTGACGCGCGCATCGAAACAGCGCCCGGGGCGGGGACGACGGTGAGTCTGTATCTGAGAATCCTGGGCTGTATCGCCACGTCGGAAGCGGGTTGAGCGGTGTGCTGATTCGCTGAACAAAATCATCAGGCGCCGACATTTTTTTTACATTCACGCGTTATAGTGGCGGCCCTTGTTGGGGAGTAGCCTGCTCTGGACCCCGTGTCACAGAGCGTTCGTGTCAACATTCTCGGCGGCCTGCCGTGGCACGAACACCTTCGGGTTGGCGAGACCAACGATGCATCCATGCCTAAAGTCGGGCGTGTGGCTGCGTCGTTGACTCATTGCCCGACTGGAACATAACCGTGAACCCGATTTCCCTCATTCTTCTTGCTTTGGCCATGTCCACGGACGCTTTCGCAGCGGCCATCGGTAAAGGCGCAAGCCTGCACAAGCCCCGCCTCATAGAAGCCTTGCGCACCGGCATCATCTTTGGCGTCATCGAAGGCATCACGCCCCTGATCGGGTGGCTGATCGGCCAGGCCGCCACGTCCTACGTCAAGAACTGGGATCACTGGATCGCCTTCACCCTGCTGGTGGTGCTCGGCGTGCACATGATCTACAACGGCCTCAAGCATGAAGACGCCGAAGAAGAAAAACCCAATCAGCACTCCTTCCTGATCTTGGCCGTGACCGCTTTCGCCACCAGCATCGATGCGCTGGCCGTGGGCGTTGGCCTGGCCTTCGTCAACGTGAATATCCTGGTGGCTGCCGCGGCCATTGGTGTCGCCACGACGGTCATGGTGACCATCGGCGTGATGCTGGGCCGCGTGCTGGGCACGGTGGTGGGCAAGCGCGCTGAAATCATCGGCGGCATTGTGCTGATGCTGGTTGGCGCGACGATTCTTTATGAGCATTTGTCGGCGGCGTAAGAAGGGAGAGAGGCGCGCCATTCCTTCATTGACGCTGCGAATGGTGTGCCCAAAGAGGATCGTCGTGTTTTTCAGTTTTGCCAGGAGCACTGCCCCATGAACTGCTCGATCCGCAAGGCAACGGACAAGGACGCCACCGCGATCAGCCGCGTCATCGTGGCCGCCCTTCGCGAGTCCAATCGCCAGGACTATTCCGCCGCCGTCATTGCGCAGGTGGAACTGAGTTTTTCCCCGTCGGCGATCCTGCGCTTGCTGGCGCAGCGGCAGGTGTACGTGGCGACCCACGGCGAAGAAATCATTGCCACGGCGAGCCTCGATCAGGCCACCGTCCGCAGCGTATTCGTCGCCCCCGCCTGCCAAGGCCGAGGCGCCGGTCGCGCGTTGATGGCGGTGGTTGAATCAGCCGCCGCCATCAACGGCGTCAGTCAGTTGCGCGTGCCCTCTTCCATCACGGCCGAGGGCTTCTACCGGTCGCTTGGCTACTCAACCATTCGCGATGAATACCATGGCGAGGAGCGGACGATCATCATGGAGAAGTTGCTGGCGTTTCCGGCGTAGTCAGCGACGCCACACCCGCCCTTCTGCACTGACCACCCAGGGCGAGCGATCGGCAACAATCCGCACACCGCCGACCCAACGCTCTGCCGGATCAAGATCAAGCCCGTTCAAGTCCCCGCGCACTACCCGCTCACCCTGCGCCGTCAGCCGGACTAGGCGCTTGGGCCACTCGCTGCCCGGTTGTTCGTGCAGCAGCGGTTGCGGTGCATCGATGAGAGGTCTCAGCAGCGCATGGAACATCATGTCGCCCAGATACGGCAGCGGCTCATAATTAACCATCAAGTGACCGAACACTTTGCCCGCTGCCATCTCGCCTTTCTCCGCGAGAATGCGCAGGATCAATCGCTGGGTCAGGCTCAAGCCATCCTCGGCGCCGGGCAGCTCTTGCAGTTGCCTCGCCAAGGCGGGGCCGAGCAGCGGCAGCGCCGAATGGTGTTGCACCGCGAGCTCAGCCCAGCGACTTGGATCGGGGGCGGTGTAGGCGGCCCATACCTGCCGGGCCAGTGCCAGGGCGTCCTCACCGATGGCGCGCCGCTGGGGCCAGAGCCAGGCGAGTACGTCCGGGTCGAGTTGCCCGATGCCGATGAATCGCTCGACGCCGGGCACCCGATTGATCTCGATCAGCTCCAGCCTGCGCGGCACGCTGGGTAGACTCGCCAGCAGTCGAACCAGAAACAGTTGATCGTACGCATCGCCCTCTCACCACAGCACCAGTTCACTGTCGGCATTCAGGCGTGCCAACGCGTCACGCTGCATCGCCTGGCGCTGCTCGGCGTCACGGGGTGACAGCCCAAACGCCTGCTCGGCAAACGCGGCACGCACCGCCCAATACTCATCGTCGGGCAGCGCGGGCACCGGGCCCATGACCATGGGGTCGTCGAACATATGGAACGACCCTGCAAAGCCGGCAACCCGCAGGCTACGCTCGATGTCGTTGCCGCAGCGCCAGTGCTGGACCTGTGCTTCACCCGTCGCCGCGAAGTCCGGATGACGGGCGGCAAACGCGACGGCGTCGGCATGGGCGATCAATTTGGGCCAACTGGCGAACCCCGCCTCGCGGGCCACCAGCCATTGGGTGTCGGCGAGCCGATAGTCCGGGCCCGACAGGCCCATCGCGCGCAGTTGCGTTCGGGCGTCGTCCGCTTCGTTGTTTTTCAGGGCTTTGAGAAGACGTTTTGCGTGCTTGCGCAGCGCAGGTAGATCGAGCAGACCGTGTTGACGGGACGCATTAGTGGCAGGCATGCCAACTCCTTACAGGGCTCGGTCCGCCGACAAGCCGGGAGCTGGAATGAATGATCGGGGAAACGCTTGCCTTGGGAAACCCCTTCGCGCGGACCGCAGGCGCAGCAGACGCCCGGAGGCCGACTTTAGCGGGAAGGTCATGAGGATGCAAAGGTTGGTGCGGGAATTGGGTGCGGGAATCGGCTGGCATCACGCCGTGAGTATTGCCTCACGGCGCGTGCCAGTCTCAGATCATCACGGCATGTTGCCGACGTGGACCTGAAGCTGCGTTAAACCACCCCAATCTCCGGATGATCCTGAGCCACGCCTACCAGCGCCACCGACACGGCATCCGCTGTGGTTGAGGCGCTGGCCAGCGACGCCGGAGCGTCGGCAAATATCATCGCTTTTGAAGGGAGACCGGCTTTGAAATCACCGTCCAGCACCAGTTCGAACCGATGCCCTTGCACGTCGGCGTCCAGGTCCTTCAGGTAAACCCGGGTGTGCTCGGCGTTGGTGGTGAATTTCAAGGTGCCGTCATGGCCGTCGCCAAATCCGGTAAAGCCGAGGCCCGAGACATCGATGGTGTCGTGAGCGGCATCGAAGTCGCCGATGCGGTCGGCATGGCTGGCGGTCGCCGTCCTGTAGCTGTCGGACACCGAGGCAAAGCGGAACAGGTCCGAACCTGCGCCGCCGAACAGCACGTCGGCATCGGCGCCGCCGATCAGGGTGTCGTTGCCGCTGCCGCCGAGCAATCGGTCATGGCCGGCGCCGCCCCACAGCAGGTCCGCGCCCGACCCACCGTTCAATGTGTCTGCCCCGTCCCTGCCATTGATGGAGTCGGCCTTGGCCGTGCCATCGAGGGAATCGCTGGCACTGCCGCCGTCGATGGCATTCAGCACGGGGTTGGTCCCGACGTGGTCACCCGCGCCTTGCAGCGATACCAAACCCTGCTGCAGATGAGCGAAGGTGTTGCCATAAACCGAATTGCTGCCTGACTGGCCGCTCTCCTCCGCCACGCCGAAAGTGCTTTTGTCGCCGCCCGTGATGATGTTGTCGGCGAAGGTGTTGTGGTCAGACGGATGAACCTTCCCGGAGACGCCGCCGCGATCGTCGAACGGCTGGATCAGCACTTCAGGAATGCCGGCTTTCTGCGCGTTCTCGTGGATCAGATTGCCGCGGACTTCGACGTCCGTGCTGCCATAGACACGCACGCCGGACGTGCCGTTGTGGTGAATATCCACGCCACTGATGTCAACGCCATTAGACAGCTTCACCAGCACGCCTTCAGCCGCGTTGCCGTAGACCTCGCCACCCTCGATGGTGATGTGATACGGCGAGGGAATGTTTTCGCTGCCGCGCTGGACGACGATACCGCCGCCGCCATTGTCGTGGGAGACGTTGCTCAGCAGCGCCAGGTCGTGGGTGGTCGTGACGATGTTGAAACCGTGACGGTCATTGTCGTAGGCCAGGTTATTGCGAAACGTGCTGTCGATCAGGTAGTCGGCGACGAACCCGTCAAGGCCGTTGCCGTGGGACACGCTGTTTTCGATGAGCATGTTCGCCGTGCGTTCGTGGGGGTCGAAGCCGTAGCCCGAGCAATCGCGAATCTCCACGCCCGACAGCGTGACATTGGAGTCCTGACCCGGCTGGCCCGGCAGAAAGCCGTTGTACCAGCCATCGACCTTGCCACTGGTGGCATCCCGGTTGCCGTCGAGGGTGAGGTTGCTGACGCCGAAATCGTGGGTCGCCTCGCCGCTCGCCGAGCGGATGATGCCGGTGACCGTCTGATCGGTGCCGTCTGCCAGCTTGAGCACCGTGGCGCCCATGCCGTCGCCCTTGATGAACACGTTGCTTTTGAGCATCAGCGCGCCGTCGGCGGGCTTTCCGCCCGGGGTCAGGGTCCAGGTGCCGGCAGGAATGTAAACGTCGCCGCCGCCGGCTTTCGCTGCCGCATCGATGGCGGCTTGAATGGCCGCGGTGTCAGAGGTATGTCCATCGCCAACAGCGCCGAAATCCCGGACATTGAATTGCAGTGTCATAACGTGCTCCGTTTTGAATGAAGAGACGGGGGCAGTATGGGCATGCTGTGTGAAAGGCGGGTCATCTGACGGGACAGGTGACGAGCGGTGGGGTCGCGTGCGTTTCGTAGGACC
Source organism: Pseudomonas sp. GW821-FHT02H06 (assembly GCF_059421525.1). NCBI lineage: Bacteria > Pseudomonadati > Pseudomonadota > Gammaproteobacteria > Pseudomonadales > Pseudomonadaceae > Pseudomonas > Pseudomonas sp. GW821-FHT02H06. The sequence goes on from NZ_JBWKVD010000006.1 coordinate 27,295, forward strand.
GGCTTTAGCAGGGAAGGCGCCAGGTGATTCACCGCGCCATGTGCAGTGGTCACACCGGCGTCTTCCCGGCTGAAGCCGGTCCTACCGGGGATCGCGGTACCCGGGAAGTCCGCCATTCACCCGGCCTTCAATTCTCTATCCTGCTCAAACCGCTGCTGCAGCAAATGCCGCGCCGCACCGGCGTCGATGTAGCTCGCGATCAGTTCAGCCAGTTCAGGAGCCTTGAGTTTTTTGTTATCGCGACAGAACTGAATGAGCGGCAGCATCAGCCATCGTTTCTTCTTGTTGAGCACGACATCGGGCGCGAAAAACGAGCGTGAGGTCAGCTCGGGCAACGGCGCGTCGTCTTCAAGCTGAACAGTCAGGATGACGCCGTTGCCGAACTGAAGGTTGAAATCGGCGATATCGCGAGTAGCCAGCGGCTGCTTGAGGTTGGCGAATACCAGGTGATCCGGTGTCAGCAGCAGCGCGGTCTTGTACGCACGCCTGAAAAGGCGCAACCCAAAGGGCAGCATGCAAATCATGATGAACAGAGCGATGCCGCCACCGACAAAAAACGGCTCTGGATCACGTCGTGCCACGCCTGGAAACAGCAGCGGTGCAAGCAGCAGGATCAATCCCCCCACCGCCAGCAGGCCACTGAACCCGAGCAGGATCTGACCCCGCAAGCGCGCCCCTTCGTGCAGTGCAACGTCGCCGGTTACGTTGTCGGCGTGGGTGCGCAACATCTCCACGATCGCAGCGTCCTGCTGAACATGATGGCTCAGATAATCGTCCGTCAGGCGGCTGCGCAACACCTCGGGCCGCGCGAAGTAGCGATCCATCGCCGCACAGGCTTGCGGTGCATCCAGGGGCCGCGTGCCCGTGCGCACGGCATCGTCGATGGACACCTTGAGAGACGCCACGCGCTCGCCGTTCGAAGGATGGGTGTCTGACGGGTGGGGCAGCTGCGTGGCCATTTCATCTTCAGGGAGGGTCAGCGGCAGCGCAGCCATCTCATGCAGAAGTGCCGTGGGCAGATCCTGAACGGCGCTCTGCTCGGGGGTGACATGAGTGGCTTGGGCGATATGAGTGGCCAGGCGGTCTTGAAGCAGCGGATCGATGGCGGAAATACGCACCAGGGCCGACGCGGCCGCCAGATTGCCCGCCAGCTGCGCACCGGCGGCATCGGCTTCCAGCTCGCGCACACGGCTCCAGTGCATCACCGCGTGGTCGAAGCTTTCCATGAAGTAGGCACCCAGCATGAACGCCGGGTGCAGGGTCGCCCGTTGCAGCCATTCGCTGTCGACCAGGGTCTGCCCGATCACCACCAGGCTGCGCTCGATGCCATGGTAAATCGGCACGAAGCGCATGCTGAACTCGGTGTCCGCGCCGGCAAAATGCCCCAGCTCGTGGCCGATGACGGCAGTAGTCTCGGATTCATCGAGAATGCCCAGATACACCAGCGGCACATGCAGGGTGCGGCCCTTCAAGGTGATGTTGGCCGGCGCCAGGGCGATGTCGCCGGAGGTGACGTAAAAGCCGGCAGCCATGCCCAACACGATGTGATCCGGCGGCAGTGCGCCCAGTTTTCGGGACAGCTCGTTGACGTAAGCCCAAAGCACCGGCGCCTGTTCGGCGGTGACGGCCTCTCCCATCACATCCATCGGCGTGGGCTGGAACATGTTGAGCATGACGCGCAACTGCGTGCCCATTTGCCAAATCGAATACAGGCAACCCGCGACAACTACCATGGCAGCGAACATGAATTTCATTTCGCCGGCGGAGAGTCGCCCGGCGTGCCAGAGATTCAGCGCCTCGAAGGCGACGATGGCGGCGATGGCAGCCCCCATGACCACCACATGCCCTACCAGAACGAAGGGCAGCAGTTTGGTCACACGGGTAAAGCCATGCAGCAGTTGTTCCCGCGAATGCATGGCGCGCCGGCCCGCCCAGTTAAGGCCCAGCAAGCCAAGCCCGCCCACCAGGGCAGCCAGCAATCCCAGCGCGATGACCCCTGTTGCGAGCCAGACCATGACGTTGCTCAGCGGCAGCAGAGTGTCCAGTTCGTCCTGCAACCCGGCGACGCGGGCCAACGCCTCGTTGACTTCCATTTTCTCGCCGTCGCCGACGTCGACCATTACTGGGCGCGAACCGCCTTTGGCGGCAATGGCTTGCAGCTCCGGACGCGCTTCATTGAGGTCAGCCTGATAGCCCGCGTAGACCTGGCGGTCCTCGGTGCTGCGTTGCAGCTCCCAGACCCCAAACAGATTCAGCGCCAGCGGGAATAAAACCAGTACAGCGATGAGCTTCAGCTTTTTCATGGGGCGACCCTTTTCACAGCGCCGCCGAGTGCCATCCCTGGCGCGCGCCTGCTTCCCTGGACAAAGGGTCTGATGCCCTTTGCGTGCTTTACACAACCAAGGGATAACTCACCCTCGGTGCCGTTATCAGGTCCGGATTCAGCGACCCAGCAACACGGCCTGCATGCGTGTCTGCGCTTCCTGAACCACCTTGGCCTTGGCATTCAGGTCCTGCAGCAGCGTGTTCAATTCAGCCTGGACCTTGGGGTCCGTCACTTGAATCACCGAGCCATTGATCTGGATCTGCGCCTTGTGAGCGTCGACGTAGTCCGCCACTTTGAGGCCCGATTCGAAGGTGCCATTGACTTGCGGCATGACGGTCAGGAGCGTGTTGGCCGGGACGGTCACCGTGCGATCGTAGGCGCTGTCATACACGGTTTTCAGATCGTCCGGCTGCTTGAGCTGGGCATGGGCGGCGTCAGCTTTCGCCAACTGTTGCTTGAGCTGTGCGACCAGATCGTTCACGCCGGTTTGCACCGTCTTGAGATCATCGCGGCGCTCAATCACGTCGCCCAATGAATGGAACGCGCCTTTCTGCACGAAGCCGTTGAGGGGTTTCATGCTGGCGTCCATACCACTGTTGAAGTCAGTGATCACGGCGTAGTGCTGGGTGTAATCGCCGAAGGACTTCGATTCTTCCGGTGTCAGTTTGGGCACGTGGACGCCCGGCTTGTCGATGATGCGGGTTTGCAGGAACTGCTTGAACGCGGCGCGCTGGTCAGGCTCGCTGCTGCCGCAGGCGGTCAGGAGCAGCGGCAGTGCGAGGGCGAGTAACCAGTGGCGGCTGAATGAGACGGTCATTGTCGGGGAATCTCCAGGGAGTGAAAAAAGCCGTTGGCAGAGAAATCTTGCTTCGGGGCGGTACAGCGTTCGGGTTCAGACGGCAGTTTGTCGATGCCGATGAACCGTCTGTAAGCGTGATGCTAGATAGCTTACGCAAAAATAAATTCCCTTTGGATCCTATTATTTTGTAATTTTGCGAAATGTTACGCAGTCGGCGCAGTGCGTCCACATGAGCACTTGAACCCTGCACGCCGATCATTCTCAAATCCGCGCACACCCGCCCCAGGCTCAAGGAAGACAACATTCATGACACCCAACGCGTTTATCGCAGCCCCAGGCTCCCCAAGCCTGCACACAGGAACTCACCCATGATCGTCGGTATTGACCTCGGCACCACCAACAGCCTGGTCGCGGTCTGGAAAGACGATGCCAGCGTGCTGGTGCCGAACGCGCTGGGCGAGCTGCTCACCCCCTCCGTGGTCGGGCTGGACGATGAGGGCCGGATTCTGGTCGGGCAAGCCGCCCGCGAACGCCTGCACACCCACCCTTCCCTGACCACTGCGTTGTTCAAACGGCACATGGGCAGCGCCCACCAGACCGCCCTCGGCAATCATATATTCCGTCCTGAAGAGCTTTCAGCGCTGGTGCTCAGAAGCCTCAAGGAAGACGTCGAGCGCGCCTATGGCGAGACGGTCGTTGAGGCGGTCATCAGCGTGCCCGCCTATTTCAGCGATGCTCAACGCAAAGCCACGCGCATCGCGGGAGAGCTGGCCGGCCTGAAGGTCGACAAGCTGATCAACGAGCCCACCGCCGCCGCGCTGGCGTTCGGCTTGCCGCAACACGGCAAGGAATGTTCTTTTCTGGTGTTCGATCTGGGTGGCGGGACGTTTGACGTGTCGATCCTCGAGCTGTTTGAGGGCGTGATGGAAGTCCGCGCCAGTGCGGGGGACAACTTCCTCGGTGGCGAAGATTTTGACCGGCTGCTGGCCGAGGCCTTCGTTCGCGCCCAGGCCGACCAGACAGGCTTTCCCGCCCCCGAATCCATCGCCCACGCGCTGCATCGCGAAGCCCAACGCCTGCGCATTGCCTTGGGCCAGGTCCGCAGCGACGCGTTCGTGCTGCGGGTGGACGGCCAGCAGTGGGAGCAAACCTTCACTCAAGAGGACATGGCCGCGCTGTATGCGCCGTTGCTCGAACGGCTGCGTAACCCGGTCGAACGGGCCATGCGCGACGCCAGGCTGCAGATCGGCGATCTCGACGAAATCCTGTTGGTCGGCGGCACCACGCGTATGCCACTGGTGCGCAAACTGGCGGCGGGCATGTTCGGGCGCTTCCCTTCTATCCAGCTCAACCCCGACGAAGCCGTGGCCCACGGTGCCGCGATACAGGCGGCGCTGAAATCCCGGGATGCGGCCCTGAAAGAAGTCGTGCTGACGGACGTCTGTTCCTACACCCTGGGTATCGAGGTCGCAGAACGGGTCGGCCAGCACCGTGAGTATGGGCACTATCTGCCGATCATTGAGCGCAACACCACCGTACCCGTCAGCCGGGTGAAGACCGTTTACTCCGCCGACGCAGGGCAAACCGGCGTGACGGTGAGCATCTTCCAGGGCGAAAGTCGTCTCGTGCGCGACAACATTCCTCTGGGCGAACTGGAGATTCCCCTTCCGCCGCACAACAAGGGCAACGTCGATCTTGACGTCCGCTTCACCTACGACAACAACGGCATTCTCGAATGTCAGGTCACGATTCCCGGCACTGGCGATGCGTTCGCACTGGTGATCGAAAACAACCCCGGCGTGCTCAGCCCTGAGGAAGTTGCCCAGCGCCTGCAAGCGCTCGCTGCGCTCAAGGTGCATCCGCGCGATCAGCAGATCAATACGCTGTTGATCGCGCGCCTGGAGCATCTCTATCAAGAGAGCCTGGGCGAGCGCCGCGAACTGATCGGTGACTGGGCAAGCGCGTTTCAGCGCGCCCTCGACAGTCAGGACGAGCGCCTCATCCGACAGACGCGCACGGAGCTGAACGAGCGGCTCAAACAGCTCGAACATGGCGGGTGGCAATGACCCATGGACACGACGTTCGATTGCTGGAAGATTCTCGATCTCCCTGCCCGCTCCGACGAGCGCAGTGTTAAACGCCAATACGCCAAGCTGCTGAAAATTACCCGTCCGGACGAAAACCCGGCCGCGTTCCAGCAACTGCGTGAGGCCTACGAGCGCGCGTTGCAACTGGCGCGCGACGGCGACGATGGCGTTGGCAGCGACGCTTCGTTTGTACAGGTTTCGGCAGCGCCTCTGGTGCAAAGGCCTGCGCCGGTCACCCGGCCAGTGGTGCGTTCCGCTCAGGAGCAGGCCGCCGAACTGCTCGCAACGTTCGACGATGCTGCCGTTGATCAGTGGTGGAATGAGGCGATCGCACGGGGCATCGAATCGACCGTCGAGACCCTGCTGTTCATGCGGTGCGTACAGGCGCCGGACGCGCACCCGAACCTGTTGCATTGGGGCCTTGAAACCCGCCAGTGGCTGACGCCGTGGCAGCAGATTCGCCCGCGGGACGCCGATCATCAGCGGCTCGGCCATCTGCTCTCCATGGGGTTGTACCGCAGGCTGGAGCAATACATGGCGGCCGGCGAAGAAACACGCTTCATCGGGTGCCTTGAGCACCACAGTCGACAAGGCTGGCTGGGCGATTTAGCGCGTCGCCAGACGCTTCACGTGCAGGTGCTCGATCTGTTTCTCGAACATAAGCACTGGTCCCCCGCTTTGTTTCAAAGGATCCGGCAACTGTTCGCCTGGGACAGCGAGTCAGCCGTTGTCCCCATCGTTGATGAGCAATGGCACGCGCTGCTCTGGCGCTGCGAAGAGAAGAAATGGGTGGACGAATTGCGTGCGCTGGTGCGCCAGGGCGAGGAGCATCCCAACCCACGCGCCAATGCTGCTGCGCTGTTCCTGACGGGTTCGTCTGCGGAACGCCTGCAGGCACGCGTCGCGACATTCACCGAGGCTGACTGGCAGGCTTGCGAACAATTATCCGAGGACTTCACGAAGCGGTTTCCCGACTGGGCACGGAGGTTCCCGGACCATAATCCGTGGTTCTGGAAAGCACTGGTGGGGCCGGAAAGTCCGCCCCACGTCACGCAGCGGGCGGGCATTGTTCTGACCATGACTCTCGCGCTGAATGGGATACTCGACGTCCCCGCCCCTCTCCTGCTCTTGGTGGTCATATCGCCGCTCATCTTGATGACAGGGCTGCTACTCACGTACATGGGCAAGAAGCTGTATGAGCACTGGGTCAGATTCTCGGAGTACTTCTACGATGAGGATCAACGCTTCAGCGCATGGTGCGCACGCCATACACTGACGCGGAATCGGCGTTATCTGGTGATCCGCAACGGCGTACCGGTGATGGCCCTGGCCTTTGTGCTCTGGAAATGGCTGGGACTTCTCGGGGTGGCCACCTACGTCATCACGGGCCTGATCGGCAGGCTGCAACCCAAAAGTGCAGTGCCAGTGGATCGCCAATACCGCTGGCGCAAGCCGCTGCAGGCGATCTACCGGATCGCCGGGCTCAGCCGTCTGCAGTGGCTGTTCTGCATCGTCATGGTGAGTGTGATTGCGTATGTGCAAATAGACATGCCCGGCACTCAGCTGACGCGAGGCACCTGAGACCGGGCCGCTTTCAGGAGAAGTCGCACGCAAGGGCATGGCCGTAGAAAAAGAGGCCCCCTGGCAGCGGTATCGCAGGACAACGCTACAGCCGAATATCCTCCGGCCGCTGAATCGGCGCTTCGATTCGGGTGCCAGTGATCTGCTCTTCATTGGAAAATCCGTCATACCGCGCCAGCTCGCCAAAACGGATGCCGGTAAGCGCCTCAATCTGAGTGACGCTGCGGCGATACGTCCTCAGTGCGCCAAACATCAGTTCCAGCTTGCCCAGCTCGCGGGTCTGGTCGATCACGTACGCGCTGGCCGAAGGTTTGCCGTCATCACCAAGGAACGCGACGACTTTCCAGAAGGCTCGGGGGATTTGCACGCCCCGGTACAGCGGGTCGTCACTGCGCAGGACCGGCCCGGTAAACACCGTGGCCCGCTCTTTCCAGCGGCGGGTGTTGTCCAGGATGAAGTCTTCGAGCTCCAGCCAGGTTTTCTGATTGAAGGCGGACATCTGCGGCGAGCAGTTGGTGAAGTGGAAGGTGTCCTGATTGGCGGTCTGCGCTTCGGCGCCCCAGTTGGGGTCCTGCCGGCGAACCAGATGGCCGCGATCAAGCAGGTTGTCGCGGTACAGATCGTCGCCAATCTGCGCCTCGACCGGCAGGCGACCGTCGTAGGCCCAGGGGTCCTGGCTCCGTACGATCTCGACGCTGCTGCCACCCTCGATGTTCACGCCCACATACAGCGCAATGCGCCGACTCCGGGACATGCTGATGGAGAAGTGGGTGTAATCCAGACGATTGCCCGGATTGCCCACCGGGAACACGTCGTCCGGCGTTGATGTCGTCGGCCAGGGCACGACGAATTCCCCGAGAAAATCGCCGCTGTAGCCTGACCGACCTTCCAGTTGCGACGCCGGCGTGACCCGTCCTTGGGGGGTTGATCGCAGCGCGGTGGCATGGGATGACGGATCGGCTGTGATGGGCTGAAGATCAGCGAGACGGGGGCGGTGGGCGAGATCCACCTGAGCGTTATGTGTGGGCATCCTGCTACCTCTTGATTGACGGGGGTCCGTCGGACGGGCCCTGTTTAACACCGAACACGATCATGTGCCGCCAAGTGTGAATATCACATGACCTGAAGGGGGTATCGGCCAACTGTGGTTCACAGCACGAATTGATGTTGACCGAGAGGGCCCCTTCCCGGCTGAAGCCGGTCCTACAAAAGCATCGTATGCGTGCAGTGGGATTGGCGGTGACCTTGACCGTGGGACGGCTTTAGTCGGGAAGCCTTTGATCTGATCTAAATGCGCTTTTGATCTTGATCTTCATACACGGCGAGTGCAGACGACACCAGTCGCGACTTGGGTGCAGGCTGAACGCAGGTCTCGTGGAGTGGGCCGAGCCGCATGGATGCGGCGAGAGCGCCGTCAGGACATGGATGTCCGTTCGGCGCGGGCCCACGGAGCGGGACCGAAGTGAAGGAACCCCGACGCAGGAGGGGCCCAATCAGGAGCACAAGCCCTTGGTTACTTGGGGCTTTATTAAGTAACTCGCCGAAGGCGAAACAGTCTGCCCCCAGGCAGACGCTCTTGATCTTCCATCAGCCGCACCACTGCCGGCAATGGACAGCGAGCGTGAGTCGTCACGACCCAATCCTTGCTATCATCCGCCCCCGCGCGCACGAATGATCGAGAGCCCCGCCTCCGTTCGATACATGCGCCAAACGATCAGCTCGCAAAACCGGTTAACGCCCCAAAGGAACCCGAATGCAACACGTCACGTTGAACCGTTTCTACGCTGGGGTGCTCGCGCTGTTGCTGTGCGTCACCCTGCCCGCTTTCGCACAGGCCGCGGCGGCGCAGGTCGCGCCACAAACCGCACCGCAGGCCGCGAGCCAACCTGATGCAACGCCGGAAGTCGAGGCGCCAAGCCTGGATGACCTGAGCGAACAGCTCGACCAGATCCGGCAGAAAGTCACCGTCAGCGCCAACGATGACCTGCTGTCGAGCCTGCGCCAGGCCGCATTACAGGTGCAGAAGCAAGCCGATGATCTGATCGCCAAACAGGCGGTCGACATCGAGCACCTGAACGATCAGCTGAACATTCTCGGCCCGGTGCAACCGGACGAAGCGCCCACCCTGACCAGCCAGCGCAAGGCATTGACTGCCCAGAAAAACGCGCTGGTCAGCGACGAACGCCAGACCAATACCTTGAGTCAGTCGGCACGGGACCTGGCCACGCAGATCTTCAGCCTGCGCCGCAGCCTGTTCGACTCGCAAATCAGCACGCGCACGGCAAGCCCTCTCAGCTCGGCGTTCTGGTCGACCCTGATTCGCCCGACCGATGACGACCTCAGGCGCATGAACGGCCTGCTGGACGACGTCCGCAGCGTGTTCACCAGCGCACTGGCCCCCGGCAACCGGATGCTGTTTGCCAGCGTGGTGATCGGCGCGCTGCTGATCTGGGTGGTGGTGCGCCGCCTGCTGGAGAGCCTGCTGATCCGCCTGATGGTCCGCTGGCTGCCCGAGGGCCGTCTGCGCCGCAGCGCCCTGGCCCTGGCCGTCGGTCTTTCGACCGTGCTCACCATCACCACTGCCACTTCCCTGCTGCGCTGGGGCATCACCAGCAATGCAGTGCTGAGCAACGACGTGGTCAATCTCCTCGACCAACTGCAGACGCTGATCACCTTCTGCGCCTTCATCGTCGGCCTGGGCCGCGCGCTGTTGATGCTGCCGCACCCCTCGTGGCGCCTGCCGAAGATTCCTGACGAGATTGCCACGGCCATGGGCCGCTTTCCGCCTGTGTTGGCCCTGGCCCTGATGGTCATCGGCACCCAGGAGCGGATCAACAGCGTCATCGCCAGCAGCCTGGCGCTGACCGTCGCGGTCAACGGCCTGACGGCGCTGGCGGTTTCCCTGGTGTTTTTCTTCGGCCTGGTGCGCTACCGTCGCACCCGCCGCCGCTTTGCAATCGAGCGTCCGGGCGGCCTCGCCGGGCTGATCCCCTTCGTCGTCGCCGTGTGGGTCGGATTGAGTTTGCTGGCGTTGCTGAGCGGGTACCTGACGCTGGCCTACTTCCTTGCGGTCAAGCTGCTGTGGATGAGCGTGGTCGCGTCAACCGCCTACCTGCTGGTGGCGTTCTTCGGCGACGTCTGCGAAACCCTCCTGTCGCCCAAGCAACCGGGCGGCATGGCACTGGGTTCGGCACTCGGCCTGTCCCCGCGCCATCAGGCCCAGGCGAGCACCATTCTGGCGGGCGTAGGCCGCAGCTTGCTGTTGCTGGCCGCCGTGCTGCTGGCCTTTCTGCCCTCGGGTTCAAGCCCGGGCGAGTTGCTCGAAAGCTTCACCCAGATGGAAGTCACCAACAAATCCCTGGGCAACCTGAACATCGTTCCAAGCGACATTCTCATGGCACTGGGTTGCCTGGTACTCGGCATGCTGGGCGTGCGCGTGCTGAAAGAATGGTTCGGCGAACGGCTGCTGCCGGAAACCAACATGGACGCCGGCATGCAGGCGTCCCTGGTGACCCTGATCGGCTACATCGGGTTTGTGCTGGTGATTGCGGTGGTGATGTCCACCCTGCACATCAGCCTGACCAACCTGACCTGGGTAGTGAGCGCCCTGTCGGTGGGGATCGGTTTTGGTTTGCAGGCCATCGTGCAGAACTTCATCTCGGGCTTGATTCTGCTGACCGAGCGGCCAGTCAAGGTCGGGGACTGGGTGAGCCTGGCGGGGGTCGAGGGCGATATTCGCCGGATCAACGTGCGTGCCACTGAAATCCAGATGTCCGACCGCTCCACGGTGATCGTGCCGAACTCGCAGTTCATTACTCAGAACGTGCGCAACGTGACCATGGGCAACGCGCTGGGCGTGGTCGGGATTTCCCTGACGCTGCCGCTGGAAACGGATGTCCTGCAGATCCGCGAACTGCTGTTGCAGGCGTTTACCGAGCACGAAGCCGTCCTCGATACGCCAGCGCCCTCGGTCACCTTCAAAGACTTGACCAACACGGGCCTGATCATCAGCGCCAGCGGTTACGTCAACAGCCCGCGCTCGGTGGGCAGTGCTCGAAGCGACCTGTTGTTTACCGTGCTGGGCCGCCTTCGGGAAATGGGCATCGCGTTGTCCGCACCGCAGAGCATGGTGTTGATCAACGACGGGCTGAGCAAGGAGCAACCGCCGGCAGTCGCTGATTGATCACCCCGCCCCATTAAGACACGCGGCGCGGCAGTCGACCCTTTCATGACTGTCACGCCGCGCGAGCACCGGAATCAGCTTACGTCTTTGTTCGGGTCTTCGGCATGGGCCCAACGGTAATCCATACGCGGCGCAAACACTTTGATCCGGCGTTTGATCTTGATCAGGATCGGGTCATGCACGGGCTCCGGATCTTTCAGGAAGGCGGTCAGCACGGCGCTCAGTGCGTAAAGGCCGCAGAATGCCCAGACCACCCCTTCAACGCCGTAGCTTTCATTGAAAATCGCGACCACCGCCGGGCCCACCCATGTGGACGCCCCTGCCCCCAGGCTTAGCACCGACAGCGCGGCGGCTTTGTTATTCGGCGCCAACGCGGGTGCGAGTGCCGACAGCGGGACGAAACACGCCAGGGTCAGGCCGTAAAAGGCACCGAAGATCGAAGCGATCAGGAAATCGTGGGGAAACGCCTGGGGCATAAAAAAGAACAACGGCGTGCTGATCGTGCTGCCCACCGCGCCGAACCACAGGATCGTGTTGCGATAGCCGATCTTGGTGCTGATCACGCTTGAGCTCAGATTACCGATGATGTTGAACACGAAGACGATGGTCAGCAGGCGTAGCCACTCTTCCAGGGTGAAGCCGACGGTGTGCATGAAGAACCCGGGCATGACCACCAGAAAACCGAACATCGACGAGGTGTTGATCACCCGGACGAGGGCGGCCAGCGAGACTTTCGGACGCGTCCACATGATGGTGATGTTCTTCGCCATCGACACCATCGGCCGCTCACCCTCGGGCGCCAGTCGACGCATGCCGTGGGCTTCACGCATCCCGATCAGACCAATCGCGCCGCCGATGACCACCAGAGCAAAGGACAACCAGAAGGTCTGCAATGCGCCGATCAGCGGGATGGCGGCGCTCGCCACCAGAGAACCCAGCATCGGCAGGCCCGCAGCGTAAGCCACCCAGAACCAGCCCACGGCCATGCCCATTTTGCGGGACGGCGTTGACGCTGCGATCCACACCAGGAAGCCGTAAGCGAACAATGGATAACCGAAGCCGCGCAGGCCGTAGGTCAGGAGAATCATCGAGTAGCTCAGTTCCTGCAATCCGTAGATCAGGAAGAGCACTTCAAACACGCTCCAGATGACCAATCCCAGGAACATCACCCGTTTCGGGCCCCAGATATTGGAGAGCGCGCCGGCGAGCCAGGAGGAAATCCCGACCGTTACACCGTAGAGGGTGAAGATCATGGCGATTTCGTCGCCAGGCATGCCGCGTTCACTGAGGAAGGGCGAGAGGTATCCGAGTTCTACGCCATCGCCGATCATGAAGATCAACAGACCGACAAAGCCCCAGAACATGGGATAGGGAATTCCGACTTTTTCGCAGAATCGTGAGAGTGGAGTGTTCGGAGTGGATTGATCGCTCAATTTTCCGTTCCTTTTTTGATGCACGGCGTTTGGTCGCGCCGAATGAATGGCCTCGATGAGGTTGAAAGGCAGATGGGTGGCACAGATTTCCGCTTCGGGCAGCGAGCAAACTGGCTTGATGGGTAGCGCGCGGGGGTCAGACGTGACAGCAGCTATCGTCGACCCATTAATCTATGTTTTTTCTAGATTTTCGAGCCCGAAGCCCGTTTTTTATGCCAGATGAATCGATTAAGCACAACCGAGCCGGGCTGCCTTGGGTGCGACAACGTGCCCGGTTGTGTCGTCTGAGGGGTAGAGGGACCGGGCGATCGGGTGTTGCAAATTGCGTATGAAAATAACTGCATCTTTTTTTGCAGGATGGCTCTATTCCGCTCATCGCGGCGATGTTTCGTCAGAAAACCGCTGCCCTTTATGCAGCCGCTGTCGAGCGGGCGGCCAGCGAAATGCTGATCATATTTGCCTGTCAGCCCATCGCTGGCCACTTGTTCAGACCGAATCCGCCGTGCTCTCCTCGGCGTCGTGACACCTGAAGAGAACTGCCCCTTTCTATTATTCATAACTCTAGATACATCTTCCTCCTTGATCTAACATCGAGCGACTTTCACCATCCGCCCCACACTTCACAGGGAGCTGCTGGTGAAAAGCAGGGAATTAATTGCAGAGTTAGAGGCCGCGGGCTGGACCTTGGCTCGAATCAGAGGCAGCCATCACGTTTTACACACATCCGTGCAGCCCCAACTCCATCCCGGTCCCGCATCCGAAGAAGGACCTTCCCATCGGAACGATCAAAAGCATCAGGAGGCGGGCATGTCTATTACCTCTGGCACCCACTTGATCCTAGCGCAGGAGCACATCATGCAATATCCCATCGCCATCGAATGGGGCGACGAGACGACGGCTGTCGGCATACAGATTCCGGACATTCCCGGCGCGGTGACGGCTGGCGACACGTTCGAAGACGCTTACAACGCCGCGGTCGAAATTGCCCATATTTGTCTTGAAGAACGGGTTGCCGACGGTCACGCCGTGCCGATGCCATCATCGGCTCAAGCGCATCATGATAATGACGATTACGCAAACATGGGTTGGGGCATGATCGAGATCGACATCACCCCTTATCTGGGCAAGACCGAGAAGGTCAATGTCACCTTGCCGGGGTTCGTCATACAGCGCATCGACCGTTATGTTCGCGACCACAACGTCAAAAGCCGCTCTTCGTTCCTGGCGGATGCGGCGCTGGAAAAACTCGGGCGGCTTTGAATAGAAAGTGACCGCAGCAATACCACGCGCACCGGGTAGGACCGGCTTTAGCCGGGAAGGCGTCAGGCGTCACACCGCAAACTGATGGAGTCCACACCGGCCTCTTCCCGGCTGAAGCCGGTCCCACTACAAAGCATCGTGTCCAGTGTAGGACCGGCTTTAGCCGGGAAGGCGTCCGATCTCGCACCGCACAACTGATGGCCTCACCGAGATGGGCGGATTTTCCTGCACCACCCCCAGGACGAGGGGTTGGTGAAAGCGTCACGCATCTGCCCGGCCGTTATCCTGCGGGCATCGGCGTCAAAAGCGAGCGCGGTTCGCAAAGCAGGCCAACCATGCCTGGGTAAGTGGCGTGGCGGTTTCAACCCGGCTTCCAGGTGCTGATCACGGGCCTGATTCGAAGGTAGATGCCGGAAGGGGTGTCTGCCGCTTGCCAGTTCGTAGATCACACACGCCACCGCGTAGACGTCAGCATTTGTCGAGAGTTGTTGGTGCTCGAGCACTTCAGGGGCAGCGTAGCCTGGGGTCCAGGCATTGAAGCGCTGGCGACTCAAATGCGGCAGGCCGGGTAATACGCCCTCCTCGGCCCTGCCAAGACCGAAGTCGAACAGGCGCACGCCCTCTTCACTGAGCATGATGTTGCTGGGTTTTATATCACCGTGAACCACGCCGCGAGCGTGGGCGAATGCCAGTGCGTCCAGCAACGGCAGAACGATCTCGCGCAGCTCTTTCCATGGCAGTCCCAGCGGCCGCTCACAGAGCATTTTGTCCAGCGTCAGGCCTCGCATGAGCTCCATGGTGATGAAAGCCCGCGCGCACGAGGTGTCGACATGAAACCCGTGCACACGCAGCACGTTGTCATGCCGCAGGTATCGGGTCAGGCGGAACTCGCTGTAGAGCACTGCGCTGGCGTCCGGCGACTCGGCGAAGTCTTCGTTGAGGACTTTGAGCGCGACGTAAGGATCGGGATCTCCGTACTGCTCGGCCAGCAGATCGCGCGCACGGTAAACCGCTCCCATACCGCCGGCACCGAGCAGGCGTTCGATGCGGTAACGACTTGCCAGGACATCGGGCATTGCGCTCATGCCTGCCGAGGTGCGTACCCGAGCCGTTTCAGGTTTTTGAGACCGGGCGAAGGCGAAGTAGGTGAGGTCGGCGGGCGGGTCATTGGGGGGAGGATCAATCACCCTATGCTCAGCCGGGATCAATTGCGCGGGCTCGGTCATCCGCGAATCACCACAGCCGTCAGGTTATCCCGGGCAGCGCCGCGCAACGCATCATCGAACAGGCGCTTGAGCGCTGTTTCCGGCTGAACGTGATTCAATGCGTGACCCAGCGCATCGCTACTCAACCCCTGATACAAACCGTCGCTGCACAGCAGAAACGCATCCCCCGGAAACACCTCAAGCTCCAGCACCTCCAGCGTCAGTTGCTCGGCAGCGCCCACCGCTCGGGTCAAGGCGTGCGCTCCTGGGTAGGCGCAGGCCTGGCGAGCATTCATCTGTCGCTCGTCGATCAGTTGCTGTTGCAGGGAATGGTCTCGGGACAGCTGATACAGCCGCTGGCCGCGCCACAAATAGCAGCGGCTGTCACCCGCCCAGACACAGGCCGCCCGGCTTTCCTCCATCAGAAGTGCGACCACCGTGCTGCCGATGATGCTGTCCTGTCGGCCTGCACGGACGGTCAGCTCCTGGCCCAGCCGCCGGTTCAGCCAGTGCAGGCACTGCCTAACGCCGATAAGCCTGTCATCGAAGTGATCGCGCACTGGCAGCTCCGCCAGACTGGCGACGATCATCTGGCTGGCGATATCGCCTCCCTGATGGCCGCCCATGCCATCGGCAACCACCCACAGCCCCCTTTCTGGACACTCCAGAAACGCATCTTCATTGCGCGCTCGAACCTTGCCGCTGTGGGTCCGCGCAGCGCTGTGCCACTGGCCGGCGATCGCCATCAGAGTTGTGCCGGCATGCGGAAGCTGCGCAGCACGCTCATGTCGAAAGGGTTGGGCGAACGCTGGCTCGTCAACAGGTAGCTGGCACGCAGACCACCGACATCGGCCTTCAGTACCAGCACGTCGCGACCGGTCAGCTCCTCCCGTTGCATTGAATCCAGCAGACGGAACAGCGACCACGGCCCTGAGCTTTCTTCGATACCCAGGGGTCGGCCAACCATTCTGTCGAGCACCAGACTGGTTCGACCGGCCTGCGCATCGGTGGGCCATTTGAATGACACCGGGACAATCGGACCGTGGCGGTATTCAAGGGTCTTGTCACCCAGCTTGAATTCGGACCGACTGACAGAAGAGTCCAGGGTATGGGGCTCAAGTTTGAACTGCACCTGAGGCTCGGCCGGGTTGTCGGCGAAGAACCCCTGTCGGATGACTCGCGCGGCGGTCATCTGATCAAGATACGCCCGGGAGATCGGCAGGCTTTGCCCGTCGATACTGCGCAGACGATAACTGCCTTTCTCGCCACTCACGAACGGACACAGGAATCCGTCGAAGAAGCGGTCTGTAACGCCCTGAACCTTGAAGAACTCGCGAAAATCACTGAGTGCGACGTCGCTGGCACTGTCGGCGCTGAACGGATAACGCTTGCTGATCGCCTTGGCGTAAAAACTGTACACCTCGCTCTGGTAGTGCTGGTTCACGTTTTGATAGGCATCGCGAAGCACCAGCCGCCACGCGTCCTCGGCCAGGGTGTTGAACCACGCGCCCACCGGACGTGGCAGGCGACTGGATGCCGCACGCAAAGTGCCCAGCGCATCCCGCTGTCCGCCCATGCGTGACTTGGCCATGTCGAACGCAGCCTGCTCCGGCGAGCTGGCCCTGCCCAGACTCGCCATCTGCAGTTGCAGCTCATTGAGTACCGCCAGAACAGGTACCAGGTCCGCCGTCGGGCCATCTTTTTCGTCGAGCAGGCGGTGCAGCGGATCGAACCGGTTCTGCAGTGATTTGCGTGCGGTGTCCGGGACGGATGCACTCAACGCTTCGGAAGCTTTGCTTGACGCAGCGACCGCCACTTTGCCGGCTTTGCCACCCTTATCCGGCAACTGCGCAGTGGCATCGACGGCGTTTGTCAGTGCCTCGGCTAAAGGTGTGAAGCGAGTGTTCTCCCGTACTTCCCTGAGCAGATTGATAACCGGCGAATGGGCCGACGTCAGGCCAGCCAGTTGCTCGGCACTGTCGGCAAAATCGTAAGGCCCGGGCAGCTCGACCGCGCTCACCGCCTCGCCCCAGTAATCAGCGTAATCACGGAAATAAAGCTGCTCCAGTTCAACCATCAAGCGCCGCATATCCATGTCGCTGAGACCGGAGCCTTCGCCCAGCACCCAATTGTCCCGCAGGATATCGGTCACCACCCGGGAGCCGTGCACCGAAAAATACTGCTCGTAGCCCTGCCGGGTGTAAAACCCCGGAATCACATAATCGGTGCCGACGAACAGCGCTGCCTGCGGCCCGAGATGCTGGTCGAAACTGTAATCCGGCAAGGTCGCCGCCTGCTCGCGCAGCATCCGGTAGACGACGTTCGCCAGCGACTCACCACGCAGCACCTGCCGGGCCTGCACCACGCGCTGTTCATTGAGGCCATGGACAAACGGCAGCGTCAGCAACCGTTCGAAGTGGGCGTTCAGACCGTTTTGCGCAGCCGCATTGCCGGGGTACAGATCGGACCAGGCAGCGGCGACCTGCTCCTTGAGCCACGCCGCATCCCGCCGGTCTTTCATGCCCAGCATCAGATAGGCACGCAGGCTTTTGAGGAGCCCCTCGCGATCGTCAAGGCTCGCGGCAATCTGCCTCTCCAGCATCGTCGCTACCTGAGGCAAGAGCAGCCGTTCAAGCTCGCGATCGTAAGCGCTTTCGACCACCGGATTGACCGCTTGGCCTTGATAAAGGCCGCCACGCGTCTGGTAACCGACATCCTCTTTGCCAGGGAAAACCCGGGTCGCCGCATAGCCGCTGTCCAGCACTTTCAGCGCTGCGAAAAGGTCATCCTGGACCGCGTTCGCCGACCGCTGCTGGGCCCAGGTTCTGGCAAGGGCGCCCAGGCTGTCCAGGCGTTCATAGTTGCCGGAAAAACTCACGGCCCAAAGGCTGCCGAACAGCGCGAGTGACGCCAGTGCGCCTGCGTATAGCGCGCGCTGGGCCCAATGGATACGGCGGCGCTCGCGCATGTCCAGGCCCGCAAGGTCAGCCTCGGGGAAGATGACTCTGCTAAGCAGGTGATTGATGAAACGCGATCGGCCCCTCCCCAGTGTCGGCAGCGTTTCTGTGCTCATCCCGGGACTGGCACCCCTGCCGAGAGCGGGCGAGTGCATGTCCTGTTCAAAGCCTGGCGCGCTGGTGAGATAGAAACCACGCAACTGGCTCGCCAACTGGTAGCGATTGCCCGTGAACGCCAGTTCCACAAACACGCACACGCGTTCGCCGATTCCGCTGAGTTGATGGGGTAAGTCGAGAATGCCGCCACGGCGCGAGGTATCACGCTCTTGATGGATGCGGGTGATCACCTGACTGTTGAGCCGAACCAGCAGTTCGCCGAATTCGTTGCGCAGCATGGCGGCGTCAGTGCCGCTCTGCCCGTTCTTGAAGGTGGTGCCGAGGACCTGATCACTTTCCTCCCGGGTCAGTTGATCGAAAAACGCGTCGAAGCCCGGAAGGCTGTCGGCCTTGCTCAGCACAAGATAGACAGGCACCTCGACATGGAGCTTCTGATTCACCTCCTGTAACCGCGCACGCACCTGTCCCGCGAGGGTCTCCAGTTCAGGATCACTGCCGTGGAGGAGCGTGTCGACAGGGAGCGTGACGAGTACGCCGTTCAGAGGGCGGTTGCGGCGATATTTGCGCAGCAGATCAAGCAGCGTGCACCAGGCACTGCGGTCGATGTCGGCGTTCGGCTGGGTCAGGTAACGGCCTGGGGTATCGACGAGCACGGCATTGTTGGCAAAATACCAGTCACTGTGGCGAGTGCCTCGGGTGTCGCGGGTAAGTTTGCGCCCGACTGTGTTGAGCGGAAACTCGAGCCCTGAAAACTCCAGCAGGCTGGTCTTGCCGCTGCCCTCGGGTCCGATCAGCAGGTACCACGGCAGCTCGGTGCGCCAGTGTTCGCTGCGGCCGCGATACAGGCTTGAGGTCTTCTGCGTTTTCAGCGCGTCCTTGAAACGCGTCGTCAGTTCAGCCTGCTCCTCGTCGATCTGATCGTCGCGCAAGAGGCGCGCCTGACCGTCTTCACTGTCCTCGACCGCTTTCTTGCGCTCCCCGGCACGCCGGCTGACATACACCATGGCAAGGCCCCAGAGCAGGAACAGCGAACTGATGGTCAACAGCCGGGCGCTTGAACCCTCCCAGAACTTTCGGTCGTCAACCGCCAGGAGCGGCCCGACGAACCAGACCATCAGCGCCACGAACAACACCAGCAGGAGCGTCCACAACCACGTCTGACGCAGAAGCGCGCCGGTTTTCTTGAAAAGGTTTTTCATCACACGTCTCTGTTTACGGCTGCGGCTGCGGCTGCGGCTGTGATTGCGCTTGCGCTTGCCGCTGGGATTGCGGGTGAGCGGCAGGCTGATCGAACAGCTGATAAGGTTGAAGGACGGCCTTGCGGTGCTCGCCCAGCACCCAGGCGAAGCCCGAATACATCACGATCAGACACACCAGGGTGAAGCCCACCATCATCCAGCCGGGCACGATGCGCACCAGGCTGCGGCGCTGTTGGTTCAGGCCTTCCCAATGGGGCGACAGCTCGCGGGGCGCATCACCGCGCAGCTGGCGAACCTGCCGGTAAACCGCGTCGCGAATGTTCTCGAGCTCCTGCACGCCACGGGTCTGAACCCGGTAGCGGCCCTCGAAACCCAGAGACAGGCACAGGTACATCAGTTCCAGCATCGACAGATGCTTCACCGGGTTTTTCGAGAGTCGATCCAGCAGCTGGAAAAACTTTTCCCCACCGAAGGTTTCCTGGTGAAACCTGCTCAGCAGGCTCATCTGCGACCACTCGCTTTCGTTGCCCCGGCCGCTCGTTACCACGGCCTCATCCAGAACAGTGCAGAGCACATAGCGGGCGCCCGCGACCTGGCTGCTCTCGGCACCGTTGTGCAGCGCGCGCGCTTCAAACGATTTCAGCACGTGGGTCAGGTGCTCATGCAGCGCGGCCATATCGTGAGGAATGTCACCGCTTCTGAGCCGTACAACCTCGGACAACAGCTCCGAGGCAGCGGCAACAAGCGGGTTCATGCCGACATTGAACGTCTGCGCCGGTCGCAGGTGCGCGGCGTAGATCATGCGTTCTTCCAGTTGCTCGAAGCGCGGCGGCGGCGTGGAATCAGTCATCGGCTTCGACGCCGGGCCGTGCCCCTGTCGAGTGACCAGGACGGTTTTGTCGTCCTGTTGATAATCGCTATCCCTGATCATGGCGTTCAATTCCTGATGGCCCAGAAGTTGAGTTCAAGCTCGGCAAACTCGCCGGACACGTGGAACGCGAATCCGCCGGAGCGCTCCAGCTGCGCCAAGTCTTCGGAGCTGAGTTCAAGGACGAAGTAGGTTTTTTTCGAATGAAACGCAATTTGCCGCGGCGCCACCGGTAACGGGGTGAGCTTGATACCGGGCAAGTGCAGGTTCACCAACTGGCGGATACGTTCCACCGGTGCAACCTTGAAATGCGCGGGCAGACGATGGCGCAGTTCCTCGGAATCGCAATTGGCACTCGCCGCCAATACAAAGGAGGCCGAACCCAGCAACGTGCGATCGTGCAGCGGCGAGACGGTGATGCCGTATTGACGCGGCTGTAGCACCAGTTCGATGGCGTGTTGCTCCAGCACCATCGACAGCATCTGCCGAAGCGCTTCCACCAATCTGCGAAAGCTTTCCCCTTGATCGCTGTGCCGGTAGCGGCTGTCCAGGCGCGGCCGCTTGCTGTCACTCGAGAAGGTCGCCAGATCGCCCAGCAGGGTCAGCAACGCGCGGTAGAGTTCTTCCGGATGCACGTGCTCCAGACCCAGGTAGTGACGAAGCAGCAGTTCGGCACGATTGATCAGCTGAAGCATCATGAAGTCGCCCATTTCCGCGCTGGCGACCGTGCCGCTGGAGCGGATGCGCTCGGCAATGCTGTCGCCCCGATGGCTGAGCATGCTGATGACTTCCTTCAGGCACGACAGAAGATAGGCGGAAGCATGGGACTGAAGGTAAGTCGGTACGAAATCCGGGGCGAGACTGACCACGCCGTCAGGGGTTGTGTCGAGCACGGAGCAGATCTTCAGCTTGACGTAAGCATGGTCGCTCTGCTCTTCGCCCAGGAGCAATCTGAAGTCGGGCCGGCCGCAGCTCACCTGACAGATCGCGTCATCACCTGCATTTGAATCGGCGACTTGCGTTTCATACGCGGTATAACGCGCCAGCACATCGGACTGCTCCGGTCGCCTGGCTTCCACGTGATTGCCGGTGACCAGCGGCAACGCCAGATAAACAGGCGTGTTGACGGTATTGGGCGGTATGTCGAGGGCCAGCGACTGCGTGTTGCCGCCCAACTCGAACACGCTGCCGTCAGGCAGGATGCCCGATGCCTGACTGATCACCAGTTTCCCCATGTTCAGAAACTGCAGATCGATCTCCAGCGCCAGGAATCCCCAGGCGTAGCCACCCATTAACCGAGTGCGGATTTTCAGCTGGTCGTCGTAATACCGGTCGTTGTGCTGGAAATGCTGAGGACGCAGCAGCATGCCCTCCTGCCAGATGACTTTGTGCGTATTCATGGCTGGTCAACCGCCTCGGCAAGCGCTTCAAGTGAAGTCCGAATGCCGCTTTCATCAAGGGTCAGATCGACTTCGGTGGCGGTTCGCGGCGGGAGGTGAAGCGTGGAGCGCCACGAGGCTTGTGACAGGTCGCGGTACGCCGCAACTACGCCGACATAGCGACTGCCCTTCTGCACACTGAGCTTGAGCTCGACCGTTTCGCCCGGACGCAGCTCAAGCTCCTCGGTGGCGACCATGTCCGGAGCCAGGGACTCTCTGGCCCGCTCATAGAGGCTGAAAAAATCAGCGTTCTCGAAGGCCACTGCGTGTTTGAGTTCGTACAGGCGGACCACGATCGGTGAAGGACGACCATTCAGATCCGGGTTCAGCTGATCACTGGCCGTAAGCCTGAGGTCGAGTTTGGTGAGGTGTGAGTACGGCGACAGCGTCGAGCAACCTGCAAGGATGAGCACGGCAATCAACGCGGTCAGCGCGTGTAGAAAGAAAGTTGTACGGCGAAACATGCGCTTCATCCCTGATGATCAGTGTGGAGGGTGGAAATCAGACGAATCTGCTCTTCATAGGCTTGGGCGAAATCTCGCGCCAGCAGGCGTTCGCTCCAGTCATTGTCCTGACGCAACGCCTGGTGATAGCGGCCATAGGCTCTCCAGCGACTGCCGGAGGTCGCGAGCAGTGGCGGGTTGTCGCGCTCGAATCGCAGGGTGAGTTGCTCCGGTGAAAAATGCTCCAGCGTGGCGCGCGTTGTCGCGCGACAGGCGGCCAGCAAGGCGACCTGATGCGCCTGCACGTCATGGAAGGCTCGGCTTATCGCCAGCTCGCCGGGCAGTTGCCCGGGTTTGCCAGGACGCAGCATTGCCGACAGGGCTTCGCCCGCATCGACCGCTGATTTCAGCGGGTTGCGCTGGGCGCCCTGCACGGTGGTCTGCGACAGGCGCAATTCATTTTTCAACTCGCTGCGCGTTTGCAGGTGCTGCTGGAGACCGCCGACGCACTGCCTGAGCAGATGGCCGGCATTGATCGCCAGCGCCTCCCGGGCAGCCTGATCAAGATCGTCGAATTCGAGACCGAGCGCGTCGGAAAACCGGGTCCAGAAATCATCGGTCTGGCGTTCGGTCTCAACAGCGGCTGGCGCGGGTGCTGGAGCGGGGTGTGCTGCAGGATCTTCGACCAGCTCTGGCACGCGCAGGCTTTCCATGTCCACCCGGGCATAGTCCGCACGCTGTGGACCGTCCTTGATGGCGGCAGCTGGCGAAATCAGTTCGTCGATGTCCGAGTGGACGCGTTCCTGCTGGTCGAGCGCGCTCAGCGGGTCGAGGTCCAGAAACGAGTCGTCGGGGATGATGCTGCCGGCTGCACAAGTGCGACCCACGTCACCGTCAAACGAGGCCGGCTCACGCATCAGTCGGGCACGCAGCTCGAAATCGCCCAGTACATACAGACTGCCATGCTCGATGCGAACAGCTTGCCCCTTGGGCAGACGCACCCTGCTCTCCCCACTCAGCACGCCATTGCTGCTGGTATCGGTGAGATAAAAGCTGCCATCGCGGTAGCTGATCGTGATGTGGTGGTGGGACACGTGCCGGCTGCGGTCGGGAATGACCCAATCGCAGTCCACCGACCGTCCGATCACGCCGCCCGCCTGCCTGAAGGTCTTTTGGCATTGCTCCGCAGGCACAAACTGCCGGGTGCTCAGCATTTCGAAAACCAGTTCCACGGTGGTGCTCCTTGTGGTCAGTTACCGCGGTTGGCTGCCTGCGGATCACCCAGCGGGCGATAGGTGTTGTCGTTGAATTTGTAATTGCCGCTGCAGCCCGAGACGCCACAGAGAAGAACAAGGGTCAGCAGAGCAGCTTGCCGGTGACGAGCGAACATCAGGGGATCTCCAGAGGTGAGCACAGGGCGCCGTCGGTTGGCGCGAGGGAAAGCGAGCGGGAAAAAAATCGTTCGTGCCTACGCATTGATTTCACCCAAATTGATATTGAGGCGGCCAAGGCGGTACAGCAGCGTTCGCCTGGGCAGCCCAAGCTCTCGGGCGGACAGGCTCTGATTCCCTTCGTTTTTACGCAGGCAATCGAGCAGCAGGCCGCGTTCGACCTGCTCAAGGCGTTCGCGCAGATTCAGGCGGGCAGCACCAGGGGCTGCATCCGCGCGGAGGGTGAAATGTTCGGGAAGCAATTGGCCGCCTTCGCACAGCAGAACAGCACGTTCGACCAGCCCCTTGAGCTCGCGAACGTTTCCGGGAAAGGCGTACCCGGACAAGTGATCGAGCGCCGCGTCAGACCAGCACAGAGCATCCCGTTGCAGAAATGCGCAGGCCTTGTCGGCGAAATGCCGGGCGAGATCGACGATGTCATCGCCTCGCTGGCGAAGAGCGGGCAGCTCGATGGGGAATTGCGAGAGACGGTAGTAGAGGTCCTCGCGAAAGGTGCCTTCGCTGACCATGGCCAACAGATCCCGGTGGCTCGCTGCCAGGATGCGCACGTCTATCTTGTGCGTGTCATTGGAGCCCAGCGGGCGTATCTCTCCCTCCTGCAGCACGCGCAGCAGCTTGGCCTGCAGCGACAGCGGCATGTCGCCGACTTCATCGAGCAACAGGGTCCCGCCATTGGCTGCATCGAACAGTCCGGCGCGATTACGCAGAGCGCCGGTGAACGCCCCCTTGCTATAGCCGAACAACTCGCTTTCCAGCAGGCTTTCAGGGAGTGCCGCGCAGTTCTGCACGATGAAGGGCTGCGAGCGACGCGGACCGTAGTCGTGGATGGCGCGTGCCACCACTTCCTTGCCGGTGCCCGTTTCTCCGCGCAGTAAAACGGTATACGGGCTGTGCAGGACTTTACTGATCATCGAACAGGTGTGGCGCATGGGCGCGCTTTTGCCGATCAACCCATAGGCGCTGATGCTTGGCACACTGACGCGCACGGGTGGTGAATCATCGGTACGTCGTCTCAAGCGCTGAAGCAGCTGCAATTGATGCAGCACGAACGTGCCCAGTCGACCAAGGGAGTCGGCAAAAGCCTGCAGCTCCAGGTGTCGACTGCTCGCGCAGACGAGCAAGCCTTCCACCGCCTGTTGATCACTGACGATGGGCACACACAGCAGGGACTGCCAGGGCTTCGCTCCGGGCGGCAGGAAACGGGTTGCGTGCAGGCTGCCCGGCAAATCGACGAGGCACACAACGCGGTTTTGGCACAGCGCAAACTGCAGCAGTTGCTCACCGTTGTAATCGGTTGGCAGGCTCTGAGCCTCACGGGGTTGCACGCTGCCCTCAAGGCACTCGGCAGTCATGCCCAGACACGTATGGGTCGCGTCCAGCAGATAAAGCTGAGTCAGCTCGCACCCGCTCAACTCGCCGAGTCCGAGCACGAGCCCGCTCAGCAGCGCGGCATCGTCCGCTGCGCGTGCAAGCCGGGCGAATTGCTCCAGTAACGCTTCCGCATAGGCCAGCGGTTGCGGCACCTGAATGAACATAGCGCCCACCTCAGGCAAACTCGCAGGTCACGGCGGCTTCAGCATCAAGCGTTGCGTGCACAGAGGTGAGACGCTGGCCTGCGGCCATGGCGTCGAGCAGCCGGTCAGCCACCCGGGGCAGTACGTGAAGCTCCAGCAAGTGGTCGATCAGACGTGCGCCACTGTCGCCTTGGCTGCAGCGTTCAGCCAGTTGATCGACCAGCGCCTCGGAAAAGGTGAACGTCAGCTGGCGACGGTTCAAGCGCTCGCCCAGACTGCGCAATTTGATCTCGATCAGCTCACGCAGCACCGACCCGCTCACCGGGTAGTACGGGACGACGCGCATGCGTGCGAGCAGCGCCGGTTTGAAATGTCGCGCGAGAACCGGACGGATATGCTCCTCAAGCACCTGCGCGGAGGGACGCGCGCCGTCGGCGCAGAGGTGACTGATGAGGTCGCTTCCAAGGTTCGAGGTCATCAGGATGAGCGTATTGCGGAAGTTGATCTCCCGCCCTTCCCCGTCGTTTGCCACGCCCTTGTCGAAGATTTGATAGAACAGGTTCAGGACGTCTGGGTCAGCTTTTTCGACTTCATCGAGCAGAACCACGGAGTACGGCTTCTGCCGCACCGCTTCGGTGAGCATGCCACCTTCGCCGTAACCCACGTAGCCAGGCGGCGCGCCAATCAGACGCGAGACGGTGTGCTTCTCCTGAAACTCGGACATGTTGATGGTGGTGATGAACCGCTCGCCGCCGTAGAGCAAATCGGCGAGCGCCAGCGCGGTTTCAGTCTTGCCGACACCACTCGGCCCGACCAGCAGGAACACACCCACGGGTGCATCAGGTTTGTTCAGGCCGGCTGCATTAGCGCGCATCGAACGATCAAGGGCGTGGACCGCTTGCTCCTGACCGCGAATGCGGGTGCGCAGGTCAGTTGAAAAGCTGGCGATTCTGGCGTTGTGCTCTCGCGCCAATTGCGCCACGGGCACCCCGGTCCAGGCGCTGATCACTTCGGCGACAAGACGCGGGCAGACTTCAAAGCTCACCAGCCTTTCTTTGGCCTGGGCTTGGGTCAGCGTCCGGTGAATCTCGTGGAGGGCGGCCTGCAGGACTTCGATGCTGTGTGTGTCGTCGGCATCACGGGCCTGCGCCAGTTGCTGACGAAAGTCCAGCAGGCGCTCGGCCAATCCTTTCTGTTCCAACCAGAGCGTTTCGAGAGCAAGGCTTTCTTCATCCGCAGCGCGCAAACGGTTTTCCAATGCATCCAGTGCCGGATGATCGATGGGCAGACCGGCTTCGGCGTCACGACGCAGCGCCTGATGCTGGCGGCTGCCTTCGGCCAGTTCGCTGCGCAGACGCTCAAGGCATTGCGGCGCAGCGGCGAGGCTGATGCGAACGCGCGCGCACGCCGTGTCGAGTACATCGACGGCCTTGTCCGGCAACTGGCGCCCGGCGAGATAGCGAGCGGACAACTCCGCAGCCGCCACCACCGCATCGTCACGCAAATAGATGCCGTGGCTTCCCTCGTAGACGTGAGCGAGGCCCCGCAGAATGGTCACCGCCTCATCGACGGTCGGTTCGTGCAGCCGCACTGGCTGAAAGCGACGGGCCAGTGCCGGGTCCTTTTCGATGTATTTTTTGTACTCGGTCCAGGTGGTCGCCGCGATAGTGCGCAGTTCGCCGCGTGCCAGGGCAGGCTTGAGCAGGTTGGCCGCATCGGCCCCCCCTGCATCACCGCCGGCGCCGACCAGGGTATGGGCCTCGTCGATGAACAATATGATCGGCCTGGTCGACGCCTTGACCTCGTCGATCACGCCCTTGAGGCGCCGCTCAAACTCCCCTTTGACGCTGGCGCCGGCCTGCAACAGCCCCATGTCCAGCGAAAGCACTTCAACGCCCTTTATGGCCCGGGGCACTTCCCCCGCGACGATGCGCGACGCCAGCCCTTCAACGACAGCCGTCTTGCCGACACCCGCCTCCCCCACGAGGATCGGATTGTTTTTCCGTCGGCGAGCGAGAATATCCACCATTTGCCGAATGGCCTCGTCACGGCACAGCACCGGGTCAAGTTTGCCGTCTCGGGCCTGTTGGGTGAGGTTATGGGTATAGCGCATCAGCAATGACTCGCCGGCCGTACCGTGTTTGCCCGAGTCGGAATGCTCCTTCTGCGACAAGGCGAATGCTTTCAGTCGCTCGGTATTCAGCCGGGCAAGCAATGCCTGATAGCGGCTGCCCGCGTAACGCTCGGGGTTGCGCAACAGCGCGAGCACCAACGCCCCTTGATCGACCAGGGTCTGACTCAGTTCGAGGCTGGCGACCAGCAACGCATCCTGCAGCCACTGCACCAGTTCCGGCGCAAACACCGGGTTGCGCGAGGCGCTGTCTTCCATCCGCGCCTGCAGCACCGCGCCGAGTTCACCGGCGTCTATATCGGCATCCTGGAGTGCGCGGGAAAGAAGGCCCTGCGGGCGTTCCAGCAAGCACAGCAACAAGTCTTCGACGAGGACCTTGCTGCCGCCCCTTCCCACACAGCGTCCGGCAGCGTGCTCCAGGTCGCGTCGGCATTCGGCGTCGAGCGCCTGGATAAGTTGTTGCAGGTTGACGTTAGTCATCGTTGGGCTGTCCTTAATGATTTGCTCCCCAGGGTCACCACGCCGTCCGCGCGTTCTCGGCCCAGCCAGCTGGTCCATCCCAGTCGACACGCGTTCTGGCCCGCCAGGCGCAGTTCGCGAATTTCTTCCCGACGCAGCGCCAGGCGAACGTCGTAATCGAGCGGGTCACGCAGCGTGAATCGCACCAATGCGCACAGCGGTTGGTAACCCGCGCCGATCGGCAGGAACTCGTGAAAGCGCTGCCAGCCAAGCTCTCGGATATGAATACGGAACTTGCCACTGCGGTCCCGAACGTGTTCGCCGAGCACCAGATCCTCGCCTAGCTGGGTGCTGGCCCGGCCAAGGCTGTTGCGCTGCTCTTCGAGAATGTCCACGCGGCGCTCCATGCATTGCTCGATCGTCAGCTCTGCGTGTTTGAAGTAGTACCGCAGCACCGCCTCGATCAGTGCTGCCGAGTGGGCGCGCAGGCTGAGCAAACCCAGGTACGGCAGCAGTCGCTTCCAGTTCAACTCCCGTGCGCTTCGAATCTCCTCGCTGCCCAGTCCGATCAGCGCGAACAACTGCGACGAAAACGGATCGATCGCGCCGCTTTCAAAACGGGCGTGGTAGCGGTATTTCTTCCAGATCGGCAGCATCAGCCGATGGAGGCGATGGTGAAACAGATCGAGGAACTGGCGGGTCGGATTGCCCCCCTCACCGTCACCCAGGGCTTGCTCGCTATAGAACGCAGGCAAGGGTGATCCAGACCCGACAAGCCCCAGAAGGTTGAAGCGCAGGCGTGCACGCATCAGCCCGGATTCTTCAAAAAACTCCACGCGGTCCACATCGCTGCCCGGAAAACCAAGGCTCGGATTGGCCTGAAACTCCAGCTGGTCATACAAGTCGTCATCGCTCAGACGCGGGTGTGCAGTGCGCAGTCTGTCGATGACCAGCAACACGACCTGAAACAGCGAGTATTCGCGTATGCCTCGGGTCAGCCCGCTCAAAGCAGGGGCTGCAGGCCCATACGGGGTGTCCATTGGTACACCTCTCCTTGTGTGCTTTTTACGCGCAGCTCGTGATACGAATTGAGGCTGGCGTAAAGTGCAAAAAACTCGTTGAGAACGGAGGCGAACACAAACACGTCGCCCTCGCCGATATAGCCTTGCGGGTCGATGGTCAGCTCGGTGCGCAACCCGCGTACCGGCAGCCCTCTGTGCAGCCGGTCGACATGCTGGTGCCTGATCGACTTGAGTCCGCCCAGCAGGCGCTTGCTGACCTTTTCAGCGTGCGGGTCGTAATAGCGCGGCAGGTCGTAGGTTTCGAGGATCACCTTCAAGGCGTTTACGTCCGCGAGGGACAGGTAGTTAAGCGACATATTGCTGATCAGCTTCCACAGGAAGTCTCGATTCAGCGGCGGCGCATAACTGGGTGTGGCCGGGGTGATATTGCGGAAGGTCAGAAACTCAGGTGTCTGTTCGCAGGCGATGCAGATGTCGCCAAGCTTGAGCCTGCGCGGCAGGTTCTGGTTGGTGCACATCATCTCGATCGACAACGTTTCAGAGGCTTCGGTGTGACGGATGCCGAAGCTCAGGTAGGTGTCGAGGCCGTCGTGCAACGACGATGAACGCTGACGGATGCTGTAATGCGGACGGCGGTTCGGCACATCGAAGCTGGGGTCATGCTCGAAGGATTCGAACGGCACGTAGGCCTCGTAACCCAGGCCACCGGGCTTCCAGCCAATCACCGACTCGATCGAAAACACGCCACAGTTTTCCATGGCGTAGAGCGCCGGCATCAACAGGTACTCGTCCTGTTTGCCCTCAAGGCGGATCGGCGTGGCATCGTGCTTGAACAGGTTCACGATGGGCGTGCAATGGAGCTTGACGTTGTCCAGTGTCGGTCGCAGGCGCTGGACGCCGCCCTTGCGAATGTCGAAACGCAACTCAAGCCCGCGTATTTGTTTGAGCGTGTCTTCCGCCAGCGCGGCGAGCAGCTCCAGGCCCTCCACGTCCACGAATAGAAACTTGTCCTGAAAGGCGAAGTATTCCTGCAGGTAGCGATAACCCCGGAAGGTGTTCAGCGGATACGGAATCAGCGCTTCGTCTTCGGCAAACCCCACGGGCTGGATACGATCGCCAGGCATTCTGAATGCCATGGGCACGCCGTTGACGCCGGGTATAGGCTTGCCGTCTCCGTCCAAAGGCACAAGCTCGATGCTCTCCAGATTGCGCAGAAGGCTCAGATAGAGCGTCTGGCTGATGTAGCGCTCGCCCGCAAAATGCAGGCGCAAACGGCTCAGGTCCAACTCACCCAAATGGCCTTCGCCGCTCAGTTCCAGCCGCAAGCTCAACAGCGCGCCGTCGCCCTTGACCGAGTACGTCAGGTCTACCAGATCCAGCGCCTGGACATCGGTTGGGTAGCAGGTGCGAAAGCGGCACTGCACGCCATCGACCGGCAGGCTGTCCACCGGCGTATCCCGCTCTACCCTCAACGCAGGCCCTGCCAGCTTCAACGGGTCAAACTGGAGGATGCTGAAAGCCGGCAGCGGCTGCATGTAATTGGGCCACAGCAGCTGCATCAGCGAATGGCTGAGCTCGGGCAGCTCGTCATCGAGCTTCTGCCGCAGGCGCCCCGTCAGAAACGCAAAACCCTCCAGCAACCGCTCTACATCCGGATCCCGCCCGGCCTGCCCCAGAAAAGGCGCCAATGCCGGGCTGCGCTCGGCGAATCGGCGGCCCAACTGGCGAAGCGCCGTGAGTTCGCTTTGGTAGTAGTGGTTAAAGGACATGGTATTACCTTCGAGCGGAGCTGTTTGGTTCAAGGGTGGGCGTTGCGGGAAACCTGCCTGCTAGCCCTTATGTCATCAGGTGAAGCCACGTGCAGTGGGGTCCTGACATCAGCATTTCCTGTGATTGACCTGTACCTGACCGCCACCCTCCAGGCGTGCGGCGAACGAGACCCGACGCTTGAAACCCTCCACCTCCAGCAACCCTTCAATACTGAAGGCGAGCCGAAGCTGATCGTTGTCATGGGGCAGCGCGATGACCTGGACACTGCTCAGGCGTGGCTCGTAGGTTTCGATGAAGACCTCGATAGCGAGCCGCGCTTTCGTCAACGCGTCATGAAGGCTCAAGCGCATGTCATTGAGATCCGGCAGCCCGTAATCGGAAAGCGTTTGTACGCTGCCCGCCCGGGTACTGAGCATCTTGGCGAGATGGGCAGCCACCGACGCCGTCGCAGCGTCTTCGCGGCTCCAGCTCACGCGCTTTTCTGCATCGCCACACAGGCGTTCGAAGAGGCTGCCGTATCCAGTCATGTCTTCAAGCCCTTCACTCTTTGTCCAGCTTGCCCACCAGCGACAGGGTGAAGTCGGCGCCCATGTATTTGAAATGCGGGCGCACGTTCAGGCTGACGCGATACCAACCGGGCTCTCCCTCTACGTCACTGACGGTGATCTGCGCGGCACGCAGAGGACGACGCCCACGGACTTCGGCGCTTGGATTTTCCTGGTCGGCAACGTACTGGCGTATCCACTTGTTCAGTTCCAGTTCGAGGTCGGTGCGTTCTTTCCAGGAGCCCAGTTGCTCCCGTTGCAGGACTTTCAAATAGTGAGCAAGGCGGTTGACGATCATCATGTACGGCAGCTGGGTGCCGAGTTTGTAGTTCAGCTCCGCGGCCTTGCCTTCCGCGCTGGTGCCGAAAAACTTCGGCTTTTGTACTGAGCTTGCGGAGAAGAACGCCGCGTTGTCCGAGCCCTTGCGCATCGTCAGGGAGATGAACCCCTCCTCCGCCAGCTCGTATTCACGCCGATCGCTGACCAGTACCTCGGTAGGGATCTTGGTTTCGATTTCACCCATGCTTTCGAAGTGGTGCAACGGTAAATCCTCGACTGCACCACCGCTCTGCGGGCCGATGATGTTCGGGCACCAGCGGAATTTGGCGAAGCTGTCAGTCAGCTTCGTACCGAAGGCGTACGCCGTGTTGCCCCACAGATAGTGCTCATGGCTATTGGCAACGGTTTCCTTGTAGACGAACGACTTGACCGGGTTCTCTTCCGGGTCGTACGGGTTGCGCAGCAGGAAGCGCGGCACCGTCAGGCCCACGTAACGAGCGTCTTCCGACTGACGGAAGCTTTGCCATTTGGCGAACTGCGGGCCCTCGAAATGATCCTTCAGATCTTTCAGGTCTGGCAGGCCGGTGAAGCTTTCCAGGCCAAAGAACCTGGGACCGGCGGCGGCGATGAACGGCGCGTGGGACATGCAGGCGACGCTGGAAACGTACTGCATCAGTTTCACGTCCGGCGAGCTTGGGGACATGAAGTAGTTGGCGATGATCGCCCCCACAGGCTGCCCACCGAACTGACCGTACTCGGCGGTGTAGATATGTTTGTAGAGGCCGGCCTGCATGACTTCAGGTGAATCTTCAAAATCTTCAAGCAGGTCCTCTTTGGACACGTTGAGGATTTCTATCTTGATGTTCTCGCGGAAGTCGGTCCGTTCGACCAGCAACTGCAACCCACGCCATGACGACTCCAGAGACTGGAAGGCCGGGTGGTGCAGAATTTCATCCATCTGGCGGCCGAGCTTGGCATCGATCTCGGCAATCATGCGGTCAACCATTGCCTTCTTGACCGGCTCACCCGCGTTTTGCGGTTTAAGCAACTCTTCGATAAACGCCGACACGCCGCGCTTGGCGATGCCATAGGCATCCTCATCTCGAGGCAAACGGGTTTCGGCGATGATGCTGTCGAGAATGCTGAACTCGCCGGACTCTCTGCTGTGCTGCTGCGATGGTGTGGTACTCATGGTGTTGGCTCCTTGGCGGGTGGACTCAGGTGTCCTGGGCGGCGGCATTCAAACCCAGCTCGCCGAGCACGCGACCGCGTGACTCGTCATCGGCGAGGACGCTTTCAATGGCCTTGCGGAAAGCGGGCGCGTTACCCAGCGGCCCTTTGAGCGCCACCAGGGCGTCGCGCAGTTCCATGAGTTTTTTCAGTTCGGGTACCTGGTCCACCAGCGAGGCGGGATTGAAGTCCTTCATCGATTTGACGTGCAGTTGCACCGCCAGCTCTTCATTGCCTTCATCCTCTTGCAGACGGTTTGGCACGCTCAGCGTGAGGCTCAGGGCCTGCTTGGCCAGTACCTCGTCGAACGTCATCTTGTCGATGCTGATCGGCTTGCGCTCTTCGACTTTTCGCTCGTCTTTGCGCAGGGTGTAATCACCGATTGCGAGCAGCTTCAGCGGCAGCTCAATCTCTTCCTGCGCCCCGCCCGTAGCGGGTTTGAACGTGACATTGATGCGTTCCTTGGGGGCTACCGATCCTTCTTTGGCCATGGCCGTTCTCCTGGTAATTAGGGCCCTTAGGCCTGTTCAAGTACGACTTCGAGGTCGAGGTGGCAGAGCCTGCGATAAACCTCTTCCTTGCGCTCCCGGGCCCCGGGAACCTGAGGCAGCAATTCGAAACAGCTGTGCAAGAGCGCCAGCACTTCCAGCGCAAGATCAGGCTCCCAGGCATTGATGCCTGAGTCCTCCAGCGTCAAGTCGAGGGTTTCGAGTTGGGTCCTGGCGAGTTCGTATTTCCTGGCGGTGAAGCACAACCGTGCCAGGGCGAATTGCCAGAAAAATCGTGCACGCCCGCCCTGAGCGCTTTGCAGGCCTTGCTTGAGCAGCTGTACAGCAGCTTTGAGGCCTTTATCGCGCAACACCGAGACCGCGCTTTCCAGGGCGGACTCCCAGGCTGGCTGGTTATCGGCGGTTTCGACTCTGCGAGGCGCACTGGCGGCCTGCAGCCGAGGCATGACGGTGGCACTGATCCAGGCGCGAGTCGCTGGATCGGCAAACGGGACGCCGTCGTGAAAACGAAGCTCGATGACCTCCGGCAGCCGCTGAATCAAGAGCGCGAATTGAATTTCCACCTCGCGCATTGCCAGCTCGGCGTTCAGCGCGTGCAGACACTCCCACGCCATTCGCTGGCCATCGAACCAGAACGGCGCCTTTGCCAGACTCGCCTCCAGCTCGACCAGCAGATCGGCGTAATTGCCCTGATCGTATTGGTCTCGGTAGCACTTGAGCTTGTCTGCCGGAAGCCCGCGCAGCGCGGTGATGTGCTCTGAGTTGCGCTCTGGCAATGCCTCGATTGGCAGCCACAGCAATGTTCGGTTCAGGCGCAACGCGCGCAGGTCGCTGGTTTTTTGCTTGAGCCACCAGGCACACAACGAGCGCGCGCTGTCCTGCTGAAGTCGCAGTGACTTGTGCGCGTCTTTCTCGCTGTCAATCAGCATCGGTGAGAGGAATGACTGTGCAGGAGGCGGCTTGGCTGGCGCGTCAGCGCCCCCAACGACACCGGCGTCGGGCAGGTTGTCAGTTACCCGTTGGGCCATATTTTTCAAACGCCGGGAGATCGGCAACAGCAAAGGTGCGTCGTCGCCCATGTGCTGGGTAAACACCGCATCAAGGTCTTCAAGTATCTCGACGAGGCGACTGAACAGCGGTAACTGCGCCTTGATTGCGACGTGATCAAAAAGCACGTGCTCAAGGCGGGGAAGGAGCCAGCCGATGGCTGCGGAGCGGGTGCGAATCTTGACGGGATGTACTTCGACCCAGTGGCACATGCAGAGATGGTGAAGTAGCCCTAGTCCTGCCAACAGCCCCTGGAAGGATTCGCGCTGATACAAGGCCCACGCAAGCCAGGCCGCGACGCGAAGATCTTTGGATTGG
Source organism: Pseudomonas sp. GW821-FHT02H06 (assembly GCF_059421525.1). NCBI lineage: Bacteria > Pseudomonadati > Pseudomonadota > Gammaproteobacteria > Pseudomonadales > Pseudomonadaceae > Pseudomonas > Pseudomonas sp. GW821-FHT02H06. The sequence continues at coordinate 61,467 of NZ_JBWKVD010000006.1, forward strand.
GTGCGAAGCAGGTGCTCACTTTGTTCACGCACCTTCTGCCAGTCGATCTGAACCGTTTCGTGCATGGATTGAGCTTTATTGACCTCGCTTTCCAGCGCCTCGTATTCATTTGAAAAACGAACGTCTTCGCCCGCGAAGCTCTCTGTGGAGATAGAGGCTTGAGCACTTTCAAGATAATGATCGGACAGTGGAGTTGAATAAGACATTCGAGATCTTCAGTGTAAAACCGCGCCGAATTTAGACAATTAAATTGGCGGGCCTAACGGAATTAGAATAAGGACTAGTTGTGCGGCCGACATGTAACAAAACATCTACCCTTCAGAGGCCGGGAATAATACTCAGCGCGAATAACACTATCAAGCCCTCTATAAACGCGATAACCCCACTCATGTTGTAGGAAGTTTCTTCGAATATACGAGACTCAGGGTAACTTCTTTCATTCATCTTCTTTTTCTCGTTGCTCAGGCGGCGGGAAATATCCTGTCCAGCGTTCAGGACCGGGAAATCGCGATCATGCAACAGGTGCAAGGGGGGCGCGTTCTTCCTCAGACAGTCTGCAATCATCCGCGCCGAGCAATGGCGTGAGGCCTCCATGCGCAAAAAACTGCGCACTTCTCCACCGATAAATCACTGAATGATACTGGCCAGCCCTTATAGAGCGGACCCTGCAGGTAAGTGAGCAAGAAGTTGCGCAGCACTGCGCAACTTCTTGCGCAGATTTACGCCACAAAGTCATTCGATAGACGGCAGTGAACCGTTAAACACCCACCAGACCGATGTTTAATATGAACCAACCCTTAGTTGGCACGATGCTTGAAATAACACTTCGCCCGCTAGGCAAATTCGCTGGCGGGCATTTTAATTTATGAGGCAAGGAGCATTTTCATGGCGACACCAGCATATATGTCCATAACAGGCACCAAACAGGGCCTGATCACCGCGGGCGCGTTCACCGCAGACTCGGTCGGCAACACGTTCCAGGAAGGTCATGAAGATCAGGTCATGGTGCAAGGGTTTCAACATGAAATGATCATTCCGCGCGACCCACAGTCGGGGCAGCCAACCGGTCAGCGTGTTCACAAGCCGGTCAAGATCACCAAGGTGTTCGACAAGTCTTCGCCCCTGTTGCTGGCAGCGTTGACCTCGGGCGAACGCCTGACCGAAATCACCATCCAGTGGTATCGCACCTCGGCAGCGGGCACACAGGAGCATTACTACACCACCAAACTCGAGGACGCGATTATCGTCGACATCAAGGACTACATGCATAACTGTCAGGACCCGTCGAACGCCCACTTCACCCATCTGGAAGACGTGGAGTTCACCTACCGCAAGATCACCTGGACCCACGAAGTTTGCGGCACTTCGGGCTCCGATGACTGGCGCTCCCCGGTTGTTGGCTAAGTTCAGCTGACCGTTGAAATGCCAGCCAGCGATGCTGGCCGGGATTTCTGAGCCTTTGCGGCGCGGGCTAGCGGATTTTGCGGCAGATGTGCTGTCCAACCCATGTTCGTGGGGTCAGGCTGCACAACCGTCCCGCGTCCTTTCAGCCCGCGATCGCTGTGCTTGCCTGGAGGCTCAATGAATCTGCACACGCCCCTGACCGATGACGCAGGCTCTGCGCCTCAGCAGGACTGGTTCTCACATGAGCACTACGCCCGGATCGGCGAGCTGATTGCCCGGCTCAATACCAGTGACACTCGGGAAAGCGTGTCGCGTTACCACGCCATGGCCGAGGGGTATTTGCTGGGACTGCTGGACAGCTATCACGTCAGCGTCGAGCATCACGACGCCGTACGCCAATACCTGCACAACCTCGCCATTGCCCGGTTGAAGACGGTCAAACCGAAGCTGCGCAACTAAGCGGGCGCCGCTCAGCCGATGATGATCGTGCCGGCCGCAATGACCACGCACGCAAGGATCTTGCGCACGGTCAGCGACTCGCCCAAAAACAGATACCCGAGCAAGGCGGCAAACAGCACGCTGGTTTCACGCAGGGCCGACACCGCTCCCATGGGCGCGAGGGTCATCGCGTAAATGACGATGCCGTAAGCGAGCAGCGAAACCACACCTCCCCCCAACGCGGCAACCAAACCGGGCCGGACCGTCAACAGACTGCGTGCGTCCCGCAGACAGATATAAGTGATCGGCATCGTTACGCCCCACAGGGCGCACATCCAGGCGGTGTACGCCATCGGCGCGCCGGACAGACGCCCACCGATGCCGTCCGTCACGCTATAGGCCGCGATGAAACACCCGGTGCCCAGCGCATAAGGGAGGCTGGTCATGTCCAGTTTCCGGCCCTTGAACGCAAGAGAAATAATCCCCGCTGACACCAGTGCAATGCCGATCATCGCGCCGGTCTCGACCACCTCCCCCGCAAATATCGACGCACACAGCGTGATCAGCACCGGTGATGAACCCCGTGAGATCGGATAGGTTTGCCCGAGGTCGCCGCTGCGGTACGTGCGCACCAGAAACAGGTTGTAGCCGATATGCAGCAGCGCCGAGAGCACCGCGTAAGGCCAGCTCTCCGGCGCCGGGGCGTCCATGAACAGCGCCCCGGCAATGCTGACGATGGCCACCGCGACGCACATGACGGTCATCGACCAGAGTTTGTCGCCACCGCCGCGCAGCAAGGCATTCCAGCTGGCGTGCAGCAAAGCGGCGAAGAGGATTAGCAGGATGATGTAAGTAGGCATGCCCGATATTAGTCAGTCGACGCCGGGAAACAAAAGCGACGTTTCTTCATCCAGCCATGAGTAAATACTCATGCCTCAGCCGTAGGTCTTCCCCGCCGCTGTCGACTCATCGAGCAGCCAATCGCGAAAACTGGCCACGTGTGGCTGGGTTTCGACCCCTTTCGGGCAGACGAAGTAGTAGGCCACCGGCGAGGGAAACGGCACGTCGAACAACCTGATCAAACTGCCGTCGCGCACCTCTTTCTCTACGTGTCCACTGCGAACGAGGGCGATGCCCTGCCCCAACAAAGCCGCCTCCACGGTCATGTTGGTGTCGGGAAAACGCACGCTTTCCTTCAGCGAAGTCACGCCCAGGCCGATGTTCTGGAACCAGACTTCCCATTTTGGCACCAGGTCGGAACCGTCCCGGGCCAACAGCGGGTAACGCAACAACTCGGCCGGCTCCCGGGGCATGCCGAAGCGCTTGAGCAAGTCAGGGCTCGCCACGGGAAAAATGTGTTCCCTGAACAAAAATTCCGAGTGCAGCGCGGGGTAGTTACCGCCACCCAGACGGATCGCGACGTCGGGATCGCCGCTGGCAAACTTGATGGCAGTGTCTGTGCTGTCCAGCGTGACGAGGATTTCCGGGTGCAACTGGGACAGAGTGGGCAAGCGCGGCAACAGCCATTTCAGCGCGTAGGAATAGGTCGTACTGACCTTGAGCCTGACGCGGCCGTTCTCTTCACGAAGGTCCGCAAGCGTGGCCTCCAGGTTCATGAAAAACGTCCGCACGATCGGCGCCAGGGCCGCACCCGCCGGCGTCAGGCTCAACGTCTTGCCGCGCTGAAACAGCTGCACGCCCCAGATGTCTTCCAGATGTTTTAATTGGTGACTGACCGCACTTTGGGTAACGTGCAGCTCCTCGGACGCGGAGGTAAACGTCCCGTGACGGGTGGCGACTTCGAAGGCGCGCAAGGTGGCGGTGGGTGGCAGGTCTCTCATCTCATCGGGCCTCAACGGGTATGAACGAAGCCGCCCACACCATGAATGATGGCTCATGGTAGATCATTATGCAGATTGACAGAGGGAACGACTCACTTATGACCGGACAGATCATCTACAGCGTGAAAGGCGAGAGCGACGAACTCAAGGCGGCGGTCGCCAGCGCCCAGGCCACCTTCAAGTTCTTTTGGCGCGAGCTGTTTTGGGAGGCACGCAGAATCGTCAAAAGCCTCGACATGGCAGCGGTCAAGATGTCCTTCGTGCTGGACGCCGACGACCCCGACATCCCTGCCGTCGAAAACATGTGGGTCACCGACATCGAGTTTGACGGGGAGTCCATCAGCGGTGTGCTGATGAATGAACCTCGCTGGTTCACCTCACTGAAGGCGTCCGACCCGGTGACGCTGCCGCTGGCGGCCCTCAACGACTGGATGTACGTCCGCGGCGGGCATGTCTACGGCGGCTTCACGGTCGATGCGCTGCGCAGCGGGATGTCCACCGAGGAGCGCGACGCCCATGACCGGGCCTGGGGCCTGGATTTCGGAAAAGCCGGCAGCGTTGAAGTGGTGCCCGTTGAAGAAGGCCAGACGCCGCGACTGCTGTCCCGGAATCTGGACCGTGCGCAAGATCGACAGACCCTGGCCGCCCTGGAACGTAGCGAGCACCCGATGGCGCTGAACATGCGCGACAAGGTCGAAGAAGGGTTGCGCCAGCATCCGGAAGTGATCCGGGAACCGGACGCCGGCGGATGGCTGCTCCTGCACCGCGAAGTGCTGGCGGGCAATGACACGGTGGTTCGTGCACTGCTGCGCCACGGTGCAGATCCGCTCACATCCAACTGCAACGGCCAGACCTCGTTGGCACTGGCACGCGCCGCAGGATGGCCCCGAATCGTGGATCTGCTTGAGGGAAAGGACACCGACTACCAGGGTCCGGTCGAGTCCGGAGGTTTTCCTGTCTGGCCAATCGCCCTGGCGCTGATTGCGGCGGCGCTCGCATGGCTTTATTACTTGGTGATCGAACCCGTACGCGCGGCGGCCGCCGGTCTTAGCAACCAGATCCCGGGCCCGATCAACTATGCGGCTGCGTTGCTGATACTCGGTTTCGGCTTGGCGGGCATGGGCCCCTGGTACTACCGATTGCGCCTGCGCACCCCGAAAGCGGTCGGTAGTGACGTGGCGCGACCGACACCTAAAAAACCATACCGCCTGAGACATCGAGCGGAGCCGTACCCACGTCTCACGGAAACTGCGCGCGTTCATTGATTTCATGAAAGCTCGATTGAACGCCTGAGCAGGCTGCACGCCCTTTCTACGGGTCCGGGTCTGGCCGGGATATAGGACCGGCTTCAGCCGGGAAGGCGTCAGGTGCCACACCGCATCCGCCCTGCTCCCCTTTGAGGCTCTTCATCACCGAGCGCCCCACTGCGGAGCAATGCTGTGCAGACCACTGCCAGCGAAGGCCATCAATACGGGCGGAATTTACTTGGCACGCTTATTTCATGGTCAAAACAAACGGCAAGCCGGACCCTGGTCCTTAAGTCTCGTCTACATACGCGCCTCGAATGCGCCAGGTATCGAAGCCTGATCGACCCCTACCGGGTTGATCGGGCTTTTTTTATGGATGCTGTTCATGCCGAACTTTTTGACTCCCGACCTGCGCCCCACCGTTTACGTCGGCTTCCTGCTCTCGACCGAAGGCACCTACCGACGCATGGGCCGCAGCGCCTTGCTCGGTTTGCAGGACGCGCTGGCCGAAGTCAACGCCGACACCCGGCGCCGCGTGCAACTGGAGGCCATTTGCGTGGACCCCCAAGGCGATCCGGCCGCCTACAGCAGTGGCGTCGCGCAGCTGCTGGGTGCGGGCGTCCGGCACATCTTCGGCACCACGCTGTCGGCGAGCCGCAAGGAAATCATCCCGGACCTGGACCAGCACGGTGCGCTGCTCTGGTATTCGAGCCCGTACGAAGGCTACGAAAGCAGCGAGAACGTCTTGTACCTCGGCGGATGCCCGAACCAGACGCTGTTGCCGTTGCTGCGCTACGCCCTGAGCCAGTTCGGTCGGCGGGCGTTTCTGCTCGGCTCCAACTACGTCTGGGGCTGGGAAAGCAACCGCATTGCCCGGGAGGTGCTGGAAGCCAACGGCGCTGAAGTGCTCGGGGAAAAGTACTGGCACCTGGGCGCGACTGGCTTCGACACGCTGATCGAAGGGCTGATTCAGGATCCGCCCGCGTTCGTGCTCAACAACCTGGTGGGGGAATCGTCCTACGGGTTTCTGCAGCAGCTGGATCGGGCCTGTGAGCGCCAAGGTCTGCGCCTGCCGGTGCTCAGCTGCAACCTGACCGAAGCGGAGCTCGATGGGGTCGGCCCGATGCAGGCGCTGCGGCTGCTGTCCTGCGGGCCGTTTTTTGAAACGCTTGACCCGGCGTTCTGCGAGGGCCAGCAGCGCCATGGCCCGCGCACCTGCTCGCATTACTACACCAGCGCCTACACGTCGCTACGGGTGTTCGCCGACGCTTTGCACGCCAGCAAGGATGCGTCGCCCAAGGCGATTTGCGAGCACCTCTACGGCCACCCGGTTGCCAGCGTGCTCGGCACCGTCAGTCTGTCGGCGCGCAATCATCACAGCGCGCTGGCCAGTCATATCGCTGAACTGCGCGATGGACGCTTCCAGGTTGTGCAGTCGGCGCCTCACCCCATTGCCGCCGACCCTTATCTCACTGTTACGGATGTACACGCCGATGGGGTCGACCGACACGCCACCCCGGCACCGCGCTTGAGGATCGTCAAATGAACACACGCGCCTTTCCTGCTTTCGACCAGGGTCACTTGCTGCTGATCGACTGCGATGAACGCAGTCAGGCCAATCTGGGCAAGAGCCTTCAACGCCTGGGTATCCACTCGCAAGCGCTGGATCACGATGGACCGTGTGACACCCAAGGCTGTTTCGCGGCGATCCTTGAAATCGAACATTTCGCCAGCCCCCTCGCCGTTGAGGCGCTGAATGCGGCCAGCATTCCCATCGTTGCGCTGACGGCCCACGAAACCCTGTCGCAGATCCAGCGGGCGCTGCAGCTTGGCGCCACGGCATTGCTCAACAAACCCATCAGCCAGGGCTCGGTGTACACCACGCTGATGATGGCGGTGGGATTGCGCGAGCGGCAGCGCGCCGATGCCGAACGGCTCAACGATTTGCAACAGCGCCTGGCACTGCGTCCGCTCATGGCCCAGGCCCTGGCGCGCTTGATGGTGACCCAGCGCATCAATGAGGCGACGGCTTACGAGCGTTTGCGCAGTCTGTCGATGCAGCTCAACCGGCCGATCGAAACGCTGTGCGTCGACCTCCTCGCGGCGCGGGACGAGGACCGCGCATGAACACCCTCAAGGCCCTGTTGCGTCGACCGGCCGTGGCGGTTTCGCTGCTGTTTATCGTCACCGTGGTGCTGCTCGCGGCGCTGGCCCCGTGGATAAGCCCCTTCGACCCGGACGAGCAATTCGTCGAAGGCCTGACCCTGGAAGGCGCACCGATGGCCCCGGCGACGCCGTACTGGATGGGCACCGATCTGCTCGGCCGTGACCTGCTGTCGCGGTTGATTTTCGGCGCGCGCACCTCGCTGTTCATTGGCGTGCTGGCCAACGGGCTGGCGGTGCTGATCGGCACACTTGTGGGCCTGACCGCCGGCTTTGTGCGCGGCTGGCTCGGCAGCGCGTTGATGCGCCTGACCGACTTGATGATGGCCTTCCCCGCCCTGCTGCTGGCGATTGCCCTGTCGGCGATTTTCCAGCCCAGCGTGTGGATCGTTGCCATGGTCATCGCGATGGTCAACTGGGTGCAGATCGCCCGGGTGATTTACGCGGAAACCGTGGCGCTGAGTGCGCGGGATTTCGTCGCCGTAGAGCGCACCCTCGGCGCCAGTTCCCTGCGCATCCTGTTCTCCCATCTGTTGCCCCATCTGCTGCCGACCATTCTGGTGTGGGCGACGCTGGGCATTTCCACCACCGTTTTGCTGGAAGCCACCTTGTCGTACCTGGGCGTGGGCGTGCAGCCACCGACGCCGAGCTGGGGCAACATCATTTTCGAGAGCCAGACGTACTTCACCTCCGCGCCTTGGCTGGTATTCATTCCGGGCGCGGCGATCATCCTCTTGTCTCTGGCGTTCAACCTGGTCGGCGACGCCCTGCGCGACGAACTCGACCCCACACTCAAGGGGCGTCGCTGATGCTGCCGTTCATTTGCCGCCGGGTCGGTTACGCGCTGCTGATTCTGCTCGGCGTGACCTTCATCACCTACCTGTTGCTGTTCCTGCTGCCTGCCGACCCGGCGCGGCAAATCGCCGGGCGCAGCGCGACCCCTGAAGTGGTCGCGGCGATTCGGGCGCAACTGGGGCTGGACCTGCCCTTCTATCAGCAATACCTGAGTTACCTGGGCAACCTGCTCCACGGCGACCTTGGTCGCTCCTACATCCAGCGCACCGCGGTAAGTGAACTGATCGGCGCGCGACTGCGGCCTTCACTAGAACTGATGGCAGCCGGCATCGGCTTCGAGCTGTTGATCGGCATCAGCCTGGGCATGCTCGCGGCGCTCAAACGCGACAGCTTCGCCGACAAACTGCTCATGGCGTTTTCCTTCGTCGGCGTGTCGGCGCCGCAGTTCATCGCCGCCATGCTGTTTCTGTACTTCTTCGCCGTGCAACTGGGCTGGTTCCCCCTGGGCGGCTATGGCGGCGCCAGCCATTTGATGCTGCCGGCGCTGACCCTCGGGCTGCTCGGCAGTGGCTGGTATTCGCGCATGGTCCGCTCTTCGATGATCGAAGTGCTGCATCAGGATTTCATCCGCACGGCACGGGCCAAGGGCCTGAGCCGGGCGCGGATCGTGTTCGTGCACGTGCTGCCCAACGCGATCGTGCCGGTGATCCCGATGATCGGCATCGACATCGGCGTGTTCATGGGCGGGCTGGTGGTGGTCGAGTCGGTGTTCGGCTGGCCGGGCATCGGTCAGCTCGCCTGGCAGTCGATCCAGCAAGTCGACATCCCGGTCATCGTCGGCGTCACCACGCTGTCGGCGGTGGCCATCGTGCTGGGCAACCTGCTGGCGGATCTGGTGATCCCGCTGGTGGACCCGCGTATCGACATCAAGCAGCACTGAATCCATCAACACAACGGGGCACAACAATGAAGATCAACGCGCTGACCCTGGCCGTGGCGGCCACGCTGTTTACCACGCCACTGTGGGCCGACTCGCCGAAAAGCGGCGGCGATGTGGTGGTGACCTACCAGAACGATGTCGCGACGCTGGACCCGGCGATTGGCTACGACTGGCAGAACTGGTCGATGATCAAAAGCCTGTTCGGCCGCCTGATGGACTACAAACCCGGCACCACCGAGCTGGTGAAAAGCCTCGCCGAGGACTACAGCATTTCCCCGGACGGGCTGGTCTACAGCTTCACCCTGGTCAAGGGCGTGAAATTCCAGAACGGCCGTGAGCTGGTCGCCAATGACGTCAAGTACTCCCTGGAGCGCACCGTCAACCCGAAAACCCAGAGCCCGGGCGCCGGTTTCTTCAGCTCCATTGTCGGTTATGAAGACGTAACCGGCGGCAAGACCACCACCCTCAGCGGCATCAAGGTGGTCGACGACCAACACCTGACCATCACGCTGAGCGCACCGAACGCGACCTTCCTGCACATCATGGCCATCAACTTCGCCTCGGTGGTGCCCAAGGAAGCGGTGGAGCAATGGGGCGCCGACTTCGGCAAACACCCGGTGGGCAGCGGCGCGTTCAGCCTGGCCGAGTGGAAACTGGGGCAGAAGCTCGAACTGGTGAAGAACCCGAATTACTTCCAGAAGGGCCTGCCCTACGTCGACAAGATCACCTTCGAAATCGGCCAGGACCCGACCGTTGCGCTGCTGCGCCTGAACAAGGGCGAAGTGGACATTGCCGGCGACGGCGTGCCACCCGCGCAGTTCCTGCAGTTCAAGAACGACCCGGCCTCCAAACAATTGCTGGTCACCGGCAATCAGTTGCAGACCGGCTACGTGACGCTGAAAACCACCCTGCCGCCGTTCGACAATCTCAAGGTGCGCCAGGCCATCAACATGGCCATCAGCAAGGAACGCATCGTGCGCATCATCAACGGGCGCGCAGTGCCGGCGAACCAACCGCTGCCGCCGGCGATGCCCGGTTATGACACCCAGTACAAGGGCCTGCCCTACGACGTCGAAGGTGCAAAAAAGCTGCTGGCCGACGCCGGTCTGGCCAAGGGTTTCGACACCGAGCTGTACGTGATGAACACCGACCCGCAGCCGCGCATCGCCCAGTCGATCCAACAGGACCTGGCCAAGGTCGGCATCCGCGTGCAGATCAAATCCCTGGCCCAGGCCAACGTGATTGCCGCCGGCAGCTCCAAAGATCAGGCGCCGATGGTGTGGTCCGGCGGCATGGCCTGGATCGCCGACTTCCCGGATCCGTCGAACTTCTACGGCCCGATTCTCGGTTGCACCGGCGCGGTGGAAGGCGGCTGGAACTGGTCGTTGTACTGCAACAAGGCGCTGGATGAACGCGCCGCCAAAGCCGACGCCATGGCCCGCCCGGAACAACAGGCCGAGCGCACCGAGGCCTGGAAGAAGATCTTCACCGACGCCATGGCCGATGCGCCGTGGGTGCCGATCTTCAACGAGCAACGCTTCACCGTGCGTTCCAAGCGCATGGGCGGCGACGACGCGCTGTACGTCGACCCGGTCCACGTGCCGGTCAACTATGACTACATCTGGGTGAAGTGATGTCGCGCTGGCCTGCTCCCGGTAAACGCCGGGTCACAGGCCATCACGCCTTGCCCCTTAGCAACGAGGACCGCACCCATGTGCCAGAACTGCCTGGTCAAGACCATTCACAGCGTCAGCAGCCACTTCGGCTGGGACCGCAGCTTTACCCCGGTCGAGCGCGTGGCGCCCGGCACCACCCTGCAGATGAACTGCCGGGATTCGTCCAACGGCTATTTCACTGCGCAATCGCAAGTGGCCGACGTCAGCGTCATGCCCTTCGACCAGATCAATCCGGTCACCGGACCGATCTACGTCGAGGGTGCCGAACCCGGTGACATCCTGAAAATCACCCTGGACAGCTTCAAGCCCGGCGGCTTCGGCTGGACCGCCAACATCCCCGGCTTCGGCCTGCTCGCCGATCAGTTTCAGGCGCCTGCGTTAGCGCTGTGGCACTACGACACGCAGACCCTCGCCCCCGCCGCCTTCGGTGATTTCGCCAAAGTGCCGCTCAAGCCGTTCGCCGGCACCGTCGGCGTGGCGCCGGCCGAAGCCGGGCTGCATTCCATCGTGCCGCCGCGTCGGGTCGGCGGCAATCTGGACATCCGCGACCTGGCGGCCGGCAGCATCTTGTACCTGCCGGTGGAAGTCGCCGGCGCGCTGTTTTCCATCGGCGATACCCACGCGGCCCAAGGCGATGGCGAGGTCTGCGGCACCGCCATCGAGAGCGCCATGGACGTGGTGGTCAAGCTCGACCTGATCAAGCAAACGCCCTTGGCCACGCCGCGTTTCAGCACCCCAGGCCCAGTGACGGGGCACCTGGACAGCGCCGGCTACGAAGCCTTCACCGGCATCGGCCCGGACCTGATGCAAGCCGCCCGCCAAGCCGTCGCCAACACCATCGACTGGCTGTGCCGCGAGCACCGCATGCCGGCGGAGCAGGCCTATATGCTGTGCTCGGTGTGCGGCGATCTGCGCATCAGCGAAATCGTCGACCTGCCGAACTGGGTGGTGTCGTTCTATTTTCCGAAAGTGGTGTTCCAGTGAAGCCAGCCGAGCAGCCGAGTCTGTCGGTGGAGCGGTTGAGCATCGACGTCGGTGGCGGCGCGTCACGGCGTCGGGTGGTCGATGAGTTGAGTTTCGCCCTCTATCCCCGCCGCACCCTGTGCATCGCCGGCGAATCCGGCAGCGGCAAATCGCTGTCGTCCCTGGCGATCATGGGCCTGTTGCCCAAGGCGGCCAGTGTTCCCGGTGGCGCGATCCTGTTCGACAACCGCGACCTGCTGAGTCTGCCGGAGCGAGAGCTGCAACGCCTGCGCGGCAAGCGCATCGGCATGATCTTTCAGGAACCGATGACGTCGCTGAACCCGCTGCTGACCGTCGGCCAACAACTGGCGGAAACCCTGCGCCGGCATGAGGCGTTGAGTCGCAGCGAGATTCACCAGCGCTGCCGGGCCATGCTCGACGCCGTGCGCATGCCCCAGGTCGACAAACGCCTGACCCAGTACCCCCATGAGTTATCGGGCGGCATGCGCCAGCGGGTGATGATCGCCATGGCGATGCTCTGTCAGCCGGAAATCCTCATCGCCGACGAGCCCACCACCGCGCTCGATGTGACGATTCAGGCGCAGATTCTTGAGCTGATGCGCGAGTTGCAGCAGCAGTTCGCGACCAGCCTTTTACTCATCACCCACGACATGGGCGTGGTCGCCGAAATGGCCGATGAAGTGGTGGTGATGAATCAGGGCCGCATGGAAGAGCGCGGATCGTTGCACCAGGTGTTCACCGACGCGCAAGCGCCTTACACGCGCAAATTATTGGCCGCGGTGCCGGTACTGGGCAGCGCGCCGCCGCCTGATGTCATGAAGGAACAGCCGGTGGTGCTCGCCGTCAAGGACCTTAGCGTGCGCTTTCCTCTGCGCCACGGCTGGTTCGAAACGCCGCGCACGGTGCATGCGGTCGAGGGCGTGAGTTTCGAGCTGCGTCAGGGCGAAACCCTGGGGCTGGTCGGCGAAAGCGGGTGCGGCAAATCCACCACCGGCAAAGCCCTGATGAACATGCTCAGCTACCAGGGCAGCGTCAAATTGCTCGGGCAGGAACTCAACGGTTTGCAGGGTGACGCGTTGCAGCGGGTGCGCCGCGACGTGCAGATGGTGTTCCAGGACCCGTATGCGGCGCTCAATCCGCGCAAGACCGTGTTCGATCTGGTGGGCGAGCCGCTGCTGATTCACGACAAGATGCCCGAACTCCAGCGGCGCGAGCGTGTGGCGCAGCTGCTGCAGCAGGTCGACCTGCCACGGGACACCCTTGAACGCTACCCCCATCAGTTTTCCGGCGGGCAACGCCAGCGGATCTGCATCGCCCGGGCATTGGCACTGAACCCCAAAGTCATCATCGCGGACGAATCGGTTTCGGCGCTGGACGTCTCGGTTCAGGCCCAGGTGCTGGAGCTGCTGGAACGGCTGCGCGCCGAGCATGGCCTCAGCTACCTGTTCATCTCCCACGACATGGCCGTGGTCGAACGCATCTGTCACCGCGTGGCAGTGATGTATGGCGGCCGCATCGTCGAAATCGGCGCCCGTGATCAGGTGCTGCACAACCCGCAGCATCCTTACACCCGACGTTTGCTGGCGGCAGTGCCGGTGCCGGAAGTGGGCCGGCGCCGGGATTTCAAGAGCTTGCTCAAGGAGCTGGAACGGCCCGATCCGATCAAGACAAAGGACTTCGTCGCGCCGGTGCAGCGGTTTTCGGCGGTGGCGGCAGATCACTGGGTCGCGGTGGAGTGATAACAGCAGTGACCGCTTAACGCTTTTCGCCCGTCCACGGCAGCATGCGGCGCAGGGTGTTGTCGCGGACAAGGTAATGATGAAAGAGCCCCGCTGCCGCGTGTACGCCGATCAACCAATAGCCCAGATTCCCGGCCCACTCGTGCCAGCCTTTGATTTGTCTGGCCAACTCAGGGTCGACGGACACGGGCGCGGGCAGGAAGAAGCCGAAGTACGGCATCGGCTTGCTACCCGCCGCCAGCATCAGCCAGGCCAGCACCGGTGTCGCGATCATCAGTGCGTACAGCAGCCCATGAAGGAGGTGGGCCATTCCGAGCTGCCAGGTACGAGGGGCCGGCGTGATGGGTGGCGCCTGGTACATCAGCCTGCCCAGCAAACGCAGCCAGACCAGTGCAAATATCGACAGACCGAACATGCCGTGCATGCCTGACAACAGCGAGCGCAACGTGCTTCCTCGAGGGGCGAACCCCTTAAGCTCGATACAGGCGTAAACGCCGACGAACAACGCCAGCATCAACCAGTGCAGGGACATCGACAGTCTGGCGTATCGGTGTGGGGTTGAGATCATGTTGGGGGCGCTCGCTGAGTGGGAGGATGTTGCTGATTTCCGCGCACCTTGAGGCCACTGTCTTAAGGCAGTCTGAAGACGTCGCGCAGGTTGCGAAAACGCCAGGCCAGATGAATTTCTCTACCTTCAGACTTCGTTAAGAATCGACACCGATACTCCACCCCATCACCACTGGGGAGGAGCCACACCCATGCAGGGTCTGGACTGGAATAACCGATTACCACAGCACTCAATGCCGTCCGGTGCGCTGCCTCTGGATTGCCTGCCTATGGGATTCGGCACTGCGCAATCACCGCCCCTCACGCTCAATCGTGCCTTGACTCAGGAGCCACTGCGCGACGCCTACGAGACGTTCATCCAGCATCGCTTTCGCCAGGCCCACAACGCCGAGATCCGTAGCTTCATGCCGGAGCTGTTTGGACTCCACGACAACACAGGCACCCTCTGCGCCGTGGCCGGCGTGCGGGTGGCGACCTCCGGAACGCTGTTCCTGGAGAACTATCTGGATCAGCCTGTCGAGCAGATGATCGAAGCCAGCGCCGGCAGGCCAGTGGACCGTCAGGGCATCGTCGAAGTGGGCAACCTCGCCGCCAGCAACCTGGGCAGCGCGCGACTGAGCATCATCACTGTGACCTGGCTGCTCGCCATGAGCGGCCTGGAATGGGTGGCGTTCACCGGCAACGCCGGACTGGTGAACAGCTTCAATCGCCTCGGCCTGCGCCCCCTCACGCTTTGCGTTGCCGACCCTCTGCGCCTGGGTGACGACAGGCACGCGTGGGGCAATTACTACGATTCTCAACCCAGCGTGCACGTGGGAGACATCCGCGCAGGCTTCCTGCACTTGAGCAGCAGCGGCGTGTTTGAACGCTTCGGATTACCCCTGACACTGGAGGACAGCTGCCATGTCGCCTGAACTGACCGGCTTCCGCCAGCGCATCACTGACCTCGCCGCCGCGCAGCCCGATGCGTGTGCACTGTGGGGCGATGACCTGAAATTGAGCTATGCCGAGCTGGACGCAGAAATTAATCTGCGTCAGGAAAGGCTCAAGGACCTGGACGCCCGGGTCGTGGCCCTCGCCCTTGAGAATGGCCCGGACCTGCTGATCTGGGACCTGGCGATTCTGTTCGCAGGCCTGGCCTGTGTGACGCTGCCGCCGTTCTTCAGCGCCGCCCAGCGCCGTCATTGCCTGGAGCAGAGTCAGGCCGACGTGGTCATTGCTGACGACAGCTACTTTAGTGAACTCGCGCCCTCGGCATTCCGTCATGAGGAGGGATTCTGGCGGCGCGTGAACCGTCAGCCGTCGCCCCTGCCCGTCGGGACGGCAAAGCTCACCTTTACGTCTGGCACGACCGGCACCCCCAAAGGTGTCTGCCTGGACGCCGCAAGCGTACTCGCCGTGGCATTCGAGCTGCAGCGCGCCAGCGAATCTCGCCAGCCCGCCCACCACCTTTCACTCTTGCCTCTGGCGATCCTGCTTGAAAACGTTGGCTGCTACGCCGCGCTTTACGCCGGGGCCATGCTGAGTCTGCCGAGTCAGCGAACCCTGGGCATACAAGGGGCGAGTGGCGTGGAGTTGCCGCGCCTGCTGTCGACGTTGGCGGTGCGCCAGCCCCACAGCATGATCCTGGTCCCACAGCTGTTGCTGCTGCTGGTCAGCGCTTGCGAGATGAACGCGTTTAACCCGGCAGCGTTGCGTTTCATCGCAGTGGGCGGCGCCAAGGTCACCCATGAACTCTTGCTGCGCGCCGAAGCCCTCGGCATTCCGGTGTACGAAGGCTACGGCCTGTCGGAGTGCGCGTCGGTCGTGGCCCTCAACCGCCCCGACGTCCACCATCCCGGCAGCGTCGGCAAACCCTTGCCCCATGTGCAGATACGCCTGGCCGAAGACGGCGAGGTCCTGATTGGCGGGTCGCGGATGCTGGGCTATCTCGGCGACGCGGAACCCACACCCGAGTGGTGGCCGAGCGGTGATCTCGGCGAATTCGACGCCAACGGCTATCTCTACCTTCACGGCCGCAAGAAGCATCAGTTCGTGACCAGCTATGGTCGCAACGTCAACCCTGAGTGGGTCGAGGCCGAACTGACCCAACGCGGTCGGATCGCTCAGGCGTTTGTCTACGGCGAAGCCCTGCCTCGCAATCATGCGCTGCTGTGGCCACTGCGCCCGGACACCACCGACGCGCAAATACACAGCGCTGTCGCCCAGGCCAACCAGGCGCTGCCCGACTACGCACGCGTCCACAACTGGACGCGTCTCGATCAGCCTTTCACCACCGCCAACGGCATGGCCACCGCCAACGGCCGACCCCGGCGCGACGCCATTCTGGCGAATTATCGACATCTGTTCACTGAGCCCACGCGAGCAAAGGACCTTCAATCATGAGTTTTTTCGAAACCCTGCAAGACGCCACCCGCACCGAGCGCGAGACCTTGTTCAATCTGCCCGTCATCCATGAGGCGCTGCACGGTGAGGTCTCGCTGGAGAGCTATCGCGCCTTCCTGACCCAGGCCTACTACCACGTGCGGCACACCGTGCCATTGATGATGGCCTGTGGCGCGCGCCTGCCTGCCCGGCTGGAATGGCTGCGTGGCGCGGTCTGCGAGTACATTGAGGACGAATACGGCCACGAGCAGTGGATCCTCAACGACCTGCGCGCCTGCGGTGGCGACGCCGATGCCGTGCGTGACGGCACGCCCGGTCTGCCCATCGAGCTCATGGTCGCGTACCTCTACGATCTCATCGCGCGGGGCAACCCGGTGGGACTGTTCGGCATGGTCAACGTGCTGGAAGGCACCAGCATCGCCCTGGCGACCCATGCCGCCGGCAGCATTCAGCAGCGCCTGGCACTCCCGGCCACTGCGTTCAGTTACCTGAGTTCCCATGGCAGCCTCGATGTCGGCCACATGGAGACCTACCGCGCGCTGATGGACCGTCTCGAAGATCCGGAGGATCAGGCGGCCGTGATCAAGGCCTCGAAAGTGGTATACGGCTTGTACACCGAGATGTTCCGTCAGTTGCCCCTCGTACACGCCGAACCCGTGAAGGAACTCGCCCATGCGTCTGTCTGAAACCCGCGTCGTCCTGACCGGGGCCAGTGGCGGCATCGGCATGGCCATTGCCCAGGCGCTGTGCAGCCATGGCGCCGAAGTGCTCGCCGTCTGCCGTCATCAGGAGCCGCTGTTGCCATTGCAACAGCAGTACCCGCATCTGTTGCACTGGGTGAAGGCCGATCTGACCACCGCCGAAGGTCGTCAGCACGTACTGATGACCGCGCAGGCGATGGAAGGGGTCAACCTGCTGATCAACGCCGCCGGCATCAATCATTTCGCCATGCTGGAACAGTTGCCTGGGCCCGAGATCGATTCGATGCTCGACATCAACCTGAACGCGCCGATTCAGCTCACCAGCCTGTTATTACCGCTGCTGCGCCAGGCCAGCCGCGCCATGGTGGTGAACGTCGGTTCGACCTATGGCTCGATCGGCTATGCCGGTTACGCCACGTATTGCGCGAGCAAGTTTGCGCTGCGGGGGTTTTCCGAAGCCCTGCGCCGTGAGCTGGCGGATACGCGGGTCGGCGTGTTGTACGTCGCCCCGCGCGCCACCCGCACGACGATGAACAGTCCCGCCGCGCGCGCGCTCAACTCTGCACTGAAAACCGCCGAGGACGATCCGCAGACGGTCGCCGCCGCCGTTGTCCGTGCGATCGTGGGTAATCAGCGCGAGCTTTATATGGGCTGGCCAGAACAGTTCTTCGTCCGCCTCAACAGCCTGCTGCCCGCCGTGGTGGACCGTGGGCTGCGCAAGCACTTGCCCCTCATTCGCCGACTCAGCAGCGCCCCCTTCGACAAGAGCACCAAACCATGAAACGTCTACTCGTCGTACTGCTCGCCACACTCGCCCTGCCCGTGTGGGCACTGGATGCCCCTGACCAGCAACGCCTGACCGGGATTCAGCAGGAGTGGGCGCGAATTCAATACCAGTTGCCGGACGATCAGCGCGTTGCTGCATTCGAACAGTTGGCCGCCAAGTCCTCCGCTTTTACCCAGCAGCGTCCCGCCGTCGCCGAGGCATGGATCTGGTCGGGCATTGTCACCAGCAGTTGGGCCGGTGCCCAGGGCGGGCTCGGTGCGTTGACCAAGGTGAAAACCGCGAAAGCCGATCTCGAAAAAGCCATGACGCTGGACCCCAATGCCTTGCAAGGCTCCGCCTACGCCAGCCTGGCAGCGCTTTATGATCGCGTGCCGGGATGGCCGATCGGGTTCGGCGACCCGGATAAGGCACAAGGACTGCTGGAGCAGGCGCTGAAGCTCAATCCTGACGGCATCGATCCGCTTTATTTCTGGGGCGATCATCTCTACCGCCAGGGCCACTACGCTCAGGCGAAGGAAGCGCTGGAAAAGGCTTTGCTCGCCGCACCCCGCCCCGGCCGCGAAGTGGCGGACAGTGGACGCCGTAAAGATATCCAGCTATTGCTGGTGGACGTAAACAAGAAACTGAAATGACGGAGCATTCATGCGTTTGCTGCTGGTTGAAGACGATGTTGCCCTCGGCGAGGGCATTCATCAGGCGTTGAGTCGCGAAGGCTACACGGTGGACTGGGTGAAAGATGGCGCCAGCGCCCTCCATGCCTTGTTGAGCGAAGTCTTCGACCTGGCCATTCTCGATCTCGGATTGCCCAGGCTGGACGGCCTGGCGGTGTTGCGGCGCCTGCGGGAAAGCGGCTCGGCGCTGCCGGTGCTGATCCTGACGGCACGGGACGCCACCGAGGACCGGATTGCCGGCCTCGACGCGGGGGCCGACGACTACTTGATAAAGCCCTTCGACCTGTCAGAACTCAAGGCCCGCCTGCGGGCGCTGTTGCGGCGCAGTGCCGGGCGCGCGCGGGTCACGATCGAGCACGCGGGCATCCGCCTGGACCCGGCCACCCAGCAAGTCAGTTACAAGAACGAACCCGTCGCCCTCACCCCCAAGGAATACCAGCTGTTGTACGAACTGCTCTCGCCACCGGGCCGGGTGATGACCCGCGAACGCTTGATGCAGTTGCTGTACGGCTGGAACGAAGAAGCAGAGAGCAACACCCTCGAAGTGCACATCCATCACCTGCGCAAGAAGTTCTCCAGCGAGCTGATCCGCACCGTGCGCGGCGTCGGCTACCTGGTGGAGGATCGCCCGTGACGTCGATCCGCCGCCGCACGCTGACCCTGATCCTCGGACTGGTGCTGATCGGGCTGTTGATCCTGACGCTGGTCAACCTCCATGACAGCAACCACGAAATCGCCGAAGTCTACGATGCCCAGCTCGCCACCAATGCCCGGTTGCTGCAGGGCGTGATGCGCATGCCTCTGGCGCGGCAGGAGCACGCGCAGTTATACCAGGCGTTCAATGAGGCCCTGGCTCAGGCCGAACCCCGAATCGACGGCCACCCCTACGAGAGCAAAATCGCCTTTCAGGTCTGGGACCTTCAAGGCCGGCTGCTGGTGCACACCCCCAGCGCGCCGAGCCTGACCCGTGCGCCGCAGTACAACGGCTTCAGCGACATCAATGATCTGGGCAAACATGAGTGGCGCACCTTCGTGCTCAGGGACGAGCAACACGACCTGCTGATATGGGTCGGCGAGCGCGACGACGTGCGCTCGGACCTGGTCAACCGCATCGTTCGCCACACGGTGATCCCCAATCTGATCGGCAGCCTGCTGCTGATGGGCGCGATCTGGCTGGCCATTGGCTGGGGACTCAAGCCGCTGGCCGATCTGGCCGCCACGCTGCGCGGTCGTCATCCGGGCTCCCTCGAACCCTTGCAACTGGCCCCGCTGCCCAGCGAGCTGGAGCCCATGCAAGCGGCCCTGAACAGATTGCTTGGACAGATTCAGGAGGTGCTGAGCCGCGAACGGCGCTTCATCGCCGACGCCGCGCATGAAATGCGCACCCCGCTGGCGGTGCTGCGTGTGCATGCGCAAAACGTGCTGGAGGCACACGATGAGGCACAGCGCGACCAGTCCCTGAGTTACCTCATCGTCGGCGTCGACCGCACGACACGGCTGGTCAATCAGTTGCTGACCGTCGCCCGGCTGGAACCCGGTGCAGGGGCCGTTCTCACCCGCAACGCCGATATCGTCGCGGCCGTACGCGAGAGCCTGGTGCAAATGACGCCGTGGGTATTGAGCCGGGGGCTGGAGTTGGTGTTCGACTGCGATGAACCTTCCCTGATGGTAAGAACCGATTTCGCCGCCATCGACATTGCCCTGCAAAACCTGGTCACCAATGCGGTCAATTTTTCGCCCTTGAACGGTCAGGTGGTCGTCACCCTGGGGGTGAGCAATGGCTATTTCCAGCTCAGCGTGGCGGACGAGGGACCCGGCATTGACGAAGCCGAACGGGAGCGTCTTTTCGAGCGGTTCTACAGTCGCGGCAACGATCAGGGGGCCGGGCTGGGGCTGACCATCGTGCAATCGATTGCACGACGCCTCGGCGGTGAAATCACGCTGGAGAACCGGGCAGCAAAAGGCCTGCGCGCGACGCTATGTGCGCCAGCGAACAGACAGCCCTGAGAAAGCGTACTCACACTGTCGTGGCTTGAACGCTTCGTTCACCAGGGCACATCGGTGCCGGCGCTCCGCTGTGCACACCGCCCAACACGCTGCGTCCGCCGGAGTGCAAGTCATTTAAGGGAAACTAATGACGAGCACATGGACACGCACCAAACAGGCGATCTCCCGGGTCAGGCTGGCGGGTCGCGCCGGGACCCATCCGAAGCTTGCGTTCGCCTACGAACGGCTGCTGCGCGCCGAACTGTTCAACGCCGACCAGATGGCCAGCCACGGCATTGCCCTGGCCAACCAACATCAGCTCGGCGCAGTCACCACGCGGGACTTTCTGCTGGGCAGGCTGGATGACAACGAGGCATTGCTCAAGGAGAGCTGCAGTGCGTTGACTCAAGCCCAGGCGTCCGAGCGCCGTATGACCCCTGCCGCCGAGTGGCTGCTCGATAATTTTTTCCTCATCGAAGATCACATCCGCACCGCACGGTCCCACCTGCCCAAGGGTTACAGCCGTGAGTTGCCGCGCCTGTGCAATGGGCCTTCCAGCGGCCTGCCGAGGGTTTATGACATTGCCCTGGAGACGATTTCCCACGGTGATGGCCGCTTTGACGAATTGAGCCTCAAGCGCTTCGTCGTCTCTTATCAGACGGTCATGCCGCTGACGCTGGGCGAGTTGTGGGCCATTCCGATCATGCTGCGGCTGGCCTTGATCGAGAACCTGCGGCGGGTGGCCTCACGGGTCATGGCCAACTGGGACGATCGTAATCTGGCCGATGACTGGGCCGAGCGGCTCATCGAGGTGTCCGAGCACGATGTGAAAAGCGTGGTGCTGAGCGTCGCTGACATGGCCCATTCTTCCCCGCCCATGACCGCTGCATTCGTGGCCGAGTTCGCCCGCCGGCTGCAGGGTCAAAGCGCTGCCCTGGCGCTGCCGCTCAACTGGATCGAGCAGTTGCTCGCCGAGACCGGTTCGAGTATCGAGCGGCAGGTGCAATTCGATGCGCAGCAGCAGTCTGCGGATCAGATGTCCATCAGCAATAGCATCGCCAGCCTGCGCCTGCTGTCAGCGACCCCCTGGCGTGAGTTTGTCGAAGCCATGAGCCATGTGGAGCAGACCCTCCAACAGGACCCGGCCGAGGTCTATCCGCGCATGGACTTCGCCACCCGCGACAGCTATCGCCACGTCATCGAACGGCTGGCCCGGCGCAGTGGACGCACTGAGATGTCCGTCGCGCAGACCGTTGTGGCGCTGTCCCGGGAACACCGGGACGCTTCAGCCGGAGATGATCTCGTCCGCCATATCGGTTTTTTTCTGGTGGGCCCCGGAATCGGCGTTCTTGAAGAAAACCTCGGCGCCCGTGTGCCCTTTCACGAACGCTGGAAACGCCTGCTGCAAAGCTCACCGCTGACGTTTTACCTGGCCCCCGCCGGTGCCCTGACGATTATTTTTGCGCTGCCGCTGCTGTCCTCGGCACACCGTGACGGACTGCCTGATCTCGCGCTCATCGCACTGGCAGTGCCTTGCCTGGTCATGACCAGTCGCCTGGCCTTCAGCCTCATCAACTGGCTGGTCACGTTCAGCCTGCTGCCCGCCATGCTGCCGAAGATGGATTACGCCGACGGGATTCCCGATGAGGCGCGCACGCTGGTCGCCGTTCCGACGCTGATCGGTTCTCGCCCGGACGTCGACGAATTGGTGGAAGGCCTGGAGGTCAGGTTCCTGGCCAATCGCGACAGCAATCTTTTCTTCGCGCTGCTGACCGATTTCCTCGATTCACCGACTGAGGTGCAGGCGCCGGATGCAGACCTGCTCGCCTATGCAGCAGAGGCAATCAATCGGCTCAACGGCAAGTATGCGGACGAATTGCCGGCGCGGTTTTTCCTGTTTCACCGCCCTCGCCGCTGGAGCGCCAGTGAACGCGCGTGGATGGGCCACGAGCGCAAACGCGGCAAGCTGACCGACCTCAACGCGTGGCTGCGTGGCGCGGGCGAAGACCGTTTCACCACGATCGTGGGTGACACCTCGGCCCTTGGTACGGTGCGTTATGTGCTGACCCTTGACACCGACACCCTGCTGCCGGGCGAGGTGGCCCGCCAGTGTGTGGCCGCGATGATGCACCCGCTGAACCGCCCGGTGTTTGATGCAAGCCGTGAGCGTGTCATTTCCGGGTACGCGCTGTTGCAACCCCAGGTCGGCATCAGCCTGACCAGCACCCCACGCTCGATCTATTCGCGCCTGTTCGGCAGTGGCGGCGGCGTTGATCCCTACACCCGGGCGGTCTCGGACATTTATCAGGACCTGTTCAAGCAGGGTTCCTTCATTGGCAAGGGCATCTACGATGTCGACGCGTTCACCTGTGCACTGGAGGGCTGTCTGCCGGACAACCAGGTCCTCAGTCACGATTTGATCGAGGGCTGCTACGCCCGGTCGGGCCTGCTCAGCGACGTGCAGTTGTACGAGCAATACCCGTCTCGCTACAGCGTGGACGTCAAACGACGTCATCGCTGGATTCGCGGCGACTGGCAACTGATCCCCTGGATCCTGCCCTGGACCCTGAATACGCGCGGCGAATGGGCACGCAACCGTCTCGACGTCATGGCCCGCTGGAAAATCCTCGACAACCTGCGCCGCAGCCTGGAGCCGGCCGCCGTGTTGCTGATGCTGGCCTGGGGTTGGTTCGCCAGCAGTGAACCGCTGGCCTGGACCTTGGCGGTGGTCGGCCTGCTGGTCATGCAACCGCTGCTCAGGACCCTGACCGATGGGTTGCAACCGCCGTTGAACGTGCCTTATCGGCAATACCTGGCCGCGCTGTGCCGGAGTCTGGGGCAAGACCTCGCCCAGATCGCTGCCACCGTGGCATGGTTGCCGTTCGAGATGTATTACAGCGTGGGTGCCATTGCGCGCTCGCTCTGGCGCATCCTGTTCAGCCGCCGCCTTTTGCTGCAATGGCAACCCTCCCGCGAAGTCGAGCGCAACACGCAAAACCCGCTGCCGGCGCTCTACCGCGAGATGTGGATCGGCCCTCTGCTCGCCCTCTGCGGATTCGCCGGCTTGCTGACTGACCCGCTCGCGCTGGCGATCGCCATGCCGTTCCTGCTCGCCTGGGCTGCCGGCCCCTGGATCGCCTGGCGCCTGAGCGCGATGCCGGAAAATGCCGTGTTCGAGCCCTCGGTGGAAGCATTGCGCTTCCTGCAGGTGCTCTCGCGGCGGACGTGGGCGTTCTTCGACGAACTCGTCGGCCCGCAGGATAACTGGCTGCCCCCTGACAATATTCAGGAAGAGCCGAAATCGGTGATCGCCCACCGGACCTCTCCGACCAACATGGGCATGGCCTTGCTTGCGCATCTGGCGGCCCACGACTTCGGCTATCTCAGCACCGACCGACTGCTGCAGCGCTTGTCCGCCTCGCTGGACACCATGGACAGCCTGGAGCGTTACCAGCAGCATTTTTACAACTGGTATGACACGCAGACCCTCAAGCCCCTGCGCCCTCAATACATCTCCACCGTTGACAGCGGCAACCTGGCCGGGCACCTGCTGACCCTGCGTGCGGGTTTGATCCAGCTGCCCGACGCCGCGGTGTTCGATGCTGCCATGCTCAAGGGGCTGCGCATCACGCTGGACACGCTGCTTGAAACGACGGACACCGCTGACACCTTGACCGCGCTCTATCCCTTGCTCGAAGAGTCCGCAGGAATCGATGAAACCGGTGCGCTGTTGACGGCGTTACAGACCGTCCGTGCTCGGGTGGCGGCCATGCCGGCGGGCAGCACCGAACACAGCGCATATTGGCAAACCGCGTTGCTCGCCCAGTGTGATGACTGGATCGCGGCCCTCGAACGTTATCGACTGCCCACGCCTTCGATCGGTCGACACTCACGTGGCCGCACGCTGCGGGAGCTGTCCACACTGGATGAAGCTGACTGGGCTGCGGAGGATCACCCGCGCATAGACGCGGTCCGCCAGGCCGCCCTCGACGCCATCGCCCGGATCGATCGCCTGATCCTGCAGACGGGCAATCTGGCGCAGATGGACTTCTCCCTGCTTTATGACCACAAGCGCGACTTGTTCGTGATCGGCTACAACGCCGACGAGCGTCGCTTGGACACCGGCTATTACGACCTGCTGGCGTCGGAAGTACGCCTGACCAACTTCGTGGTCATCGCTCAGGGGCAGATTCCGCAGCGGGCATGGTTCACCCTCGGGCGACTGCTCGGTGACTGCGCCGGCGTACCGACCTTGATGTCCTGGTCCGGCTCGATGTTCGAATACCTGATGCCCATGCTGGTCATGCCCAATTACGACGGCAGCCTGCTTGACCAGACCTGCCGGGCGGCGGTGGCCGTGCAGATCGAACACGGGAAACGCCTGGGCATTCCGTGGGGGGTATCGGAATCGGGTTATTACACGCTGGATGCGCATTTCAATTATCAGTACCGGGCGTTCGGCGTGCAGGCCCTGGGCCTCAAGCGCGGGCTGGGCGACGACGTGGTTGTTGCGCCTTACGCCAGCGTGCTGGCCTTGATGGTGGACGCCGAGGCGGCCTGCAAAAACCTGCAGCGTCTTGCCCGCAAAGGCGCCTGCGGGCGCTACGGATTCTACGAAGCGATTGATTACACCGAAGCGCGTCTGCCAAGGGGCCAGCGTTATGCCTGGGTGCAGTCCTTCATGGCCCACCATCAGGGCATGAGTCTGCTGGCCTTGGCCAGTGTGTTACTCAATCAGCCCATGCAACGGCGGTTTGAATCCGACCCTGCCCTGCAGTCGGCCCTGCTGCTATTGCAAGAGCGGGTGCCCAAAGTGGCAGCGCCTTACCTGCAAACCGCCCAGCAGCCGGCCGCCGGGGATACAGGCGCCGGCCAGGAGAATGACCTCAGGGTGTTCGCCAACCCGGGGCTCAAGCGCCCGGCGGTGCAATTGCTGTCCAACGGCAAGTACCACGTCATGCTCAGCAGCGCAGGCGGCGGTTACAGCCGCCTGGAAAACATGGCCGCCACCCGCTGGCAGGAAGACAACACTCGCGATCACTGGGGCACGTTCTGCTACTTGAGGGACGTTGCCACCGGCGCCGTCTGGTCGACCGCCTTTCAGCCGACCTTGCACCGGGCCGAGAGCCACGAGGCTATTTTCAGCGATGCCCGTGCCGAGTTTCGCACCCGGGAACTGGGTTTCGACACCCATATGGAAATCGTCGTTTCCCCTGAAGACAACATCGAACTGCGCCGCCTGCACGTGACCAACCGAGGGGAATCTGCGAGGACGCTGGAGATCACCACCTACGCGGAAGTGGTGCTGGCTTCGCCGGAAACGGACGCCATGCACCCGGCGTTCAGCAAGTTGTTCGTGCAGACCGAGCTGCTGCTGCCACTGCAAGCCATCGTTTGCAGTCGTCGGCCCCGCGCCAGCGATGAGCACACGCCATGGATGTGCCACCTGCTCGCGGCTCACGGGGTGGATATTCAGGCCATTTCCTACGAGACCGACCGCGCGCGCTTCATCGGTCGCGGCCGCAGCACCCAGTCGCCGGCAGCGCTGGACCCGGACTGCGAGCAACTGTCGGGCAGCGCCGGCCCGGTCCTGGACCCGATTGTCGCCATCCGTTGCCGGATCACTTTGCAGCCCGGGCAGCAAGGCACCATCGATTTGGTCACGGGCGTCGCGGACAGTCGCGACGACTGCCTCTCGCTGATCAACAAATACCGGGATCGGCACCTGGCGGATCGGGTTTTCGATCTGTCATGGACCCACAGTCAGGTGCTGCTGCGTCAGCTCAACGTTTCCCCCGCCGATGCCCGTTTGTTTGAGCAGATGGCCTCGTCACTGATTTACGCCAACGCAGGCTTGCGCGCCGACAGCACCGTGCTGGCGGCCAACCTGCGCAATCAGCAAGGCCTGTGGGGGCAGTCGATTTCAGGCGACCTTCCCATCGTGCTGTTGCAGGTCAGAAGCCTCGAGAATATCGAGCTGGTCCAGAAGATGATTCAGGCCCACGCCTACTGGCGCCAGAAAGGCCTGCTGACGGATCTGTTGATCTGGAACGAAGATCAGGTGGGTTATCGCCAGCAACTGCAGGACGCGATCATGGGACTGGTCACTTCCGGCAGCGAAGCCACGCTGGTGGACCGGCCGGGCGGCCTATTCGTGCGCATGGCGCAGCAGATGTCGAACGAGGACCGCACGCTGATCCTGTCGGCTGCGCGCCTGGTGTTTTCCGAAGGACTGGGGACGCTTGCCGAACAGGTTCAGCGCCGCCGCGTGGTCCGGGTGCACGCGCCGTTTGTAGCGACCCGCCTTTATATGCCAGTGCCATCGAAGGCCCTTGCGCCGTTGCCCATGTCGCTGCCATTGAGCAACGCCTACGGTGGATTCAGCCAGGATGGGCGTGAGTACATCATCAACGCACCGGCCTCCCATCCCACACCAGCGCCTTGGGCCAACGTGATTGCCAATGCCCAGATGGGCACAGTGGTCTCGGAGTCCGGCAGTGCCTACACCTGGGCCGAAAATGCCCACGAATACCGCCTGACGCCCTGGCACAACGACCCGGTGAGCGACCCCGTCGGCGAGGTCATTTACCTGCGGGATGAAGACACCGGGCATTTCTGGTCAGCCACCCCCCAACCTGCCTCGGGCACTGGCGCTTACCGAACGCGCCACGGCTTTGGTTACACCGTGTTCGAGCACGAGGAAGACGGCATTCAGAGCGAACTCTGGGTTTACGTGGCGCTGGACGCACCGATCAAGTTCTCCAGGCTGGTGCTGCGCAATGTGTCGGGGCGTGAGCGCAACCTGACGGTGACGGGCTATGTGGAGTGGGTGCTGGGCGATCTGCGCAGTAAATCCGCCATGCACGTGGTCACCCATTCGGACCCTGCCAGCGGCGCATTGTTTGCGCGCAACGCCTGGTCGGTGGAATTCAGCGAGCGTGTGGCGTTTTTCGATACCGACTCCGTCGATCACAGTGTCACGGCGGACCGTACCGAGTTCATCGGACGTTGCGGCAGCCTGCAGTCTCCCGCCGCGATGCGGCATAAGGGGCTGTCCGGAAAAACCGGTGGCGGTCTGGACCCGTGCGCCGCGATACAGGTGACGGTGGCGCTCGCACACGGCCAGGGCACGGAAGTGATCTTGCGGCTGGGAGCGGAGAAAAATCCCCAGGCGGCCACCCAGTTGGTGCAACGCTACAAAGGCGTGCAGGTGGCGGCGGCGGAGTTGCAGAAAGTGAAGGATCACTGGCGCTCGGTGCTTTCCGTGGTTCAGGTGAAGACGCCCGTGCCGGCGCTGGACGTGATGCTCAACGGCTGGTTGATGTATCAAGTGATCGCCTGCCGGTTCCTTGCCCGCAGCGGCTATTACCAGTCGGGCGGCGCCATCGGCTTTCGCGATCAGCTGCAAGACAGCATGGCGATGATTCATGCCGATCCGGCGGCCGCGCGGGCGCATCTGTTGCTGTGCGCGAATCATCAATACGCCGAGGGCGACGTTCAACACTGGTGGCACCCGCCCCTCAATCGAGGCGTGCGCACGGCCTGCTCCGACGATTTCCTGTGGCTCGTGGCCGCCACCAGCCGTTACGTCGAGGTCACCGATGATCTGTCCGTGCTGGACGAACCCGCCGGCTACCTTGATGGGCGTGCGCTGGGTCCGGGTGAGGAATCCTATTACGACTTGCCCGGAGTATCGCCGCTGCAGGAGCCGCTGTATCGGCACTGTGTCCGCGCCATCGAGCACAGCCTCAGCCGTGGCGAACACGGTCTGCCGCTGATGGGCAGTGGCGACTGGAACGACGGCATGAATCGTGTGGGCTATCTCGGCCGGGGTGAAAGCGTCTGGCTGGGCTTTTTCGGTTGTCAGGTGCTCGAGCGCTTCGCGCGACTGGCCGAGCGTCACGGCGACAGCGAATTCGCCGCACGCTGCGGCGAACAGGCGAAGCAGCTGCGTGACAACCTGGATGCCTCTGCCTGGGACGGCGCGTGGTATCGCCGCGGCTGGTTTGACGACGGGCAGCCGCTGGGCTCCTCCGTCAACGATGAGTGTCGGCTGGATTCCATCGCCCAGAGCTGGTCGGTGTTGTCCGGCGCCGGATCACCCGCCCGCCAGCATCAGGCGATGCAGGCGGTGGATCAGTATCTGGTCAAACCGGACATCCGCGCGGTCCTGCTGCTTGATCCCCCGTTCGACAAAGGCCTGCAAGACCCGGGCTACATCAAAGGCTACGTGCCGGGCGTGCGCGAGAACGGTGGGCAGTACACCCACGCGGCAGTCTGGGCGGCAATGGCCTTTGCACAGCTGGGCGACACGACCAAAGCCTGGGAGCTGTTGCACATGATCAACCCGGCCGACCCTCTCAACAGCGCCAGGATCGACACCTATAAAGTCGAACCCTATGTGATGGCTGCCGATGTCTACGGCGTTGCGCCCCATGCAGGACGGGGCGGCTGGACGTGGTACACCGGCTCCGCTGGCTGGATGTACCGATTGGGCGTCGAGTCGCTGCTGGGGCTTCAACGCACCGGCAATCTGCTGCAGCTGAACCCTCTGATGCCGGCGGACTGGCCCGGGTTTTCCCTGAGTTATCGCTTTGCAGGCACGCAGTATCACTTCGAGGTGGTCCGCGGCGATGCCCAGGGCAACTCGATGACTCTGGATGGCGAGCCGGTCGAGGGGGACACACTGACGCTGGTGAATGATGGCGTGGAACGCCGGGTGCGCATTGAGTGCGGCGGCTCGCGGCCCGCAGCGTCAGCGGCAGTGGAATTCGCGAAGGCGGCCGATGATTGACCTCCAGTGCCGGCGCCGCGCTGGAGTACTCTCTGTTGGTCGTCCCCTCTTCCGGAGTTCCCGTATGTGCACCGCGCCGCAGCCGATCGACAATCACTTGCTGGCTGCGCTGGCCGATGAAGAATTCAGTCGGCTGGCGCCGCACATGGAATGGGTGGATCTGGTATTGGGCGAGGTGTTGTATGAGCCCGGCGACACCTTGCGTCATGTGTACTTTCCCACCGACTCGATCGTGTCCCTGCTGCAGGTCACCGAAAGCGGCGCCTCGGCAGAGATCGCCGTGGTCGGCAACGAAGGGCTTGTCGGGATCGCGGTGTTCATGGGCGGCGAGAGCACGTCCAGCCGCGCGGTTGTTCAGAGCGCCGGGGGAGCGTTCCGGCTGGCCGGCCATAAACTCAAGGAAGAGTTCGATCGTCACGGCGACCTGTTGCTGCTCATGCTGCGCTACACCCAGGCCTTGATTGCGCAAATGTCACAGACCGGCTTGTGCAATCGGCACCATTCGATCGATCAGCAGTTGTGCCGCTGGTTGCTGTTGTCGCTGGATCGGCTGGCAGGCAATCAGCTGACCATGACCCAGGAACTCATGGCCAACATGCTGGGTGTTCGCAGAGAAGGCGTGACCGAGGCAGCGGGCAAACTGCAGCGCCAAGGCATCATCGAATACAGCCGGGGCCAGATCAAGGTCCTTGACCGCTCGCGACTGGAACAGTTGAGCTGCGAATGTTATTCAGTGGTGAAGGCCGAGTCCGACCGCTTGCTGAGCTACACCCGACAAACGTGAGTGATCGGGTCATCATTAGGGTCTTGAAGGCTCGATACGGTGATTGCACAGATCGGATAAAAACGGCCTCAGGAACTTCAGCATCCACGGGACCCTTTGATGGCGATCAGATACATCCGCAGCCTGACCGGCAGAAGACGCACCCCCGCCGCTAACCGGCACCTTGGCTTCGCCCTGGCTTTTGTGGCCGGGGCCATCAATGCCGGGGGCTTTCTGGCGGTTCAGCAGTACACCTCACACATGACCGGGATCGTCTCGTCCATGGCCGACAACGCGGTGTTGGGTGCGTACGAACTGGTCGTGCGCGGGGGCAGCGCCCTGCTGTCCTTCATGGCAGGGGCGGCCTGTTCAGCCATCATGGTCAACTACTCCCGTCGCAAACGCCTGCACAGCGCGTTTGCGCTACCGCTGCTGTTAGAAGCTTTTTTGCTGATCTGCTTCGGCTTTCTGGGCGCCACGCTGTCGGCGCTGGACGGCATGATCGTGTCGCTGACCGTGATGCTGCTGTGCTTCATCATGGGCCTGCAAAATGCCCTCATCACCAAGGTTTCCAAAGCCGAAATCAGAACCACGCACATCACCGGCATCGTCACCGACATCGGCATTGAGCTGGGCAAACTCTTTTACTGGAATGGCGCCACACCGCCCGGGCAACCGCGCGTGCTGGCCAATCGTGCGCGCCTGAACATATTGACCGTCTTGGCCTTGAGCTTTTTCGCCGGCGGGGTGGCGGGTGCGTACGGGTTTAAACACGTCGGGTACATCGCGACCGTGCCGCTCTCGCTGGTCCTCGGAACGCTGGCCATTGTGCCTGCGCTGGACGATGTGCGTCGGTATGTCCGCCGTGCGTTGCGCGCATGATTCTGGTTTTGGCCGGAACAGCAATAGCGATGCTGCGCGGGGTACTCAATAGGGACGGGTAGGCTGATCTCGCCCCACTCGAACGGTTGATAACAGACTCTACAAAGACCGCTTTATTTCAATGGCGAGCTGGGCCGCTCTGTTGCGCAACGCTTCAAGTTTATCGTTCATCTCCACATGCCGTGGTGTCCAGGAATAACCAACCCCGTCAACCTTCTGTCCAAGCATCAGATCGTTGAACGAACCCATGCCTCCATAGGCCGACCGCAGGTAGGCAATCCCGGAATAATCGGAGTCGATGAGCATGGCTCGTGCCTTACGCATCCACCGGCTCCAATGCTTATCTCCGTCGCTTTCAAGTAGCTCGATCAGTTGCTCAAGTACCTCGATCAGCTCTTCTGTTTGCTGTCCCATTTGGCCCGGCACCCAAGTTTTTAACAAGTTTCGGGAAGTGGGCGGAGTACGCCTCCTCATCCTGACTAAATAAAATAGTGTCAGTCCCGCCGAACCTACAGCGAGCTCACCTCCGGATTCAGCCGCTCCAGCACCTGCCTGCTATTGCCGCCGCCAAACAGACTCATCAGGTCCATGACCCGGACCGGGTCTTTGGGGTCGACGCTCAGCTGGATCCCGTCGTTTTTGCCTTTGAACAGTTTGACCATCAGCTCGCAGCCATCACTGAGCATCGGGGCTTTTTCCCGCATCCCGCTTTCA
Source organism: Pseudomonas sp. GW821-FHT02H06 (assembly GCF_059421525.1). Taxonomy (NCBI): domain Bacteria; kingdom Pseudomonadati; phylum Pseudomonadota; class Gammaproteobacteria; order Pseudomonadales; family Pseudomonadaceae; genus Pseudomonas; species Pseudomonas sp. GW821-FHT02H06. The sequence goes on from NZ_JBWKVD010000006.1 coordinate 92,944, forward strand.
CAACTTTTCTGCCAGTTATCGAGGCTTTTCTCGAACCAGGCCTGGCGCTGTTTGTCGGCACTGCCGGCAGTCGGGTCCAAGGGCGTGGCGTAGCGTTGTTCGAGCAATGCGCTGCGTTTGACCATGCCCTTGTCCTTGAAACTGACGTTCAATTCGCTTAATTCAGCTCGGGCGAATGCGGCTTGCACGCCTTGCGCTGCACCGCCGAGCAACCCGTAGACGGCCATCTCGCCGCCGCGCTGCAAGTCATTGATCGTACGGTGAAGGTCCTTGACGTTATCCATGCGGTAGCTGGCACTGAAGGTGAACAGGTCTGGCATGTCCACAAAGGTCTCACCCGTAGCGCGGGTGGCGTCGTCATCCAGGTCCAGAAACAGCGTGAGGTCGAACGGTTTGAGCTCGTTGCGGCCGCTGCTTAATAACGGGCCAAAATTATTCATGCCCCTTGAGCCACCGCCCATCCCTATCAAGCCAGCCATTCCGCCCAGGTCCTGCAGACTTTGCAGCGAGCTGCTGGAAGCCTGTATGCCGCTGGCTTCGATGCGCACACGACTTCGGCTGTCGTTGTTGATCCGGTCGGTCACGATGACTTTATCGGCGCGCAGACCGCCCGCCTTGCCCTCGCCAAACTCGACGCCTTTGATCACGACCTTGCCGCCAAGGGGCGAGGAGCTCACCGAGGCCCAACTGACAGTCCCATTGAGATGGTTGTCATACACAAAGTCATCGAGGCGCTTCTGGGCCTGTTTGCCGGCATAGGCACACAAGCCAAAGTAGCCCGCAGCGAGTATCGCCACAGCCGCAGCAGGGACAAGCAGTTTTTTCTGGATCATTGCACATCCCCCTGAATGTTCCGGTCAGGCCAGGCCTGTTTGAATACCTGGCGCGCCGCGTCGGGCGTCCAGCTGTCGTCGCCCAACTGCATGCGCATGATTTTCAGCGGATCACGTAAATCGGTGCAGCCGTCTTCGGCGCAGGCTTGCAGGTAAGTCACCGCTACCAAGGTCAGCGGCAGGTCTTCGCTGTCTCGCTTGACCGGGTCCAGAGTGACCTCGCCTTTGGCCAGGAACCAGCCCTTCTCAGGCTTAAGGTTGGGGCCGACCACATCCAGTTGCGACTCATAGGGGTAATCGGTTTCCCAGCGTCCATCCGTCTTGCCGACAATGTGCACGATCTGGCTATAAGCAGCTTTGCCCCCGGCCACCAGCCGCGCATAGCCGCCCCCGGAAGTGGGCGCATAGCTGACGTCGGTCAGCAGGCGAGACTGGATGTATTTAGCGTTGCTGCTTTCGGTTTTCAGCTGGGCAAACTGCTGGAGCTGGGTCTGGGCCTGGTAGCCGGCCTGCTCACGTTTGTTCTGCTCTTCGTACTGGCGCTGACGGTCGGCAGCACGCTTCTGCTCGGCGACCTGCGCTTCATGCATAAACAGATAGTTGTTGGCACTTTGCGGGTTGAACTGCCAGCTTTTGGTGCCCCAGTTCCGGTTGATATTGGATTCATACAGCCAGCTGTCACGGTCATTCTTCACAAGGCCCTGCGGCACGTCTCGAACGGCGATGAAGTTGACGTTCGGAGTTTTCGGCTGGACTTGGTCCAGAGCGCTCAGGGCGGTGAATACCGTGGTCTTAATGGTTTCAAGCTGGCGGAAAAGCTCCTGGTTTTCGGTCACGGCCACCAGCGCCGGACTGCGCGTATCCCAATAGCCACTCCAGCTGTAAGACGCTCGCAGCAGATAATGTATGCCACTGGCCGGGTCACTGGTGAGCAGCATCAGGGCGTTTTTCTGGTCATCAAAGCCTACGATAGGAAGCTGCGGCGCTTGTTTGTTGAACGGGATGCCTCGATGAAAACTGCCTTCATATTCCTTCAGCTTCACCCCGTCTGCCCGTAGCACCACCACTGCCCCCTCACCTGCAGCGTAGCCATCGGAACCGCAGGTGACACCGGTGGATTTTGCACTCACGAAGCGGGTGTCACCGTCTGGCTTGTAGGTGGTACGAAACAGGCAACCGTTCTGGTCTTTGAGTTCCAGGAAAAAGGTGGCAGCCTTGATCGCGTCGGCCTCGGAAGGCGGCGTCCAGCCGGATACCGCAAAAGCCGGCGTCACGGGAATGATGGCTTTGGGCGCAGGGGACGGCGGAACCGGCGCCGATTCAGACGGTTGTGGAGCTGCGGCGGCGGGCACAGGCGGTGGGACTGGATCTGCAGCCACAACGGGTGCAGGAGCCGGGGATGGAACTCGATCTTCCGTCAGAGCCGGTGCAGGAACTGGCCGCTGGACTGGGGCCACAGCAGCAACGGGTGCAGGAACGGGCGGCACCGGGGCCGGGTTTGGCTCGGAGACAGGCGCAGCGGCAACCTCGGCTGCTGGCGCGGCCGGCATGTCAGCCACGACGACATGGCTGGACCATTCTTCCGCCTTGGCAGCCACCCCATTGGCAACGATCTGGCCTTGGGCGTTGTAGCTTTTCCAGTTCACCGTGGCAGCACTTGGGCACTGGCTGGCCAGCAGGCCGCCGAGTTTGGGCAGCAGGCGCGCGACGGCATCGTTGTCCGGCTTGCCGGCGAAGGCAAAACGCAGCGCCAGCGGGTTCGTGCACCACGGCTGATTGTCGGCATGGTCCACGAAGACTTCGACGTTCTCGCCTTTGGAAAAGGCCAGCCGGTAGGCAGCAGCATGGGCATTCGGGCACACGGCAAGCGCCAACAGGGTCAGTGGCAACAGTTTGCTTACGCTGTTCATCAAATCAGTTCCCAAGCGCCGTCACCCGCCTGGCAGGCCTTGACGGTTTGCTTCTCAGCCTGACTGTCCTTGGCTTTGACGTCGTAGGTAATCGTGCGGCACGTCGTCTGCGCGGTCAGTTTGTCTTCCACCGGTTTGGCATCGATGGCGTCAAGGTCCACGCCTTGCTTGGCAGCGCTGGCAACGTCGAGGTTGTCCAGGTCAGTGGCGTTGTCGGCGGAGCCTTGTGTGGCAGCACTGCTGGCAACCGCCATGGGTTTGGGCGCAACGGCCTCCACCAGAGGGGCATACACATAGCCTACGGTGACGCCACGGCGGCCGACCATGATCCAGTCATTGTGGGTGCGGCCCAAGGCGGTGAACGTCGAACTCGGGGGTAACCCACCCACTTTGTCGGCGCTGCTGTCCGGCGCGCTGCGCAGGTTGGCCGACTTGATGGTGCGGTAGGGTTTATTGATCACGGTCATGTCGGTGACCGGCTGAATCTTCGGCAGGCGCTTTACCGCCACCTGCCGCGACTGCGTTTCGGTACTCACCGGGGTGATCTGCGCGCTGCTGCCGCTGTGATTGGACTGCCAGGTAGCGGCCTGGCCGTCCTGGTTTCTGTTGAGGACTTGCTGGGTTTGTGCAGCGAGGGCGAGACGGTCGGTTTCATCCATTTTCGCGCCGATGGTTTTGCCCAGCAATGCGCCAGCCAGGCCGCCGATCAACATCGCTGCGGTTCGCCCGCCTCCGCCGCCGATGCGGCTGCCGATCAGCACACCAGCGGCGCCGCCGATTACGGTGCCAATGTTTTCCTTGTTAGCCCAGTCGGGACCCGACGTGGCGCAACCGGATGAAAAACCAATGCTCAACACGAGCAATGCAGCAGTGGCCTTTTTTGCCAAACCCATCGCACAGTCCTCTGAGGTGAAGGAGAGATATGCAGGGATGAGTTAGCACGGTGAAATCGTTGATTGGCCTTCATCCCTGAAGAAGTGCGCGGATTACACACAAATTCCAAAAGAGTCACAACCGTTTTTATGGCTGACAGGCGGTTCGGGGGAAGAACAGCGGGCTGCGACTGGAGCAACAGCCAGCCAACGCTCCGCTTCCAAACGAGCCTTGCATAGGGATAGGGGGTACCCCTATGCTGCATTCCGTCTTGGCAGGGGTGAATCCGATGGGTCATATCGCAGCAAACAAAAACGATCTTCTCAAGCGTGTTAAGCGCATCGCCGGACAACTCCAGGCCGTCGAACGGGCATTGGAGTCGGATCTCGACTGCGCCAGGACACTGCACCTTGTCGCCGCCACTCGCGGGGCCATCAACGGCTTGATGGAGGAGATCATTGAAGACCACGCCCGCGCGCATATTGCGGATCCGGGTCTCAGCGAAGCCGAGCGCAACAAAGGTGTCGAAGAGCTTCTTGAAGCCATTCGTCGTTATTCCAAGTGAACACATCACGGCGCTCACCCATGAACAGCAGCAACTACGCCCACGACCACGTGTTCCTCGGCTCAGCCCACGATGAAAATGCCAGGCGCACACTGTGGGTCGTGGCACTAACCGTTGTGATGATGGTGGGTGAAATCACCGCCGGGTATGTCACGGGCTCGATGGCGTTGCTGGCCGATGGTTTTCACATGGCCACCCATGCCGGTGCATTGGGCATCGCCGCGGCCGCCTATGGGTACGCCAAGCGTAACGCTTCCAGCCAGCGTTACAGCTTCGGCACAGGAAAGGTTGGAGATCTGGGCGGGTTTGCGTCGGCGCTGATCCTCGGTATGGTTTCCCTGGGGATCGGCATCGAGTCCGTCATGCGCCTCTTGCAGCCAACGGACGTTCAGTTCGGCACCGCTACCCTCATCGCGATTGCCGGGTTGATGGTCAACATCGTTAGCGCCCTGTTGCTGGGCCACGGGCACAGTCACGGACACGATCATGACCATCATCATGATGATCACGGCCATAACCATGCCCATCATGGCAACGACAACAATTTGAAATCGGCCTATGTCCACGTCCTCGCAGACGCGCTGACTTCAGTGCTGGCCATCGCTGCCCTGCTCGCCGGTCGCTACCTGGGCTGGGTGTGGCTGGACCCGGCCATGGGCATCGTCGGCGCCATCGTTATCGCGCGGTGGGCATGGACCTTGATGAAAGTCACCGCAGGCGTGTTGCTCGATCAGACTGACGCGCACGTTGCCGAGGAGATCCGCCAGCGGGTTGAAGAACCGGGGGATGCCACCATCACCGACTTGCACGTGTGGCGGGTTGGACCCCAAGCCCATGCGGCCATCGTCAGCGTCCTCGGCGCGGCCACTGCGAACGCCGACACCATTCGAGAACGCCTCCAGCCAGTCCATGAAGTCAGGCACCTGACGGTCGAATTTCGACCGGGCTGATTGAGCACCTCTGCCCCTCATCAAAAGGAAATTGCGATGCCACCCGGCAAACGTGAACAGGCGCGAATCGAACGTCGGTTAATTGCGACGCTGACCGACGCGTGCGAAACCGCAAAAGGTGAAATTAAAGGCTTCACCTGGCTGACCCACCTCGCTGACCTGGAGGCGTTGGCTGAAACCCTGAAGGTGATCTGGGTGTTCGAAACGCTCGCGGACAGCAAGCTCGCCCAGGTTGAAGCGAAGGCTCGCCTTTTTGAGCTGACGGCCATTGCGTTGAATGAAGCCGGCATCGATCTGAAGCTGTCAGATCGCAATGTCCGCTTCGACTCTGAGGAAGAATGCCAGCGCACTCACCGTGGCAACTGGCAGAAGCGACTGGCTAAGGATCACTGACGATGGCGAAGGAAATCGAAAACCCGTGCATCGCTGTGTGCCAGCTCAGGGGTGATCTGTGTGTGAGTTGTGGCCGGACCAAGGAAGACATCAGAAAGTGGAAACGCATGAAGCGCCCTGAAAAGATGGCGGCCGTGCAAAGAGCGAGCGCGCGTTTGAAAGCGTTGAAATAGGCATGGGGAGGGTCGTTCCTCCTGAATGGCCGCCGTGGGTCCAGCGTGCAAGTAGCTGGGCCATGAACGGCCCATCAAAAGGTTTTACCCTGGAGCAAGCCAACAAAATCAGGCGTCCTGCAGAATCAGGCCATCGCCCTTCTCCGCCACCGGCGATGCCTGGGAGCGATGACCCTGATGGCCCCAGACCGAGGCGCTCCATACCGGTTGCTGAGGTCTCAACGATTCGACCAGCCTTCCACGGTGCGCACCAGATCGGTGAGGTCACGTCCGCCGCCGTCCTGTTGCGCGGCTACGTTCCACAGTTGACGCGCCGCGTTGCCCAGCCACATCGGCACGCCCAGCGCCTGGCATTCCTCGACGGCCAATCCGATGTCCTTGCACACGCTTGAAATCGGGAAGCCAAAGTCGAACGTACCGGGCAGGACGTGTTTGGGAAATTTGTCCATCGTCGCGCCGTTCTTGCCGCTGCCCGCGTTGATCACCGCCATCATGACTTCGGGGTCCAGCCCGCCTTTCACGCCTGCGACGAAGGCTTCGCTGGTGATGGCGAACGCGGTGGTCGAGAGCATGTTGTTGAGCAGCTTGAGCAACTGCCCCTGCCCGGGCTGTTCGCCAACGATGAACACCTTGCCGAACACGTCGAACAACGCACGCACTCGCTCGACTGCCGCCGGTTTGCCCGCCACCATCAGCGCCAGCGTGCCCTTTTCTGCGCCCGCTGCGCCGCCGCTGACAGGCGCGTCAACGGTGTCGATGCCTTTCGCCGACAGCCCTTGGGCGACTTCCTGCTCGGCCCGGGAACCGACGGTGGAAAGGTCCACCAGAATGCGCACCCTGTTGCCCTCGACGATCCCGTCCGCGCCCAGCGCCACGGCTTTGAAAATGGCCGGACTCGGCAGGCTGGTGAAGACGATTTCGGCGCTGTCGGCCACTTCCCGTACGCTGCCCGCGACTCGCGCACCCAACGCGCCGAGTTCATCCAGCGCGCCTTGATCCTTGTCGTAGATGACCAGCGAGTGGCCCTGCTCCAGAAGCCGGCGCGCCATCGGCCGACCCATGACGCCGACGCCGATGAAGCCCAGTAGGTGATTGCTCATGATGGATTTCCTGCCTGTCAGAGACTCGCCAGACGCATCAGCGCACCGGCATCGGTTGAATGTTCCAGTTTCCACAACGCGTCGATCAACGGTTGCGGCTCGCACCCCGAACGGCCATAGGCGGTGAGATCGCGCAGTTTGTTTTCGAGAAAATGGTCACTGAGCGGCGCATCGAGGCTGCCGAGGGAAACGTCGAGGTTTCGGGTGAGGACCGAGCCTGAGTGGAAGACGATGCGCACCTGTGCCGACTCCACCGGGTAATCGGCGTCATCCACGAACTGCAACCGCCCGTAAAGCGCGCGCACCCGTTGATCGCTGACCGCTGCGTCGCTGAATTCGGCCAGCCCCGCCCTGCCCGTCGCCAGGCTGACGGCCACGGCATGTTGCGCGCTGACCTGGGATTCCCGGCCAAGGCGTATGTCGGGCCGGTCCGTGCGTTGGCGCAATAAAGGATGCCCCGTGAGTTCGATGCGCTGAATGTCCTCGAGCGCCCAGCTGCGATCCCGCCCCAATTCGAGACAAGCCTGAATCACCGGGTTGAGCACCACGCCACATGGATAGGGCTTGTAGGTGTTGGCCGACAAGGCCCAGCGCTCGCCCAGCCCTGCGCTTATTTCGTCCAGCCGTGGCTGCTCGCCGAAGACGTTCAGAAACCCCCGCTCCCCCTCCAGCGGCTGGTCTGGCCCGGCGAACCCCTCTTTTGCCAGCAAGGCCGAGAGCAGGCCATTGCGCGCGGCGTTGCCGACGCCGATGCTCTTCGCGGCGCTGCCGAGGGTTTCCACCAGCCCGCTGGCCTGTGCGCTGGCATTGCCAAACGCCCACACCAGTTGCCGGGCATCAAGGCCCAGGACCTTGCCGACAGCGGCGGCCGCGCCGAAGACGCCGCAGGTCGCGGTGATGTGCCAACCACGCCGGTAATGTTCGGGGGAAATGGCCATGGCGATGCGGCACTCGACGTCGACGCCCAGCACGAACGCCAGCAGCAGCTGCTCGCCGCTGATCACGCGGGTTTCCGCCAAAGCGAACAGCGCCGCAGCCACCGGCGCCGTGGGGTGCAGGATCGTTGGAATGTGCGTGTCGTCGTAGTCGAAGACGTTGGCGCTCATGGCGTTCAGCGACGCCGCGCTGAGCATGTCCATGACCTCAGCGCGGCCAATCAAGTGAGCTTCGCCACCCCCGTTGAAGCGCGAAAACAGTGTCGCGGCCCTGACGACGTCCGGGTCGCTGCAGCCTGCGAGGGACACCGCGAAATAGTTGACCAGCGCGCGATGGGCTTCATGTCGTACGTGGGCGGGAATGTCCGACCAGGTCGCGCGTTCGATGAACTGCGCGAGTTGATGGCTTAGGGTTTGAGTCATGGGGTATCCATTTTCTTAAGGTCTGACGCTGTCACCACTGCGGGTGCTTTTGGTGCATGGCTCACCCCGCCATCCACCCATCATCCACCGGCAACGTCGCGCCGGTGATCGAGCTGGCCGATTCGCTGCACAGGTAGACGATCAGATCGGCCACGTGACTGGCCTCGATGAAGCGCCCGGTGGCCTGTTTGCCTTGCAGGAATTCCACGGTCGCGGCCTGCCGGTCGAGCTGTTTTTCGGCCATCAGCGCGGTCAGTCGGCTTTCGATGTTGGGTGTCAGCACCGAGCCAGGGCACACTGCGTTGCACGTAATGCCCTGCCCCTGGGTTTCCACCGCCACGGCGCGGGTCAGGCCCAACAGCGCGGTCTTGGTGGTCACGTAATCGATGCGGTTGGCGATGGCCCGCGATCCGTAGGCCGACGACAGATTGAAAATCCGCCCCCACCGCCGTTCACGCATTCCCGGCAACACCCGCTGAATCGCCAGAAACGCCGCCGTGACATTCACCGCCAAGGCCTGATCCCAGCGCGCGAGGGGAAACTCATCCAGGGGGGCGAAATGCCGGATCACCGCGTTGTTCACCAGCACGTCAACCCGCCCTGCCGATGCGATCAACGCCTCGACGCCCGCTGGCGTGGACAGGTCCGCCTGCACATAACGCACCTGCACATCGTGGGCGCGCATCAGATTCTCACGGGCCTGGCGCACCGCGTCAGGCGCGGCCAGACCGTGCAGGACCACGTCATACCCTGCTGCGGCCAGGCCTTTGCCCATTGCCAGCCCGAGGCCGTCCGACGACCCGGTCACCAGTGCCGTGCGCCCATTCATACCCCGGCTCCGTGAGCGTCGATACGCACCGCGAACGAGGGATCGCTCGCGTCAACGGGCGCGAAGCGATTCATCACGTCAGGGTCATGGCCAGGAATCACCACCGCACCGGGGCGCTGCAACCATTCGCGAATGCGCTCGTAGCCCCGGTACATGTCCGCCAGGCTGTCAAGCACCGCGAACGGCCGGTCCTGCTCCAGTTCGTCGTAATAGTGAATAGCGTCCGAGGCGAGGATCACCGGGCCTTCAGGCATTTCCACCACCACGGCCATCTGTCCCGGCGTATGGCCGCCGAGTTCGTACAGCTCAAGGCCCGGAATCAGCGTGTTCTGCGGCGTGTCGAGCAGTGTGATGCGGCCTTCGCGATGCAGCGCCTGAATGCGTTCGATGTCCAGCGGGTCGATGTGGTGGCCGTACTGCGGGCGCTTGCCCATGTCGGTGCCCCAGAATTCGAACTCTTTGCGCGACATGACGATTTTCGCGTTGGGGTACAGGCCCAGGTTCCCGGCGTGGTCGTAATGGGCGTGAGTCAGTACCAGCAATTTGACCTCTTTGGGGTCGATGCCGAGGCGAGCCAATGCATCTGCAGGCGCGACCACGGGTTGCCGTTTACGGGCGATTGCTGCTTCCGGGCTGAAACCGGTGTCGATGACGATGGTCTGCTCGGCGCTGCGGAAGATCCAGAAAAAATAGTCCATGGTCATCGCCGCGTCCGGTTCGCGGTAAGCGCCGAAGTTGTAATAGCACTCGCTTTTGGTGGTCTGCCGGGTGCCGTACCGCACCACAATCACTTCGGGGTCGGTCCAGTCCGGTCTGACGGTCGATGGCGTGTTCATGGGGAAACTCCAGATAAGGTCTGTGTTCAGGGCCTGATGGCTTGCGGCGTCGTTATTGTTAGAGGAGTCGGGACGCAGCGTTATCGAGGATTATTGGGCGCCGCCTCCAGAGCCTGCTCCAGCAACGGCGCTGCCAGCTGCGCGCCATGGATGCCGATGACACTGACGATCTCCAGCATTTCCATGATCTCTTCCCTGGTCGCGCCGTAACGCAGCGCGTTGCGCATGTGCAGCTTGAGGCCCGGCACATAGAGGTGCGTGGCGGCAGCGTCGAAGGCGCAATACATCAGCTCCTTGACCTTGGGCTCCAGCACGCCGGTGCGCCATGGCACCGAGGAAAATTCGACGTAGGTTTCGAACATCTCCGGGTCCAGTTCCAGCAGGCCCTCCCAGGACGGATGCCAATAGCCCCGGTTTTCGATGAAGCTCGCCTTGAGGGCTTCGCGGCGCGCATCCAGGGGTGCCGGGCCGTTGCGCATGCCCTCTTCTTCCAGCACTTCCAGCAACACCGGCACCCCGACGTTGGAGGCGTGAATGCCGACCGTGCTGATCAGTTCCAGCACCTCGGTCAGTTCCTCGCGGGTCGCGCCGTGCTGAATGGCCGCATGGATGTGTTCCTGAATGCCGGGTTGGAACAGGTGTGTGGCGTTGGCACTGGCGACGAGGGCGACGAACGACTTGACCTTGTGCGGCAGGTGATTCTTCTGCCAGGGCACTGAGGCGAAACCGGCGTAGGCTTCGACAAAACCGGGGTCCAGACGCAGCAGGCTGTCCCAGCCGGCATTCCAGGTCCCGTGACGTTCAAACGCGGCTTTGGCCTGTTGTTGTTTTTCGGTGAGGCTCATGGTGTTCCTCGCTGAACATTGAAGAGCGTTGCATGACCTGCGGGCGCCAATTCATTCACGATGGGCCGGAACATCCGACAGGCCTTTGTCGTCTGCCCTATCGATTCGCAAATGAATTCGCTCTGACAGGGGATGACGGCGTTCAGGCTCAATCCGCCCCACGCAGATAATCCACATCTGCCACCGATTCCTGCCACACGGTCTTGCCGATGGACGTGGCGGTGTGGACCATGAAGTTCGTGGTATTGGCGCCGTGCCAGTGCCGCTCATTGGGGCCGATCCACACGGTGTCGCCCTGGCGGATGGGCTGTGGCTCGCTGCCTTCCAGACAGATCCAGCCGCTGCCCGACGTCACGTACAGCACCTGCCCCTGTTCGTGGTAATGCCAGTAGGTGCGCGCGCCGGGGTAGAACGAAACGTTGTTGATGGTCACCCCATCCGTGGTGGGCATGACCGGGTCGGCCCAGACCACGCCGGTGAACGTCGCGCCACGCTGTTCGGAAATCGCGCCTTCGACAGCGCCGTGAAAAACTTTCATGCCTTGTCTCCTTTCTTGTTCTCTATGGCCGATTCGTGCAGGCGTACCCCACCGGACAGGTCGCCGATGGCGTCTACCACGCGGTTGCTGATCAGGTCGCCGTAGCCGAGCGCCGTTTGCAGGCCGAAGCTCGCCAGCGGACCCGATGCATTGAGCGAGGCGACCCCCAGTTCGCGGACGCGATCCAGGTACAGCACCACGTCCTTGGTCATCAATTTGCCGGTCAGGCCGCCTTCAAGGTAATTGCCATCGACGATGTGCGGGAAGCGGTTGAGCGTGGCGAAATTCACCCCACTGCTGCTGTTCAACACGTCGAGCAAGCGATGCAGGTCGAGGCCCGCCTTCTTGCCGGCAACCATCACCTCCGCCGTGGCCGCCAGGCTGACGGCGTTGAGGAAGTTGTTCAGCAGTTTGGTGGTGTGGCCGGCACCGCTTTCGCCCATCAGGAACACCTTGCTGGCGATCGGCTTGAACACCCACGCCAGGGTGTCCACGGTCGCGCTGTCGCCACCGACCATCAAGGTCAGCGCGCCCTTCTCCGCTGCTGCCGCGCCACCGGAAATCCCGGCGTCGACGTACTGCACGCCGCGCTCGGCAAACAGCCCGTGCAAACGCATCGTCGAACTCGCCGCCGCAGTGCTCAAATCAACGACCACCTGCCCCTCGCGACAATGCTCCAGGAGTCCGTTCGGCCCTTCGACGACGGCCTCGACCACCTTGCTGTCTGGCAGCGACAGCAGCACGACGCCGGCCTCGGCCGCCACGTCGGCGACCGATCCGGCCACCTGCGCGCCAGCGGCCTTGACCCGCTCGGCGTCGGTGTCATACCCGAGCACGCTCAGCCCGGCATTCACCAGGCAGCGCGTCATGCGCCCGCCCATGTTGCCCAGACCGATGAAACCCACGGTTTTGCTATTCACGACAGCTCTCCTCACGTGCAGAGAATTCTAGAAATCCACGTCTTTGGTTTCCGGCCCCATGTAGGCGCCGATGGTCGCGATCACGCCGCCAATCACCAGCAGCACGGCCGGCGTAACGGTGAACGGCATGAATTCGCCCAGCCAGGCCATGTAGAAGGCGTAGAACGACGGGATGATCACTGACAGGCTGAAACCGACACCGAAGCCGGTGGCGCGCACGTCGGTCACGAAACGCTCGTTGATGTAGGTCACGATCACGCCCCATGGCGCGGTCACCAGCACCGAGAGCACGCAGACCAGCGTGATGATCACCGGCAACGTGAGCCCCTGAACGTTGGCCAGGACGTACATGATCGCGGCGCCCAGCGTGGCGATGATCGGCCCGAGAATGATGAAGAAGCGCCGACGGCCGATCTTCTGCCCGATCATGCCGGACGCGATATAACTGAAGAACAGCACCGAATAGGCGATCAGCAGCGTCCCGGTGACCTCCATGCCCGAGAGGTGCAAGGTGTTGCGCAGCAAGCCGGTGGGCAGAAAGATGGTGATGATGTTCTGGGTCAGCCAGAAGCCGGTCATCATCAGCAACACTTGCAGCAGGTTGCGCCCGCTTTTGCCCCGCAGCAGATCGGTGAGCGGCAGCTTCTCGCGGGGTTTGTTGCCCGCTTCGCTTTCCCAGATTTCCGATTCCGACACCGCGTAGACGTAGTACAGCGCCAACATGCCCGCCAGCACGGCACCGATCACGAACGGAATGCGCCAGCCCCATTGCACGTAAGGCGAGCCGGGCCCATCGAGGGGGAACAGCATGAACATCAGCATCGCCACTAGGTTGATGGTGACGTAGGCCAACGGGAAGCCGGCGATAATCAAGCCGCCCACGAACCCGCGTTGGTGCTTTTTCGAATACTCGATCGCCAGCGGCATCGCGCCGGTGTAACCGCCGCCGAGAAAAATACCGTCGACGAAACGCAGCAGCACCAGCAGCCAGTACGACGCGATGCCGATGCTTTCATAACCGGGCAGCAACGCGATCAGAAGCGTGACCACGCCGAAGCCGGATACCGAGTAGATCGACGCCATGCGCCGCCCGGTCTTGTCAGCGATCATGCCGAACAGCAAGGCGCCGATGGGGCGGCCCAGCAGCGTGGTGATGAACACCAGCGAGGCCAGAATCGCCGCCATGCCGGGCGACAGCTGCGCGGGCTGGAAATAGAACAACACCGGGGACAACACCACCACCGGCAAGTAGATGTCGAACATGTCGATGTATTCGGAGAAAAACGCGCCCTTGATGGCGTTCCTCCTCTTATGCTCGATCGACTGTTCGGTTTCAGCCGCCGATCTGGCTGGGGCGTAGGTGCTCATGACGTTTTCCTTATAGTTATTGTCGGACGCAAGCATGGAGGTGGAACGATCAGCTGGCGGTTTCGGCCTCGTAGGCCTTGATCGCCTCGGACGCCACACGGAAGGCCGCCAAGCCCAGTGGCGCGCCGCAGTACACCGCCGCCTGCATCAGCACGGCGCGGATTTCTTCCCGGGTCACACCATTGCGCAAGGCGCCGCGTACGTGAATGCCCAGTTCATGGTGCTGGCTCATGGCAGTCAGCATCGCGATGTTGATGATGCTGCGGGTCTTGAACGAGAGCGTCGGGTCGCCCCAGATCTCGCCCCAGCAGACCTCCGTGACCATTTTCTGCATGGGCCGGTTGAAGTCGTCGGCCGCCGCCCAGGATTTCTCGACATGGCGGTCGCCGAGCACTTCCTTGCGGTTATTGAAGCCCTGGTTGAAGCGTTCAGTGTGGTTCGCGTTGTCACTCATGTTCTTCTCACCTTTTTCGTACGATCGACTGATTGTCATACAGTTGAAACGGGCAAATTTTTTTCAGCCGTGCGGCGAAGCGGTTGGCCAGCTCAGTTGCCGTAGCCCACCACAGACTTGACTTCCAGGTACTCGCGCAAGCCGTACTCGCCCCATTCGCGGCCATTACCGGAGCGCTTCACGCCCCCGAACGGCGCGGCGAAATCGGCTGGCGGGTAATTCACATGCACGCTGCCGGCCTGTAACTGGCGGGCAACCTGACGCGCACGCTGTTGATCGGCCGATTGCACGTACGCCGCCAGGCCGTAGTGGGTGCCGTTGGCGATGGCAAGCGCGTGCGCTTCGCTGTCGTAGGTAATCATCGACAGCACGGGCCCGAAGATTTCTTCCTGAGCAATGGTCATGTCCGGCGCCACGTTGGCAAACACGGTCGGTCTGGCGTAGTAGCCCTTCTCAATGCCCGGCGGCAGTCCAACCCCACCCGTCACCAATTGCGCACCTTCGTCGATACCGCTTTGAATCATTGCTTGCACCCGACGCCATTGCGCCCGGTTGACCAGCGGGCCGAGCTGGGTGTTTTCATCCGTCGTGGGCCCCACGCTATAGCCTTCGGCGGCAGCCTTGGCAATCTGGATGGCGTCGTCCATCAGGTGGCGCGGGATCAGCATGCGCGTCGGGATCGAGCACGACTGACCGCTGTTGGTGAAACAGGCGGCGACACCGCGGGTCACGGCATCCTGCAGGTCAACGTCGTCCAGCAGGATGTTCGCCGACTTGCCGCCCAGTTCCTGCGCCACGCGCTTGACCGTATCGGCGGCCGATCTAGCCACCAGCACGCCCGCGCGGGTCGAGCCGGTGAACGACAGCATGTCGATGTCCGGGTGTGCCGACAATGCGGCGCCCACTCCCGGCCCGTCGCCGTTGACCAGATTGAACACACCCGGTGGCACGCCCGCCTCGTCCAGCACTTGCGCAAACAGCAGGCTGCTCAGCGGTGAATATTCGCTGGGCTTGAGGACCATGGTGCAACCCGCCGCAAGGGCAGGTCCGACCTTGACCACGATCTGGTTGATCGGCCAGTTCCACGGGGTGATCAGGCCGCAGACACCCACGGGTTCATGCCGGATCAAGGTAGTGCCCCGACTTTCTTCGAACTGAAAGCGTTGCAGCACATCGATCAGTTGATTGAGGTGCAGCCAACCGCGCGGCACCTGAAATTTGCGGGAAAACGTGATGGGTGCGCCCATCTCGACGCGCATCGCCTGAGCGAATTCTTCTTGACGACGCTCGTAGATCGAGACGATGCGCTGCAGCAGCGCGATGCGCTCGGCGACGGACGTCCGGGCGTAACCCGGCAGCGCTTTGCGAGCGGCAGCCACGGCCCGGTCAACATCGGTGGCATCGCCCAACGCCAGGCGCTCGACCACGGTTTCGGTGGCCGGATCAATGACGTCGAACCACGAGGGCGACGCCGGTTCGACCCAGCGCCCGTCGATGTAAAACCTGTCAGCGTTTGACATGGCATCGGACTCCTTCACTCGCCTTCCCTGGCCAGCATGCGGTACATCTCGGTGTGGTCCGTGGCAGGCGTGGCATCCTGCGCCACGTCGTTCCAGACCTTGATCGCGCTCTGGCCGAAGATCATCGGGTAATCCAGCGCGTCCGAAAGCCCCTTGGCGATTTTCAGGTCCTTGTTCATCAGTTGCATCGAAAAGCCCGAGCCAAAGGTGCCGCTAAGCATGAATTGCCTGGCCTTGTTCAGCGAGGTGTTACTGCCGCCGCTCGAGGCATTGAGCACGTCGACCATGACGCCGGGGTCAATGCCGAAGCGTTTGGCGACATGCAGCGCCTCGACCGTGGCCATCAAGCCCGCTGCCGACACGAAATTGTTCAGCGCCTTGGCCGCATGACCCGAACCGGCGTCGCCGATGTGCAGGATGTTCTTGCCCATGGCGTCGAGCACCGGGCGGCCACGCTGCAGGACCTCGGCATCGCCCCCCACCAGAATCGCCAGGCTGCCGTCCACGGCGCGCTTCACTCCTCCCGAAACGGGCGCGTCGAGGTAGTGCAGGTTGAGTGTCTTGAGACGCTGCCCCAGTTCACGGGAACGCGCGGGTTCCGAAGAACTCATGTCGACGACCACCGCCTGCGGCGCCAGGGACGCGGCCCAGCCGTCTTCGCCCAGCAACACACGCTCGACGATGTCCGAGTTCGGCAGCATGGTGATGAGGATGTCGAGGGATTTAGCGTTCTCGGCGGTGAGCGCGCTGGCGTTCAGGGTCGCCTGCACATCACGCAGACGGCCGGCGTCGGCGTCAGCGAGAAACAGTTCAAAGCCGGCTTTGGCCAGGCAGGCCGTCATGGGAGCGCCCATCATGCCCAATCCGATGAAGCCGATACGTTGCGGTTGCGTCATGTCCGTGCCCTTTGATTTTTATGTTCTTGTCAATGGCGTCGAGGCGGCGTCAGCCTTTCCTGCGTGACGTTCACCAGCAGGTGAAATAAAACTATAGGGCTGTCATACAATCGGTCAATAGGATAATTTACGTTTTCTTACCAGCGGCACCTGCTCGCAACTTTTGTCAGCAGCCCTAACAGGAGAAGAAAAATGATCGTTGAATTGCGCACCTATCACTGTGCTCCCGGCCGTCTGCCTGCATTGCATGACCGGTTCACCAGCACGACGCTGGGATTTTTCGAGAAGTACGGGATCAGGCAGGTCGGCTTCTGGACCAACCTGACGGGGGCGACCAATCAGTCGCTGACGTACCTGTTGCAGTGGGAGAGCCTGGCCGAGCGCGAGACGAAGTGGAATGCGTTTCAGGCGGACGCCGAGTGGATCGCCAAACGCGCGGCGACTGAAGCCCAGGCGATTATCGTGGAGCGGATCGAGGTGCAGTTCATGGCGCCGACGGGGTATTCGGCGTTGCGATGAAAGGAGAGCGCTGAAGGCCGTTTGAATATCCGTTGCTGCGGTAACGGCTGCGTGAGCGGACTCCAGTCAGGGTTGACGCGACACCTGTCGGCGCCGCTGGAGGCAAGACCGCAGTGAATGGCGAAGGTCTGCCAGACAAGGCGTCTGACACGCGCCTGTGCTGTCCTCGCGACTCGTGACATCACCGCATCGCGTGCTGTCGACGTACGGCGGCGAACCGTCACTCGATCGCATGCGCCCCTGTCGCTGCCAGCAGTTCAAGGACGTTTTTCGAAGCGTTCTCGACGTGGAGCAATGCCGCAGCGCAGGCACTTTCTTCATCGCGCAACTGGATGTTGCGGACGATTTCCTTGAGTTCGGCGAGGGTGTGAGGCATGCGCCCTTCCCGGCCCAATGACAAGGCGCGCAGAAGGCTGACGCGGTTGTTGAGCTGTTCGAGCATGCTGCCGACGACGCGGCTTTGTTCGATGTCGAGGAGGACGTGGTAGAAGCGTCGTTTGATGTCCAGCAAGGCGGTGCCATCGACGCTGGTGGTGCGCGACTGTTCGGCGAATTCGTCGAAGACTTCACTCAATTCGCCCACGTCTTCGTCGGTGGCGTAACGAACGAAGTTGCGCACGGCCAGGACTTCCAGCGCACCGCGCACGTCATAGATTTGCACCGCATCTTTGGCATCCACCGAAGCGACATACGCGCCGCGATGGGGCACCTGCTCCACCAGGCCTTCGGCTTCGAGCTGCCGCAACGCTTCGCGCAACGACGTGCGGCTAACGTCCAGCGCGGTGTACAGCTGTTGCTCGACCAGACGATCGCCGGGTTTGAAACGCCCCGAGATGATTTCGTTGCGCAGTGCATCCTGCACTTGATGCCGCAAGGACGATGCCTGACGTAGTACTTTCATGCTGTATCCCTGATGACCTGTAAATGCCGGGATGGAGACCCTCCTGGAACGAGGGTCACTTTGAACCTGCGGGCCGATCCTCATGATGCGACCCGTCGAAAGCAATCGTATTGTATTACAGGAATTAACGGGGAATTTAAATCAGCAGGTGATCCGGTGGTGGTTCGCCATGCGCCGTGGCGGCAGATTGGCCAGGCATTCAGGTCGCTTGCGCTTTAGCATCGCGGCTGAAGTTATGGCCCACAAGCGGTCACTCCTTTTTTACTCAAAGCGGCTCGCCTCTGCACTCAGCCCGCTGCTAGCATCCACTCATTGATAACCTGAGATCTTTCCATGCTACGGATTGCAATCGTCTTTAGTTTCACGGCCATCTTTTCTCTGCCAGCGTCGGCACAGGAGCAATTTCAGTGTGCCGGGGCAACCGTCACCATTGCGGTAGATGCGACCAGGCCATTGCGATCAACAGAAGGCGCAGACGTTATTCTCCGGGTAGAACGCGGCACTCGTTCAACAGTCTTGCGGTACAGCAATGTGGATTTCATCGGCGGCGAATGCGACACCGATGCAAATCACGCTAGCCGGATCATCTATCAAGCTGTCTGTGGCGGCAGCGGTTGTCATGATTTATCCAACTGGGGAGTCATCAATCCTGAAAGCCTTCAAGCCCTGCTGGTTCCTTCGGACGACAGCCTTGAGCCAGCCATTGCCCTCCTCGGGCATAAGCCGATGCTGAAAGGCAAACCGATGAATGTGAGCGCTGAAGCACACCGGCTGGGATTACCTACGCCGTAAGGTGCACTGGGCCAAAAAAGCGATAGCCGACGATGAAGCCTCTTTGACCCAAATCGAACGGGACCCAGGTCGTTCTTCACCTGTTCTTGCCTTGCCTGATCGCCGCTCGGCGAATCTACGTACGGAACCTGGCAAGCATCTGCCGAAGGTCAAGGGCCGCCTCACCCGGCGAACAGATCAAACACGCCTCCGAACACCGGGTCCACTCCAGCGCTGAAGCCCTTGAGAGCCAACCTTCGCACGCCCCTCCAAACGAGGACGGGATAACGGCCTTCGTCAATGGGGTCAGGGATAAGAAGCGGATCAGTGGATCCAAGTGCAGTTAACTAATTATTTAAGAAAACGGTGCTTAAGATCTCCCCTCTTCGGCCGATTATATTGGATTGCTGAGTTTAATTAACGCTCATCACCTTTGAGTCAGAAACTGATATACATCTTGAGCCAACAAGTAATGTTACGTCTGACCTGCAAAGCTATCCTTATTGCGCTGTCGTTTGGCCTTTCAACTATCGCCGCTTCTGAAGATCTTAAAGTCTATAGTTTCTCGCCTGTCAATCAATACAACCTTAATCTCTCAGCCACTTTCTGGAACCCGATCATACGGTACGTGTCCGAAAAAAGCGGCGTGAACCTCACGCTGAAATTAGGCCGCACCTCCTCTGACACGACCAGCTATGTGCTCGCACAAGAGGTTGATTTTGCATTTACCAATCATCTCTTCAGCCCTGAGCGCGACAAAATGGGCTGGAAGGTATTTGGCCGCCGTGACGCCCCTGCCCTCGAAGGACAAATCGTGGTCCCCGCCGATTCGCCCATCCATAGCCTTTCCGAACTGGAAGGCAAAGAGGTCGTGTACCCCGGCCCCGAAGCGTTTATTGCTTACAAAGTCACCAGCTCGGAACTGGTAAAAAAAGGGATACATACGTCTACGGTATTTGCAGGAAACATGGACGGCGCCTTCAGCCAGCTGCTCAGCGGCAAGGCTCAGGCGATGGGTGTCAACTCACAGCTTGTCAGCGGCTACACGGAGAGAGAAGGTCAATCGTTCCGCGTATTGTGGAGTTCGTCCTCGTTCAATGATTTAGCCCTCATGGCCTCCCCTCGTATTTCTCAAAAAGAACTTGATGCGGTAGCCAACGCATTTTTTAACATGCAGTACGATAAAGACGGCAGCAAGATTCTTCATGAGGCGACCGAGTTAGTTCATGCACCGGCACCGATTACCTTCATTCCTGCGACGGCAGCGGATTACGCTTCCTATCGTGATTTTTACAGCAGCTTGCCGGCAAACCTTAAGTAAATAATCTGACATTTAGCTGGAGAGGCTATTAATGACTTTCTTTAAAAGCCTGCTGCCAAAATCGCTGACGTCGCAAATATTGGGAATGTTGTCTATTCTGATAGTCGTATTCCTTACGGCCGGCCTGGGTCTGTTTTATAAAAATCAGCTTCTTCAACATATCGAGGAAATCCAAGACACCGCCAATATGCTGATCGAGGTTGCCGCGCAAGCCGTGGAGGAAAGCGTAGTCATCGGCGATTACGACACCATCAAAAGAACCCTCGAAAAGACCCTGGCTCGCTCGCCATTCCAATCCGCCATGTTTATTGACCTGTCAGGTGGCGTCATTCGCCTACAGGCGCCCAGCGCGCCGGTTGGCAGAGCCCCCGCATGGATAGAGTCCGAGGTCGCTGCACGATTGTTCGATGTCAACCGTCCGATAACGATCGGTGGGAAAGATTATGGCGTGATGCGTCTGTCATTCAACGCCGAGAAAATAGCGACCGAACTTTGTAATCTGGTGGTGCAAGCTACGGTACTGGCAGTGCTTTTTTTGCTCACAAGTTTGTTATTGATGGGCTGGGTGATCAAGCGTTCGCTTGCCCAGCTGGACAAGCTTCACTCCTATGAAGCGGAAATCGCTTCCGGCGAAGTGGCAGCAGAGGCTATGTTGGTCGCAGATGCTCCCGTTGAAATACAGGAGGCAATCAAAGCGGTAAACCGTACTGCGGCGAACATGCGTAATCACTTTGGTCAGCGCATCGAATCGTTGATGAACACCCTGGTGCAGCATAAAAACGCCCTGGATGAGGTTTCAATCGTTTGCGAATGTTCGCCGTCCGGTCGCATCACCTATGTCAACGAACGATTCGTCACAAGCTCACAGCGTTCCCGGGCCGAGCTTTTAGAGTTGACGATCGATCAAGTCTGGAACGGCATGTCTTCAACCACTCAGCCGTGGCAGTGGGCACCTGAACGCGGAGTGTGGAACGGTGAGGTCAGGCTTACCGGTCTTGCCGGTAAAGAGAAATGGCACCAGCGCACCATCATCCCCATTCTCGATGACAGGGGCGGCGTTGAAAAATATATCTGCATCGACATCGATATTACGGATCGAAAAGAGTTTGAGGATGCGATTCTCGATAACGCCAGAAGGCAAAACCTGATCGCCCTGTTTGGCCAGCAGGCACTGACAGAGGAAAACGTCAGCGCCCTGGGTGAACTGGCCGCACTGACGGCCGCGCAAGGGTTGAGCATGAGTAAGGCCGCTTTGTTAGTCGTTGATCGAGTGAGTCACGGAGTCATCCTCAACGCCAAGACCGGCTTTACCAGCGTTGATGCCCGGAATGGCTACACGAATGAATTCTTGAGCGGTATGGGTTCTTCTGGCGGGCTTGAGATTATTTCCGATACGCCTGATGCATCGTACAAGTTGCTGTCGATTGACACCGTGGAAGCTGAGCGCATTGGAAGCCGTATAGAGGTCGATATACCGTGCGGGAATGCCTTTAAGGGTGTGCTCGGAGTCTATGCCACCACGGGGCAGCCCTTTACCCGTGAAGATGTTAGCTACCTCCAAACGTTGGCAAACCTGTTGGCCGCCGCGCTTGAACGGGATGACGCGAAGAAAAGGCTCACCTATCTGGCCGAAAATGATTCGCTTACACAACTGCCTAATCGCTGGTTCCTGAATAATTACCTGCACGCTGCAATCAGCCGCACTGCATCAGCGCCCTCTGCAATAAGCGTCATGTTCATCGATCTGGACAGATTCAAAACCGTGAACGACACCATGGGGCATTCCGTAGGGGATGAATTGCTCATCCAGGCGAGTCGGCGCCTGGAAGAATATATCGATGACGACAGTCTGGTTGCGCGGCTGGGGGGCGATGAATTTTCGATTGTTGTCACACAGGCCGCTTATTCGGAGAGCTCCATAAAATCGCTGGCGACCCGTATTGTCGACGCTTTGGCGAAACCATTTAATCTTCGCGGTCAGGATATATTCGTTTCAGCGAGTGTTGGCATTGCTAATTATCCCTTTGACGGGGATGACGCTGGCGTCATCCTCAAGCATGCTGATACCGCCATGTACCATGCAAAAAAGAGCGGTCGTAATAATTTCAAGTTTTACACTGCCGAGATGAATGAAAGTGCCGTCAAGCGTTTGCAAACTGAAACGCTATTGCGGGGCGCGCTTGATCGCGACGAGTTCATTCTGCATTTCCAGCCCAAGGTCAGCCTCACAGACGGCAGCATCAGTGGTTTGGAGGCGTTACTGAGGTGGAATCATCCAGAGCTCGGCCTGGTGTCTCCCGCTGACTTTATCCCTATGCTTGAAGACACCGGCCTGATCATTCCTGTGGGCGAATGGGTCATCCGCAAAGTCTGTGAAACCCTAAAACGTTGGGAAGATAACAATCTCGGGGTGGTACCGATCGCCATCAACCTTTCAGCCAGGCAGCTTCAGGTAAAAGGACTGGCTAAAATCGTCAGGCATATCCTGGAAGAATACGGTATCCACCCTGCTCTTTTAGAGTTCGAGCTCACTGAATCCGTGCTGATGATTGAACCCGAGTCGGCGGTTGAAATACTTCGAGAGATAAAGTCGTATGGCATAGGGCTTTCGGTCGATGATTTCGGAACGGGTTATTCCAGCCTCGCCTACTTGAAGCGATTCCCTATCGACACTCTTAAAATCGATAGAATGTTCATAAAAGATATAACAAGCAATCATGAAGACGCGGCGATCACCCGCGCGGTCATCGTATTGGCGCACGAACTGGATCTAAACGTCATTGCGGAAGGCGTCGAAACATCTGACCAACTAGAGTTGCTTGTCAAACATGGCTGCGATCAAATTCAGGGCTATCTTTTCAGTAAACCCGTCACAAGTGATGAGTGTGCCGCCATGATCAAATCTTCACGCACGTTGGCTATACGATTTTCTGAACCTGATTTTGCCTGAATCAGTATCTGCAGCATTTGCACGACCCGCCAGGACGGGCAGCGGCGCTTGAACCCAGGGTGAATGTCTTCCCCGGGGCCTCCCCCTCAGACCCGTCGCAGCTCTGGCGAACACCATTGGGGTCGCGACGCAGCCCGGTTATGGGCACACTGTGCAGCATTCGCCTGAACACACAGCGCCTAACCTCTATCCGGACGTCACATGACACCCAACGCAGAACTCTATAACCCTTCTACCGACTACGCTGACAAGCTGATTTCGCGGATTGGCCAAACACCTTCGTGGATCGCCAAGCGCATCGGTGTCACCGACAAGCGCATCCGCTACATCCTGGACGGCGAAAGAACCGTCAAGGGCGAAACCACGCCCATTCAGATGACCTACACCGAGCAGTTCGCCCTTGAGTGCCTTGTCCAGGAGGCCATCGCGCTCAAGAGGTAAGCATCCCGGGCTGCCGCGAGGCTACAAACCTTCCAGCAGCCCGTCGGCGCGCAGCAGATCAACGATCACGTGCTCATCCACCGCATACACACCCCGCGAAGCCTTCCAGACCAGATTCTTTTCCTGCAACGCGATGAGCGCTTGTTGCACGCCCGGCACCTCAACCTTGATGTCGCTTTCCGGGATGCCCGCCTGCTTCATCGCTGTGGCGTACAACGCCATGGTGGGCGCCTCGAACGGGGCGAAGTTATCGCCCATGCTGCCCATGACGCGAATCACGGCCGACTGAATCGGGGTGAGGCTGTGGATCACCTTCTTGAGGTTCGCATTCAATTCATCCGCCTGTGCGCGAACAAGCTCGGCAAACCGCTCACGTACGTTTTCAGGGTCGATGAAAAAATCGAAGCGAATGGCATCAGCCGCTGCGCCGAGCAATTCGGGCCGATAGCCGCTTTCTTTGAACAGCTGGAACACTTCTGCCGGATCGAGCGGGGATGGCAGATCGATGTTGGCGCACAGCCAGTCGATGTAGTTCTGATCGAGCGTAGGGAACGGCACCATTGATGCCCCAAAGAACGCCTGGTCCTTGCTGTTGCGCAGCATGGCCAGCTTGTCCCGGTTCGAGCCGGTGCAAACGATGCGCAGGCCGTGGTGCCGGGAGCTGTTGAGTTCGTCCCTCGCCGCCTTGAGCGCGAACAGCGCCGCCACACCCGCCTCGGTGGTAATCGCGTGCTGCGCTTCATCGATCATCAGAACGATGAGCTTCTGCGATTCGTCGGAGAGCGCCACCAGCGCCGTGGTGAGGTCGATGTCCTTGCCGAGGCCGATTTTATCCAGACTGAAATTCAAGCCGCCTAGAGCGACCTTGTCTATCCCGGAAGCCTTCGCCAGCCGTGTGATGAAGCCATCGTTTCGGTCAACCGCTTCGCGTATGGCTTCCACGATGACAAGGCCGGGGTCTTTGGTCAGGTCTTGCCAGAGGTCGGCATACAGCACAATTGCCCCCGCTTTCTCCAGCGCAGGACGCAGGTCTTCGCGGGCGAAGGTGGATTTGCCGGTGCGCCGTGGCGCTGCCAGGAAGACGCCTGAACTGGCCGAGCTGCCCACGGATATCTGCATGATCAGCTTGGAGAGTCGGGTGGCCAACTCGGGGCGGTGGTAGAAGATTTCGGGCATCTGTAGACCTCAAGCACAGCTCTATAGGCAATTATAGAGCGACTATAGACCAATTATAGAAAGGGTGAAACTTTACGTTTATAGCGGATTATAGAATCACTATAGAGCGACTATAGACTGATTATAGATGATGTCATTTTAGCGATGCAGCGGCACCCACAGGCCCGCAACCCTCCAGGCCCCGCCGGGCCAAGACGATAGGACAACCTCCGGGATGGTGCGAGCTAGTCGATCAGCCCCTGCGCGTCATAAAACGGATACGGCCCCGGGTAATCACCGAACATGCCGTTGTGGGTGACCAGGCCCTGTTCCGCATCCCAGCGATGCAGCAGATAGCCCGCCGGCTCAAGGTTGAAATGCGCCGGGGCATCTTCGCGCAGGTCGAGCACGATCTGGTGCGAGGTGCCCGGGCAGGTGCAGCTGATGCTGCCGGCAAAGCGCCGTTGCATCGGCCGATGCAGATGGCCGCACAAAACACGTTCGACTTGCGGGTGACGGGCGACCACTTGCTCCAGCGCCGCGCCGTTGATGAACGCCTCGCGGTCCATGTGGCCGATCCCGGTGATAAACGGCGGGTGGTGCATGATCAGCAAGGTCGGCACCTCCGGGCGCCGGCCAAGCACTTCATCGAGCCAGGCCATCTGGCTGTCCAGCACTTGCCCGCCGTGGGCGCCAGGAATGGTCGAATCCAGTCCGATCAGGCGCACCGGGTGCTCTTCGACGACCCAATCCAGGGGTGACTTGGGACAAAGCGGCAGGTAAACGTGATCGGCGAATTCAGCCAGCAGGTGCTCGCGAACGTCATGATTACCAGGCACCAGGTAGTACGGCATGACCAAGCGCGCCAGCTCGGGGTGCAGGACGGCGTATTCATCCGACCGACCGAAATCCACCAGGTCGCCGCTGATCACCACGATGTCCGGGCGCGGCGTGCTGGCGTTCAGATGGTCGACCGCGCGACGTAACGCGCCGAGGGTGTCGACCACGCCATAGGTCAGCTTGTTGCCGGCTTTGAGGTGCAGATCGCTGATCTGCGCGATGAGAAACGGGACGCTCACATTCAACTCACTTACACAATGATTAGGGGTGCAGGGCGAACAACGCCTGCGGCTCGACGGCCAAGGCGATCAGATCACCCGGGGCATGAATGACGTTGTCGGCGCTGTCGACCAGCAAGGGTTGCGCCGCGCCGACTTCAATCAGCAAACGGCTCTGGGCGCCTTGAAAGAACTGACCGAGCAAACGCCCGTGCAGGTGCCCTTCGCGCTTCACCACCCGCAGGTGCTCGGGCCGGCAATAGACGGTGGACGGCTCACCCGCCCCACTCCACGGCAGTTCGCCGCCGCTGACTTTCAGGCCGTTGACGGAGCGGCCTGCCACCGAGAAGGCGTTGAGATTGCCGACGAAACCGGCCACGAACGGATTGGCCGGCTGCTGATAGATTTCCCGCGGGGTGCCAAGCTGGGCGATGCGCCCTTGCTGCATGACCAGGATCCGGTCGCCCAGGGCCATGGCTTCGCCCTGATCGTGGGTGACGAACACCGAGGTAATGCCCAGTCCGCGCAGCAGCTGATCGAGTTCGCTGCGCAGGCGTTCACGCAGCTGCGCGTCCAGTGCGGCAAGGGGTTCGTCGAGCAGCAGGACTTTCGGCCGTGGCGCCAGGGCGCGGGCCAGTGCCACCCGCTGCCGCTGCCCGCCCGACAACTCGTGAATACCGCGCTTGGCGTGTTCCTGCAGGCCAACCAGTTCCAGCAGTTCGGCGCAGCGCTTGTTGCGCTCGGCGACGGCCATGCCGCGCACCTTCAGGCCATACACGATGTTGCCTTCCACCGAGAGGTTGGGAAACAGCGCGTAGTTCTGAAAAACCATGCCGACGTCGCGGCGCTCGATGGGCAGACGGGTGACGTCCTGATCGCCGAAGAACACCTGGCCGACGTCCGGCCGTTCCAGCCCGGCGATCATCCGCAGCGTGGTGGTCTTACCGCAACCGGACGGGCCGAGGATCGCCAGGGTCTCCCCCGCCTCGATGGTCAGGTTGAGGTCGTGAACGGCGACAGTGCCGTCGGCGAAAGCCTTGCGGCAGCCGATCAGCCGCAGCGTGGTTCCAGTCATCTTTGCTCTCCACGGGAAAGGCGCGCGCTGATGGCCTGCAACGCAACCAGCAGCGGCACGATCATCAACAGAAATATCAGGGTGTAGGCACTGGCGACCTCCAGCCGCGCCGAGGCGTAACTGTCCGCCAAACCGACCGGCAGGGTTTTGGTCATGGGCGTGTGCAGCATCCACGTCAGGTTGAATTCGCCCAGGGACAGCGTGACCACCATCAGCACGCCGGCGAGAATCCCCGCCCGGCAGTTGGGCACCACGACGCTGAAAAACCGTCGCAACGGCCCGGCACCAAGACTGGCGGCGGCCTCCTCCAGCGTCGGCAGGTGTTGACGCTGCATCACTGCCATCACCGGCCGCACCAGAAACGGCAGGGTGAACAGCACGTGGCCGACGAGGATGAACAGCCAGCTGCTGCGGAAACTGCCGAACTGGCCATAAGTCAGCAGCAGGGCCAGGGCGCTGGCGAGGCCGGGCATGGCCACGGGCAAGACCATTAATTCTTCGAAGGCGCGACTGAAGCGATTGTTCATCCGCACCAGCGCATACGCGGCCGGCACGCCAATCACGCAGACGCACACCGCGCAGGCCAAGGCCAGTTGCAGGGACAGCCAGACGGTCGGCGAATAGGCCTGCCAGACTTGAGCAATCCAGTCGAAGGTCAGTCCGCTGGACACGCCCTGAAAGTAATTGCGCGTCAGCCCGGCCAGCAGCGACATCAGCACCGGGACCAGCATGAAGGCGCAGACCAGGAGCGTGAACAGCAGTTGCGCGATGAACAGCGAAGAACGCTTCACAGGACGGTCCTCGATTGCTTGACCATGCGCCGCGCGAGCTGCAACACCGCCCAGGTCAGCGCGCCGAGCACCACTGACAGCGCTGCAGCGACGGTGAAGTTGGCGTAATTGGTGAACACGTTGTAGATCGCCACGGGGGTGACATTCAGTTGAGTCCCCAAGGTGAAGGCTGTGCCGAACGCGCCCATGGAGGTGGCAAAACAGATCGCCCCGCAGGACACCAGCGCTGGCGCCAGCCCGGGAATGATCACGTCATACACCACCCGCCAGTGCCCGGCGCCGAGGGAATGGGCGGCTTCTTCCAGGCTGCGGTCGAGGCTTTCGCAGGCGGCCATGATCGTAAGAATCACCCGCGGAATCGAAAAATACAGATAGCCGAGGAACAGGCCCGCCAGGGAATAGGCGAACACCCAGCGCTCACCGGCCAGTTTCAGGCCGAGCATGGCAAACAGACCCTGCCGCCCTGCCAGCAAAATCACCAGAAAACCCACCACCACGCCAGGAAACGCCAAGGGAAAGGTCAGCAGCGCCACCAGAGTGGCGCGTCCGAAAAAGCGCTGACGGGCGAGGAACACGCCGGTGATGCCGCCGACCAGCAGCGCCGCCAGCGTCACCACGACGGCGAGCACACAGGTTTGCGCCAGGCTGCCCAGATACTGCGGGCTGCTGAGCACTTGCCAATATCCGCTGCCGGCGCCATCCCGCTGCTGTCCGCCGAGCACGATCAGGTGCGCCAATGGCAATAGCCAGAACGCCGCCAATACTGCCGCCGCGGGTGCCAGGGCCCACGCGGCTGTTGGGCGCAGACGCCATTTCAACAACCTACGCGCGGCCACGTTCTGCGCCTTCAACACCGTGCTGCTCACTTACTTGACCTCGCTCAGGTAACGCGCGGCGAAGGCTTCCTGCACGTCGGCCATGTGCTGGTAATCCACCACACCGGCGCGGGCGTAATCGCTGTCCGGCAAAAACTGCGCGGCGACGTCGGCCGGCATCTTCATCGTGCGAACCGGACGCAGATACGCCTTGGCCCACAGCGCCTGGCCCTGCTCGGAGAGCACGAAATCCAGCACCTTCTCGGCGTTGGCTTGATGGGGCGCGTTGGCGACCAGGCTCATCACGTAAGGGACGCTGATGCTGCCCTCCTTCGGGATGACGAAAGCGACGTTGGCCTTGTCCTTGTAGCGGGCGCGGTAGGCGTTGAAATCGTAGTCCACGAGGATCGGCAATTCGCCGGACAGCACCCGCGCATAGGCCGTCTGCTTGGGCACGATCGGCGCGTTCTTCGCCAGTTTCTGGAAGTAGTCGATGGCCGGCGCGAAGTTGTCCAGGGTGCCGCCCATGGCCTGGTTGATCGCCACGGCAGAGACGTAGCCGACGAACGCGCTGGACGGATCGAGGTAACCGACCATGCCTTTGTATTCCGGCTTGAGCAGATCAGCCCAGCTTTGCGGGACCGGCAGGCCGCCCAGTGCATCGACGTTGACCATGATGCCTAGGGTGCCGGAGTGGATCGCGAACCAGTGGCCTTCCGGGTCTTTCAGGCCTGCGGGAATTTGCTCCCAGCCTTCGGGTTTGTAGGTGCCGACCACGCCAGCCTTCTGCGCCTGCAAGCCGAAGGTCACGCCGTAATACACCACGTCCGCCACCGGGGCGGCTTTTTCGGCCACCAGTTGCGCCAGGGACTGGCCGGAGTTCTTGTTGTCCAGCGGCACTTGCACGCCGGTGCTGTCGGCGATGGCCTTGAGCTGGGTGCCCCAGTCCGCCCATTCCGGCGGGCAGTTGTAGCAAATCGCGGTTTCGGCGGCCTGGGTCAGGCTGGCCACGCCACACAGCAGCAGGGCCGCCAGGGTTTTACGGAAGCGGATCATGGAGCGTCTCCTCGTAGGGCTGAGTACTTTCGCCCGGCCGGATGTGGCACGGCAGGCGGTGTGAAGTCGGTGCGGCGCCGGCGATTTGCGCCAGCAATTGATCGATGACGGTGGTGGCCAGGGCGGCAATCGGCTGAACCACGCTGCAGAGGGTCGGGTGCATCTGGGTGCCGATGTCGATGCCGTCGAAACCGATGATCGACAGCTGCTGCGGCACCGCCCATCCGTGGCGACGCAGTTCGGCGATCAGGCTGATTGCCAGCAAATCGTTGGAGCAGACCAGCGCGGTGGGCGCGTTAGGGCCGCGTAGCAACGGCGCGAGCGCGGTGAAATCGGCCTGGGTGTGGCTGGGCATTTCGATGATGGGCATGGCGTTCAAGCGGTGTTCAGCCATGGCGTCGCAGTAGCCCGCGTAACGCTGCCGCGCGCGGTCGGACTGCAACGTCGGCCCGGCGACCATACCGATGCGTCGATGACCGGCGTCCAGCAGATAGCGTGTGGCGAGGGCCATGCCGGCGCGGTTGTCCACCGACACGGCGCTGTATTCGGTGCTGCCGGGCTGGTGATAGGCGAGGACAAAGGGCGTGTCTTCGGTGCTGAGGCTTTGCAGCACGCGATTGCTGTGGGCGTCGGTCACAGTGAGGACAAGTCCATCGACCCGTTGGCGCAGCAGCTCTTCAACCACCGCACTTTCCCGCTCGGCGCTGTAATCGGTGGTCGCCAGCAACAGGTTGTAGCCCCGCAACCGCGCGGCGCGCTCCATGGCTTGAAACTGTTCGGCGAACACCGGGTTGAGCAGGCTCGGTACGACCACACCGATGAGCCGGGTGGTCTGCAGGCGCAACTGGCGGCCCAGCAGGTTGGGGCGAAAACCCAGTTCCCGCGCGGCGGCGAACACCTGGTCACGGGTCGTCGGACGCACTACTTCGGGAGAGGCGAAACAGCGGGCGGCGGTCGCTCTGGAAACCCCTGCCACCCGTGCGACTTCTTTCAGGTCACTCATGTTCACTCGCTTGAGATCGATCTCATTGGCGAGGACATTACGGCGTCAATGTGGCAATTCAGGGGCGAGGATGTGACAGATTGGAGTCATTGGGTGAGGCAGGGCTGACTGCCAGGCGGAAGTCGGACTGGCTCAACCCACTGTAGGACCGGCTTTAGCCGGGAAGGCGTCAGGTGTCACACCGCACATCTTAGGGTGTGCGGGCTGCCCTCTTCCCGGCTGAAGCCGGTCCTACACTGAGATCGCGTGCAGCCTCAGAGACCGCATGCGTTGAAGGTGATCAGGCGTCGGACAAAACCACATGGTCCATCGCTGCCTGCACGCCCACGGCCTTGATCTCGGTCGCGTTCGCTGCCGGGCTAAAAGCGAAATCCTCGGCCTTCAGGCTATGGCTGTAGTCCCCCGCCAGGGTGACCTGGAATTTCTGACCTGTGCTGTCCGCCTCGTTGCTGCGCACGTAGGTGCGGTCGCTGCTGGCGTTGTAGCTGACCTGCAAGGTGCCGTCGCGGCCGTCGCCCAATCCGGTGAAGCCCAGCGCTGAAACATCCAGCGTGTCGTGGCCGGTGGTGAAGTCGGTGATGAGATCCGCCGCGCCGACGTAGCTGTCGCTGATGTGATCGAAGCGGAAGGTGTCCTCGCCCGATCCGCCGGTGAGCTTGTCGCTGCCAGCACCGCCAACCAGCAAATCATCGCCGACGCTGCCCGCCAGCACGTCGTTGCCCGCCAGGCCAAACAGGGTGTCATTACCCCAGTCGCCATACAGCGTGTCGGCGCCTGCCGTGCCGGTGGCGTTCACCGAGGTCAGCGGCTGAGACGAATCGGTGCGCGTGTCATCGGGGTTGGCGAACAGCACATTGCTCGCGGTCAGGTCATAGAGGTGGTTGCCGTTAAGCAGGATTTCGAAGCGGTTGCCGTCGGCGTCCGGCTCCAGCGACTTAAGCGCCGTCTGGTCGCCGGCCAGGTTCAACACGACTTTGAGCGTGCCGTCATAGCCATTGCCCAGGCCCTTGAAATCCAGGGCAGTAAGGTCGAGGCGATCATGGCCGTTGCTGTTGAAATCGGTGATCAGGTCGCGTTGCGCGTAGCTGCCGCTGGCATCGTTGCGCAGGCTGTCGCTGACGCTGGTGTACACGAAGGTGTCCGCGCCTGCCCCGCCCGTCAGGGTGTCGCCGCCGCTGCCGCCGAGCAACCGATCTGCGCCGCCGTCGCCCGACAACGTGTCTCGCCCTGCGCCGCCGATCAGCACGTCATCGGCAGCGGTACCAAACAGCTTGTCGTCACTGGCCGTGCCGGTAATCGACGAGAAGAAGTTCGTCGCGCTCAGCGTGCTCAGGTGGTTGCCATCGAGTGCCAGCTGAAAGCGGTTGCCGGCGGCATCGGCGTCCAGGCTCGACAGGTAGGTAATGTCGGTGCCAGCGTTGTAGGACGCCTTCAACGTGCCGTTGTGGCCATTGCCCAGCCCGGACAGTCCCAGCAGGGTCAGGTCGAGACGGTCGCTGCTGTCGTTGAAATCGGTAATGCGATCGGTGAAGGACGTGGTGGCCGTGCGATAGCTGTCGCTGACCGAGGTGAAACGAAACACGTCGCTGCCGGTGCCACCGCTGAGGCGGTCCGCCCCTGCACCGCCATGGATGACGTCGTCACCGGCGCCGCCGTCGATGCGATCGCGCCCTGCTCCGCCACTGATGAATTCGTCCGAACGGCTGCCGATCAACGTGTCGGCGCCCGCACTGCCGCGCACGATCAGCACATCGCTGTTGTTGTAGACCTGGGTGTTGTTGCCCGCCGCGCTGATGTCGCCCGAATGAGTGCCGTTGATGACGTTGCCGAAGATCACGCTGCCTTCGACGCTCGCCACGTCCGACGGCACCTCGGCCACGCCCCAGGTCGATCCGGCGCTGCCGGTGATCAGGTTGTCGTAGACGAAATTCTGCGTGCCGTTCTCGCTGCCCAGGTTGCGGATCGCCACTTCCGGCACGTCGTTGCTCTGCGCGTTGGCGTGGATGACGTTGTCGGACACTTCGATGTGGGTCGTGCCTTGCAGATTGACGCCCGACCCGCCGTTGTCATGGATGTCGAGGCGATACACGCCGCCGTATTCGATGCCGCGCATGTGCACGCCGTCGCCGCCGTTCCCATAGACGTCGCCGCCGATGACGCTAAAAAAGCCGGTGTCGACGCCGCTTTCTTCATGGACGTGAATGCCGTCGCCAGCATTGCCGGAAGCCTGGTTGTCGGTGAGCGACATCGCCACGCTGCCAAGCCCGACATTGATGCCATTGCCGCCGTTGTCCAGCGCGCGGTTGTCCTGGAAGGTCAGCGCCGGCAGCGACCCGCCCAGCACGAAACCGTCAGAGGCATTGTCTGTGGCCGTGCTGTTGCGCACCGTCAAATGCACCGACGCGCCGGTCAGGTCAAAACCGCTGCCGCTGAAGTGTGTGGCGGTGACGCCGTCGATCAACAGATTAGTACTGCTCGCCCCCGACTGAGACCAGCCACTGACCTGCCCGCCTCCGTTGACCTGATTGCCATCCAGCGAGAGATTGCTGACGGTCGCGTCTCGCACGCTGCTGCCTGCTACCACGCCCAACAGAGCGGTGGTATTCGATCCGGCGCCCTCGGCCAGCTTGAGCACGCTGTCACCTGCGCCCTCCCCGGTGAGGGTGACGTTGCTTTTCACCGCCAAGGCGTTGCCCGAACCGTCGCTGTCCGACACAAGCCAGGTGCCGCCAGGAATGTAAACCTTGCCCCCACCCGCAGCGCTTGCGGCATCAATTGCCTTCTGGATGGCGACGGTATCGTCAGTGACGGAGTCGCCCTTGGCGCCGTAATTGCGGATATCGAAAGTGGGGGTGATGCTCATGCGCTGCTCCTGCCTGGAATACTGACGACCTGTGAACCGGTTGTCGCAACCGGCTCGGGGAACAGGTTGGACCGGCAGAGTTCCGGATTGTTAGTGCCGGTTCGAAGGCTTTCGTCGGATGGGCTGTATGGGTTTGCGTGGCACTTTTCGGTGCGCCATCCAGTCGCGGGAGTGAAACGCCGGGTGACGAGACATCCCTGAATTCATGACATTCATTCCAGCTATCCACCCAGGGCCTACCGATGAACAGCTATCTGGCGCAGGCACACAATAATCGATGGTCGAACCGGCGCCTGCTTTCGGCATGCCTGGGGTTGAGCAATGAAGAATACCTGGCGCCGCGAACAGGTTTTTTTCCCTCAATTGAGCTGACGCTGCGGCACATACTGGATGTCGATCAGTTCTACCTGGCCGCGCTGACGTTTGATCTCGAAGGTCAACGAAAGGAGCTGCCCGAGCATCTCTCGCTGCAGGAAATCGTCCGGCTCCAAACCGAGGCAGACGGCCGACTTGTTACCTATTGCGAAGGTCTGGATGAGCACGCGCTTGGTCGACGAGCGGGTGTAGTGCGGGCGACGGGCATTATTCCGGAACGAGTGGATTGCCTGTTGCTACATCTGTTCCAGCACCAGATTCACCACCGAGGACAGGTTCACGCCATGCTGCCCGGTACCCGCATACCACCGCCTCAACTGGATGAATTTTATCTTGATGGAGATTTACCATTAAGGGCATCGGCTGAGCTTCTTCCCGGCTTAAGCCGGGCCCACTAAAAAGCACCGCGTGCATCCAGTGGGATTGGCTACGTAGCCGGTCCCACCAACGATCGCCTACGTCCCGTGAGACTGGCGGAAGACCCACTGTGGGACCGGCTTTAGCCGGGAAGGCGTCTGACGTCACGCTGCCATTCGTTGGCTGGGGAACGAGGTCTCGGCCAATGGCGGTATTTATGCGCCTTGCCCTTGGGCACCATCTGTTTGATCGTGCCCGTCGGAATATCAACCAACAGGTACTGGTCCTTGATCTCCACCCACTGTTGATTTTTGTCCGGCGCGCTCAGGTGACGTGCTTTCCAGTCTTTAAGCGCCAGACTGGGACGTTGGTATTGATCAGGGACGTTGTCGCCTTCCTTCATTTCCTTAACCCCTGCGCCCGGGCGATCCATCGTCACGCTTGGCTGTTCGGCAGCGTAGGAGAAGCTGCTGACTGCGCATACTGCGGTGAACAGCAGATGAGGGAGGAATTTCTTTCCGAGCATGATCAGATCCTTTGGCAAACGAGTGCCGCTGATTGAATAAGGGGTGACGGTGCATCCGTCATGCTCTGACCGGGACTGATTCCCAGGAGTTCGATCTGATCGCGTGCCATACGCGCGCATCGACTTTCGCAGTGGTTGCCAGTGGGGCAACAGCAGATACCAGAAGCCGAAGATCAACAAAGTCCGAGAGCCAGTCTCGAGACACTTGTTCTCTGTCCTCTGTATATGGCATCAATGTCGCTGCACTGCTTGCATGGAAAAAAACCGCATGGAAAGCCCCACGCTCCAGACTCCCCGACTGACACTCGCCCCGCTGCGGCTAACCGACGCGCCCGTGATTCAACAACTGTTTCCCCGGTGGGACGTGGTCCGGTATCTGGACAGCCATGTGCCATGGCCCTATCCCGACGACGGCGCGCTGACCTACCTCCGCGACTTCGCGCTTCCTGCCATGGCAGAGGGGCGCGAATGGCACTGGACCCTGCGCCTGACTTCTGAACCCGAGCGCGTAATCGGCTGCATCAGCCTGCACGATCAGCCCGAGAACCACCGGGGTTTCTGGCTGGCGCCGCAATGGCGAGGTCAGGGGTATATGCGGGAGGCGTGCGAAGTGATCAATGCCTTTTGGTTCGAAACCCTGCAGCGCCCGGTGATGCAGGTGCCCAAAGCGGCGGGCAACGAGGCATCGAGGAAGATCTCCCAACGCGAAGGCATGCGCATGATCGAACGCCGGGACGGCCACTTTGTCTCCGGTCCAATGGCTCAGGAGCTCTGGGAGTTGACGCGCGACGAATGGTTGGCCAGGCAGCCGCCGACCTCGAAATGATGCAGCAGGCACTGGCTTGCCAGGGCAGTTAGCTGATTGCCTGTTGACCTGCCCCGCCTCAATCCCTAGGGTAGCCGGCCTTCTTTACCCCTCAGGAACCCCATGTCCAGCCGCAGCAAACTCCCGTCCACCGTCTACCTTCTGGGCCTGACGATCTTCTCGCTGGTGACGGCCGAATTCATGGTCGCCGGCATGATGCCCGCGCTGGCCGACGCGTTCTCGGTCAGCCTCGCCCAAGTCGGCAACCTGATCGCCTTTTACGCTTTAGGCATGGCCATCGGCGGCCCCCTTGTGACCGTGTTGCTGCTGTCCAAAGGCGTCAGCAACAAACGCTCTCTGATCGCGCTGCTCGTCTGCTATGTGCTGGCCGGCGCAGTCGCAGCGGCCGCTCAAAGTTACCTGGTGCTCGCTGCCGCACGCGTGGTCATGGGCATTTCCAGTGCCGTCTGCATCGGTTTGTGCATGACGGTGTGCGCAGGCCTCGTCACTCCGGAACGACGCGGTCGAGCGGTTTCGGTGGTCCTCGCCGGGCTGATGCTGTCCCCTGTCGTCGGCGTGCCGCTGACCACGTGGGTCGAGCAACACTTCGGCTGGCGTGCGAGCGCCTGGCTTGTAGTAGTGCTGGCGATGCTCTGCACGGTGCTCGCGAGCAAGCGCCTGCCGGCAGGCGCCAATGGCAGCGAACCGCCGCTGCGCCAACAAGTCGCGGACATGAAGAATCCGCCCCTCTGGGCGGCGTACCTCACCAGCGGCTTGATCATCGGCGCCACCTTTGCCGCGTTCAGCTACTGCACGCCCATCTTGATTCAAGAAGTCGGCGTGGCACCGAAATTCGTCGCCCCGCTGCTGGCGCTGTATGGCGTCGCCAACGTGCTGGGCAACTGGGTGGTGGGCCGGCTGGCGGATCGATACATGATGGCGATCGTCGGCTGGGGTCTTGCGATCATGGTGCTGGCATTGTCGGGCTTCGCCCTGGCCGGGGATCATCTGTGGCTGAACCTGATGTGCTTCCTCGCCCTCGGGCTGACCGGCGTGGCGCTGAACCCCGCGATGGTCGCGCGCGTCATGAAAGCCGCCGAGCCCGGCGCGCTGGTGAACATCATGCACACCTCGGTCATCACCGCCGGGCTGGCATTCGGCAGTTGGGCGGGCGGCGTGACGATCGATGCAGGCCTGGGTCTGCGTTCGCCGCTGTGGGTCGGTGCGGCCATGGCGCTGGCAGGATTGCTGAGCCTGGTGCGGCCGATTGCGATGCGTCGCAGCCAGGCGTTGTGCGACTGATGGCGTCGTAACTGACGTCCGGGTATTGCGAAGTGACGTGTCCTTCAGGGCACGTCAGCGGCGCCAGTGCCCAACAACGGACAGACCTGCCCCGCCCGCTCGGCCAACAGATTACGCAGCGCGTGCATCTGCCCGATGCGCTCGTCCAGCATCGCGATTTTCTCGGCGAATAATCCTCTCAGCACGTCGCTGGAGACCTGCTCGCTGTTCCACAGCAACGGCAGGTTTTCGCCAATCTCCTTCAGCGAAAACCCCAGCTGTTGCGCCAGCTTGATATACCCCACCAGCTGCAGGGTCTCCTCCGGGTAGTGGCGATAGCCGTTGGCACTGCGCTGCGGTTTGATCAGGCCTTTCTCTTCATAAAAACGCAAGGCGTCCACGGACACCCCCGCACGCACTGCCACTTCGCCTATTTTCATGACGTTCAATGCTCACGTTGACTCTGGACCTAAGACCAGGCTTTAGCCTGCGGGCTCAACTGTGAGGGAAGATCATGATCAGCGCAAAGACCAACAGACGCATCGTCAGAAGCAGCGCCTTTTACGATTTGATAATGACGACGGGGTTCATGACGCCCTGGACCGCCGCGTGGGTGTTCAGCGCCTTTTCCGCGCTGTCGGCCGCTTTGGCACTGGAGCGGCCGGTGCCCGTGCTGGATGTCAGCGGAATGCTGTTCGCCAATTTGCTCGGCAACCTGGTGGTGGTCTGGTCGCTTTGGCGCCTGGCGCAACCGAGCCGTCGCGTGGGGTTATACGACGCACTGGCGCGAACGCTGTTCGCGACGTGGCAGCTTTATGCGGTCGCCCACGGTGCGAGTTTTCTGATTCTCGGGTTTACGGTGTTCGAGGGGGTGTTTGCCGTTGCGCAGGTCTGGCCGATCCGGCATTCAGGACAAGGCAGCCAGAGGGAGAAACAGGCGCCAGCGTCGTCCGGTGTGCGGTAAACGCAATAGCTGTGTCCTCAAACCAGGCGCGGCGCCGACCTGCACGTAGCGCTCAACCGAACTGCAGCAGCGCCGCATCAATGAATCGGCGCAGCTTGGCCGTTCGCTGTCGGCTGCCGGTGTAGAGCATATGCATGGCCCGGCTCGGCGCCTCATAGTCAGGCAACACTCGCACCAGCGCGCCGCTGCGTACCGCGGACTCGAGGAAATCCCAAGGGCCGAGCACAATGCCGAAACCGTCCAGCGCCGCAGAGAGCAGCGCGCGGACCTCATTGACCCTCAATCGACTGGCCACCTGAACCCGTTCCACCGTTGACCCTTTGCAGAAAACCCACTCGCGGTCAGTCGGCCGCGACCACCAGGCGTACCCCAGGCACTCATGCTGGCTCAGGTCCTGCGGACGTTGCGGCACGCCGCGTTCGGTCAGGTAGCCAGGCGCGGCGCAAGCGACCAGTTGATAAGGCGCCAGCGGCCGGGCGGTCAGGCTGGAGACGTCCAGCGGGCCGATCCTGAACGCGATATCGACCCCCTCCTCCATCAGATCAACGAAGCGATCAGTCAATTGCAGATCGATCTCAATCTCGGGATGCTGCCGGAGAAATTCCGTCACGAAGGGCATGAGGCGAGAGGAGCCGAAGGTAGTGGGGGCGCTGATTTTCAGCTTGCCGCGCGGGGTGTCGTTCATCATCTCCCCAAGGGAATCCGCCGCCTTCGCTTCACTCAGGATGTGTTTGCAGCGTTCCAGATACGCCTGGCCCAGATCGGTCAGGCTCTGGCGCCGAGTGGTGCGGTTCAGCAGTCGTGCGCCGAGTCGATGCTCGATCGCAGCGACATGCTTGGCGACCATTTGCGGCGACAACCCCAGGCGTTCGGCCGCCTTGGCGTAGGAGCCGCATTCCGCCGCCGTGACGAAGGCTTCCATGCTGCTGAGACGATCCATGATTCAACACTCCGGGTGGGGAGACTAAGTGCCTGATGATCATTTATCTGCAGCTGGTTCGCAATCATCATGGCGGCTCTTGCAAACCATCGGGAGCAGTCACATGCGCATAGGCATCATCGGGGCAGGCTTTATCGGCCAGGCAGTGGCGCAACGGGTCATCGCCGGAGGTCATGAAGTCATGCTCAGCAATTCACGTGGCCCACAGACCCTGAACGGCTTGCTCGTCCAGATACCCGGCGTCCGGATCGGCACGATTGAGGACGCTGCTGCCTTTGGCGATGTGGTCCTGGTCGCCATTCCCTTCAAGCACTACCCCACCCTTTCAGCTAAATGGCTTGCCGGTAAAACGGTGCTGGATGCCAATAACTACTACCCCGAACGGGACGGCTTTTTCCCGGCGCTCGACAGGTGTGAGACCACCACCAGCAGGCGGCTCGCCGAGCATCTGCCTGGCGCCACAGTGGTGAAGGTGTTCAATGCGATCCTGGCGGATGACCTCATCCGGGATGCTCGGCCAGGTACGGCGCACGACCGACGCGCACTGCCGGTGGCCGCCGATGACCCTGCAGCGAAAGCGCTGGCCATACAGCTGCTGGACGAGGTGGGATTCGACGCGGTCGACGCCGGTAACCTCGACGAAAGCTGGCGATTCGAACGGGCCAAACCCGCTTACTGCGTTCCATTAAACCGGGAGGCGCTGAAAGTCGCGCTGGCCAGGGCTGAAAGGCACGTGGAATTGCCCCATGGCTCGTGGCGCCACTGAATGGCGTCATCCCGCAAGGGACCTCCAGCCAGCGCCACCTTCCGGTAACATGCGTGCCTGCACATGCCGTTCGTATTGCCTCGGGAAGGAACTTGATGATCGATCTCTCAGTATTGCTGCTTTTCGCTGGCGCCTGCCTGGCGCTTACGCTGACACCGGGCCCGGACATGCTGTTGATTGCATCGCGGAGCATGAGTCAGGGCAGAGCATCCGGTTTCGTCTCACTGGCGGGTATTCAGGTGGGCACCTATTGTCACGCGCTGGCTGCCGCACTCGGACTGTCGCAATTGTTGATCAATGTCCCCGCTGCCTACGACGCGGTGCGGTTCGCGGGGGCTGCCTATCTGGTTTTTCTCGCCTGGAAAGCGTTCAGCGCCCCATCGCCGCTGCGTGCAGATGCGGACCTCGCAGCCACGCCCCTTCTGAGTATCTTTCGGCAGGGAGTCGTGACCAATCTGCTCAACCCAAAAATGGCACTGTTCGTGTTGGCGTTGTTTCCGCAGTTCGTTGATCCGACGAAAGCTTCGCTGGTCGCGCAGATGCTGATATTCGCCACGGTTCTGAACGTCATCGGTTTGCTGGTGAACGGCGCAGTGATACTCCTCGCCAGTAAAATCGGGCACACGCTGGCGACCAATGCCCGCATTGCCAAGCGCCTTAATCAGCTATTGGGTGCGGTCTTTCTGGGATTGGCCTGTCGGCTGGCACTGGTTCCGGGAAGATAAGCTGGCGATCGCCAGCGCAGAAAATCTCACCGCCCATTCCGCTGAATAAGGAGCCTCACCATGGCTGTCATCACCGACTATTCGGACACGCTTCATCGCCAGGCCGTGATCGAACTCTGGGACACCGTGTTCGGCTACGAAACCGCCCATAACACGCCCGGCCTCGCCATCGACAAAAAGCTGGCTGTATCGGACGGCCTCTTTTTTGTTGCGCTGACGAACACCGAGGTGGTGGGGACCGTTCTGGCCGGGTACGACGGTCATCGTGGATGGCTGTATGCGGTGGCGGTGCACCCGTCTCATCGCAGAAATGGCGTAGGCATGCAGCTGGTTCGTCATGCAGAGCACGCCCTGACAGTGCGGGGGTGCATGAAAATCAACCTGCAGGTCGTCAGCACCAATGCAAGCGTCCAGGCGTTCTATGAGTCTATGGGGTACTCAACCGAACCGCGCATCAGCATGGGCAAGAAAATCGAATCGAACATCACCCATTGACGCGCTCGACGCAGCGACCTCCTTGCCCTGCCCCCGCTGTCTGCGCCCCTGATCAGGGGCGTATTACTTCGTTGCTTTATTGAGCCGGATGCGCCTTCAGCCAATTCTTCATCTGCGTAATTTCCGCCGCCTGCGCCGCCACAATCTTGCGCGCCAGCTCCAGCATCTCCGGATCCTTGCCGTATTTAAGCTCGATCTTCGCCATCTCCACCGCGCCTTCGTGGTGCGGCAGCATGCCGGCGGCAAACGCCACATCGGGGTCGTCGCTCATCATGCCGTGGTGCATGTCGTCTTTCATGGCGCCCATCGATTGCTGGTAGGCCTCATGCATCTGTTTGACGTCCTCCGTCTGGTCGGCCCTGACGGCGGTTACGGAAAGCAGAGCAATGACGCTGACAACGGCGGCAATCTTTTTCATGACGAAGCATCCTGGATGAGGGTAGAGACGAAGCCGTCACGCTAGACCTTTCCATTGCGGCAAGGTCAAGCGCATTCTCGATTGCCGTTTAAAACACATCGTTCAATGCCCGAATGCATCCTTGAGCCCAAAACCCGGGTGTTCGTGGATTTTTTCTGGTCGAGCATTTTCGCACCACGATGGGCAGCCGATTTCGAGGGGATTGAGCCAGAGCCTGAGACCAATGGCCACGCTGGCGCGGATCTATAGGCAGCGGTTATGCGAAGGATTGTTTATCGGTCTTGGACGCTATCGGCGGATGGGAAGATGATTGCTCCACGCCTCACCACCCACATCAGCATCATCAACCGGCAAGTCCAACCATCGCCAGGAGAAAACCATGACGCAGTCCCACGCCTACAACGACACCAGCCTCGCACTCACCGCCGAAATCCTCGACGCCAAACAGCGCAAGAACCTGTCCTTCCAGGACCTGACCGACGGCACCGGCCTGGGCCTGGCCTATGTCACCGCCGCGCTGCTGGGCCAGCACCCATTGCCGGCGGATGCGGCGAAAGTGATTGGCGAGAAGCTTGAGCTGAATGACGACGCCGTTGCCCGCCTGCAGATCATCCCGTTGCGCGGCAGCCTTGGCGGCGTGCCTACCGACCCGACCATCTACCGCTTTTACGAGATGATCCAGATCTATGGCACCACCCTCAAAGCGCTGGTCCACGAACAATTCGGCGACGGCATCATCAGCGCGATCAACTTCAAACTGGACATGAAGAAAGTTGAAGACCCTGAAGGCGGCCATCGTGCAGTGATTACCCTGGACGGGAAGTTCCTCCCACTGCGTCCGTTCTAAGTTGCACCCGCGCAGAGACGTGGGCCCGCCGCAACGGGGGGCCCGCTTCAAGCACTAAAGGGCAGCGGTTGAACTCACTGATCACAACCTACGTGGAATGAGGGAGAGAGGAATACATCATGAAGGCACACATCGACGGTCTTTTAAAGTTTCAGAAAGAAGTGTTTCCACAACGCACCGATCTGTTCAAGCACCTGGCGACGACCCAGCATCCCGGGACGCTGTTCATCACCTGTTCGGACAGCCGCGTGGTGCCGGAGCTGTTGACCCAGCAGGAACCCGGCGAGCTGTTCGTGATCCGCAACGCCGGCAATATCGTGCCGTCTTACAGTCCGCACCCGGGCGGCGTGTCGGCCACCGTTGAATACGCCGTCGCCGTGTTGGGCGTAACCGACATCGTGATTTGCGGCCATTCCGATTGCGGCGCGATGACGGCGGTCGCCAAGTGCACTTGCATGAATCACCTCCCCGCAGTGGCCGGCTGGCTGGAGCATGCGGCCTCGGCGAAGGTCATCAACGAGTCGCGGGGTCACATCAGCGAAGCGGCAAAGGTGGGTTCGATGGTGCGCGAAAACGTCATCGCGCAACTGGCCAATCTGCAAACCCACCCCAGCGTGCGCCTGGCTCAGGACAGAGGTCTGTTGAATCTGCACGGCTGGGTCTACGACATCGAGACTGGCTCGATCGACGCCCTGGACGCCGATAACCGCAGCTTCAAGTCGTTGCTGGATCACCCTTCCACCTGCGCCGTGCACGCTCGCCAGGCAAATGCCGCCGCATGAGGCGAGGCGGGACGTACACTCACCCGGTCTGCCCTTGCCCTTGGTGAACAATCCCATGCTGTTACGACACCTGCGTTATCTGTTGGCGGTCGCCGACCACGGAGGTTTCACCCGTGCAGCGGAGGTGCTGCATGTCTCGCAGCCGACGCTTTCGCAGCAGATCCGCCAGCTCGAAGAGAGCCTCGGGGTGAGCCTCTTCGACCGCACCTCTCGCACGGTCAAACCCACCGACGCAGGCCTGGCGTATATCGAATGCGCGCGGCGGGTGCTGGTGGAACTGGCGGCGGGCAAGCGCGCGTTGCACGACGTCAAGGATCTGTCCCGGGGCAGCCTGCGCCTGGCCATGACCCCGACGTTCATGGCGTATCTGGTCGGCCCGCTGGTGCGTGACTACGCCGCGCGGTTCCCGAACATCCATCTGGACATTTTCGAGCTGTCCATGGGCGACATCGAACGGGGGCTGGCCGATGATTCGCTGGACATCGCCATCGCGTTCGATCAGGTGCGCAACCCCGACATCGAGTGCATCCCGGCATTTGTCGAAACCCTCGGGTTGATGGTGGGCCGGGATCACCCCTTGTACGACTCACCGAGCCCGTTGACCGCCGCTCAGGTGGCGGACCTGGATTTCGCGCTGCTGACGGCGGACTTCGCGACCCGGACCTGCATCGACGGTTATTTCGCCCGCGCGGGCATCACGCCCAGGGTGGTGATCGAAGTCAACTCGGTAGCCACCCTGCTTGAGGTGATCCGCCACACGCCGGTGGCGACCCTTCTCCCCGAAACGATTGCCACGCGAGACCGCGGACTGCATACCCTCCCGCTGACCGACACGGCGCCCCAACGCGGCGCCTCGCTCCTGCGCCGCAAGAACAACTACCACAGCGCAACGTCGGTGGCGTTCATGGCGTTGGTGCTGGGGCGGATGGCAGATTAGCGCCAGACGCCCCTTCCCGGCCAAAACCGGTCCTGGCGGCTATACGCGGTGCTTTTCGTAGGACCGGCTTTAGCCGGAAAGAGGCCAGTGTGCATGTCATCCGT
This sequence comes from Pseudomonas sp. GW821-FHT02H06, assembly GCF_059421525.1. Lineage (NCBI taxonomy): Bacteria > Pseudomonadati > Pseudomonadota > Gammaproteobacteria > Pseudomonadales > Pseudomonadaceae > Pseudomonas > Pseudomonas sp. GW821-FHT02H06. The sequence goes on from NZ_JBWKVD010000006.1 coordinate 136,346, forward strand.
CTGTAGCGTGACGCCCAACGCGTTCCCGGCTAAAGCCAGTCCTACGAGGGTACGCGGGGCCGTAGCGCGGCGGTCGAAATCCCCAGAAAACCCCTTTACCAGGAGGCCATCGAAGCGCGCCGGGGCAGGCAGGAGCAATGGATGGAGAAGGAAATTCGCGGAGGCCACTGCTCCCGCGACGCCTGTGAAAGCTGTGTCCGAAAAGGTGGGATCAATGACATTGTGACCATCATCCAAGAGCCGCATCCTGTCTCACATCGGCACCGGCCAACCCCGGGGTGCCCCACCCGTAGTCACTGCATTGATCGATGAACGCGGGCCTCGACAGGCCCCGGCCATGCTCGGCTGCACCTTTAACCGTGAGGATTTCTGATGAGCATTTCTGACCAGCCCCTGGCCACGCCCTACACCGAACACTGGATTGCCCGCGAGGGCGGTCGGCTGTATGCGCGGCACTACCCAGGCACCGGGCCGGCTTTTGTGTTGATGCACGGCTTTCCCGACAACCTGCACATCTACGACGGTCTGGTGCCTCACCTGACCCTCGCTGGCCGTAGCGTGGTGACCTTTGATTTTCTGGGCTTTGGTGCTTCGGACAAACACGACGGCGCGGTTTACAGCTTCAGGCAGCAATTGGGCGATTTGCAGGCGGTGGTCGAGGGCCTGCAGCTGGGCAAAATCGTCCCGGTTGCCCACGATGCCGCAGGCCCTGCCGCTATCAATTTCGCGTTGGAGCATCCCGAGAACGTTCATGGCTTGTGCCTGCTGAACACGCTGTACGGCGCCACCCCCGCCGCGCGCCTGCCGGAACTGATCGAGCTGTTTGCCCAAACCACTCGCTGCCTCCCGGGGCGAACTGCTGAGGGCCCGCGATCAGATGCCCCAGCTCAACGCCAACGACGCCCGCGCTGCGGTCGCGACCTTCCGGGCGCTGGGCGGCGGGTGGGACGCAGGCGATGCGCAGCTGTCAGCAAACTAAAAGCTCAGCCCCGAACTGAACAAATATTCCATACCGGCCTGGCGAATCATTCCCGGCGCCGGAACCTTTATCTTGCCGCCCGAGTCTTTTCTGCAAGCCAAATTGCATTCTGCCAGCATGCAGCGTAAAACGCTGGCCGCCGATACGTGCTGGATCAGCCGGCTGGCGCAGTCCCGGAGGGAGCATGGCGCACCTCCGACCTCAGGTCATAACGTTACGTTTGCAGGTGGAAACTTGAAGCATTTGACCCGGGAAGCCCTCGAGGCTGAAGTCATGCAGTTGCGGTCGGCGTTGAAGAAAAGTGAAGCCATGAGGCTGGACAGTCTGTGCACCGGCACACGACCGAACGATGTCGCCGGCTCGCTCGACCACACGGCCGAGCGCGCCGCCGAAGAGGTTGCCGAGCAAGCGATCGAAGACGCTCAGGTCCGCTACCGCCTCGCGGTCAAAGCGACCAACGATGCGATCTGGGACTGGGACCTCAAGGAAAACCATGTCCTGTGGAACGACGCCCTGGAACGGGTCTACGGGCATCCGCTCGCCACGGTCGAAATGACCGGCGACTGGTGGATTGCGCAGATTCACCCCGATGACAGGCAGCGCATCGTCACCTCGATCCATGACGTGATCGACGGCAGACAGACCGGCTGGAGTGAGGAGTATCGGTTTCGCCGGGTGGACGGGACCTACGCTCAGGTCCTCGACCGTGGCCACGTCATCCGCGACGTTCAAGGCAACGCGGTGCGCATGATCGGCGCGATGCTCGACCTCACGCCGATTCGTGACACCGAGGCTGCACTGCGGCAGAGCGAGGAGCGTTTCAGGACGATTCTGGAAACGGTCGAAGCCGCCTTCGCCATCGTTCAGGTCAAGTTCGATGCCAATGACTACCCGATCGACTATTGCTTCCTCGAAGCCAACCCGGCCTTCGAACGTGAGGCCGGGGTCAACCTGCGCGGTAAATGGGTCCGGGAATTTGCCCCGGACCTGGAACAATTCTGGTTCGATACCTACGGACGGGTTGCCAAAACCCGCGTGCCGGCCACCTTCGAGAGCTACGCCAAAGCTTTTCAGCGCTGGTTTGACGTGCGCGCCGTTCCCGTTGGCGATCCCGCCGAATGCCAGATTGCGATCATCTTCAACGACGTGACGGGGCGGCGTGATGCCGAGGAGCGTCTGCGCCAGAGCGAAGCCATCGCCCGCGCGAACGTCGAGCGGGTGCAGCTGGCCCTGGCCGCCGGGGCCATTTTCGGCACCTGGCACTGGGACTTGCCCAGCAACAGTTTCACCGTCGATGAAGCGTTCGCCCGGGCCTTCGGCCTCGACCCGATGCTGGGTTACGAAGGCCTCAGCCTTGAGCAAGTGGTGGCGACCGTGCATCCGGAAGACCGGGCGGGCCTGATGACGGCAATCGACGAGGCCATCCGTCGCGGCGGCGCCTACGCCCATCAATACCGGGTCCGTCGGGCGGACGGCAAATACTACTGGATCGAGGCAAACGGGCGCGTCAACTTCAGCGAGGACGGTGTTCCCCTCAGCTTTCCGGGCGTGCTGATCGACGTCGAGGAGCGGCGTTCGGTCGAAGCCCAGCGCGACCTGGCAACCGCGGCCCTGCGTACCCTCAATGAGACCCTGGAACAGCGCGTGGCGGAACGCACCGCCGCGTTGATGCAGACCGAGGAAAAGCTGCGCCAGTCACAGAAAATGGAAGCCGTGGGGCAACTCACGGGCGGGCTTGCCCATGACTTTAATAACTTGCTCGCGGGCATCTCGGGCTCGCTGGAGTTGTTGAGTGCGCGGTTTGCTCAAGGTCGTCTGACGGATGTCGACCGCTACCTGACGACGGCCCAGGGCGCGACCAAACGGGCGGCTGCCCTGACCCACCGATTACTGGCGTTCTCCCGCCAGCAAACCCTGGATCCCCGGCCCACCGAGATCAACAGCCTTGTCGAGGGCATGACCGAGCTGATCCAGCGCACCGTGGGCCCCAGCATCAGCGTGCAGACCGTTGGCTCGCCGGACAGCTGCGTGGCACTGGTCGATGCGAGCCAGCTGGAAAATGCGTTGCTGAATCTGTGTATTAACTCGCGGGACGCCATGCAGGACGGCGGCAGCATTACCATCGAAACCCGCTGTCAGTTCGTGGGAACAGCGGAAGCACCGCTGCTGGAGGTCCCCGAGGGCGAATACCTGACCCTCAGCGTGACCGACACCGGAACGGGCATGCCAGCCAACGTCGTGGCGAAGGCTTTCGACCCCTTCTTCACCACCAAACCCATCGGTCAGGGCACTGGCCTGGGCCTCTCGATGATTTATGGTTTCGCCAAGCAATCCGGGGGGCAGGTTCGTATCGCCTCGGTGGTCGGACAAGGGACCACGCTGTCCATCTACCTCCCCCGCTACCACGGAACGCCCAGCGTAAATGAGCTGTACGAACCAGATGCCGCGGCCTCGACAGCGGGCATCGGCGAAACAATTCTGGTCGTCGATGATGAACCCACGGTGCGCATGCTGGTGACCGAGGTCCTGGCTGAACTCGGCTACACCCTCTTGGAAGCGACGGACAGCGCCAGTGGCCTGAATCTGCTTCGCTCCGACATGCGCATCGACATGCTCGTCACCGATGTCGGTCTGCCCGGTGGCATGAACGGACGCCAGATGGCAGACGCTGCGCGTCTGGTGCGTCCGGGCCTGCGGACATTGTTCATCACCGGCTACGCGGAGGGGGCGGCGATCGGTGCCGGCCAGTTGGAGCCTGGCATGCATGTGCTCATCAAGCCTTTCGGCATCGAGACCCTGGCCGCCCGCGTGCGTGAACTCATGAACACGCCGATCTGATAGACCGATCTGATAGTCAGCCAGGCGGCATGACCCGATCAGGCTGACGCGGACCTTAGGGCCACACCTCACGGCTTTTCCGAAAAGCCAGCGCCTCCCCCGGGTGACATCTGAAGCCTGATGAGCATGGGGCGGCGATGTTTCGCGTGCAAACATTGACAGCCTGGTGAAACGCTCGCTATACCTACAGCGTTGTACGACGACAGACGATCACAATCGATAACCCCAATAATAAAAAAGTGATGCCATGATCCCGAACGAGTCTACCCACCCCCAAAGCATTACCCAGGCGGCCACCCGGTCCATCGGCAAATACCGCTGGACGATCTGCGCGCTGCTGTTTTTCGCCACCACAGTCAACTACCTGGACCGTCAGGTGCTCAGCCTGCTGGCACCGGAGCTGTCCACGACGTTTGGCTGGAGCAACACCGACTATGCCAACATCGCTTCGGTGTTTCAGTTCGTCTATGCGATCTCGATGATTTTCGCCGGGCGTCTGGTCGACAGGATAGGCACCAAAACCGCTTTCGTGGTGGCCATCAGTGTCTGGTCCACCGGCGCGGTCATGCACGCGTTTGCCGTGCCGCTGGGACAAGGCATTGGCGCGATCACCACCGCCCTGGGATTCGCCGCCATTCCGGTGTCCATTGCCGGTTTCATGCTGTCGCGGGCCGTGCTGGCGGTTGGCGAGGCCGGTAACTTTCCGATTGCGATCAAAGCGGTCGCCGAATACTTCCCGAAAAAAGAGCGCTCGTTCGCCACCGGCATTTTCAACTCCGGCGCCAACGTTGGCGCGATCACGGCGCCCATTTGCGTGCCACTGATCGCGGTATTCTGGGGCTGGGAATCCGCGTTCATCGTGGTCGGCCTGCTGGGTTTTGTCTGGCTGGGCGTGTGGATGGCGCTGTACGAAAAGCCGGATCAGCAAAAACGCCTGACGGCTGAAGAACTGGCCTATATCCGTAGTGACGAGGTTGAGCACGTCAAGGCGGCCCCGCTGCCGGGCGCGCCTGCGGCCAAGGTTTCCTGGTTCAAATTGCTCACCTATCGCCAGACGTGGGCGTTTGCCTTCGGCAAGTTCATGACCGACGGCGTGTGGTGGTTTTTCCTGTTCTGGCTGCCGACCTACCTATCGGCGCAGTACGGGATGAAAGGCCAGGCCATCGTGCTGCCGCTGTTCGTGCTGTACAGCATGACCATGGTCGGCAGCATTGGCGGCGGCTGGTTCCCGAGCTACTTCATGGCTCGCGGTGACAAGCCTTATGACGGCCGGATGAAGGCCATGCTGGTGATCGCGCTGTTCCCGCTGGTGGTGCTGCTGGCGCAACCGTTCGGCTATATCAGCTTTTGGGTGCCCGTCCTGTTGATCGGCATCGGCGCGTCCGCACACCAGGCGTGGTCCTGCAACATCTTCACCACCGTCTCCGACATGTTTCCGCAGAAAACCGTGGCGTCGGTGGTCGGCATCGGTGGCATGGCGGGCGGCCTGGGCGGCGTGGTCATGACCAAGATCGGCGGCTGGGTGTTCGACTACTACAAGTCGATCAACGACATCCACACCGGCTACATGATCATGTTCGCGATCTGCGCCCTCGCCTACCTGGTGGCGTGGAGTGTGATGAAGACGCTGGTACCGCGCCACAAAGAGATCACTGACCTTTAACCAGTCGGACGAAGCCAGGCCCCGGTGTCAGCCGAGGCCGAGGCAGCAATGTGGACCGGCTTTAGCCGGGAAAGCGTCAGACGTCACACCGCAACAGTGATGGCGCTTGCACTGGCCTCTTCCCGGCTGGAGCCGGTCCCACTAAGACACCGCGTGCGGTCAGTGAGATTGAGCGTGAACTCGACTGTGGGACCGGCTTTAGCCGGGAAGGCGTCAGGCGCCACACCGCAAAAGTGAGGGCGCTTGCACTGGCCTCTTCCCGGCTGAAGCCGGTCCCACTGAAAGACCGCGTGCGGTCAGTGAGATGCTGACGATCAGGCGCCTCTGTCACCTCGACTGGCCGCCAGCATTCAGCAAGTAAAACCAGAATCTGCTAAGACGGGCCCCGGAGATCAATCTAACCAATCGGGGTTTCATTCACCTCGTCGTCAGCCGCAGCCTCAGGTTCCGGTAACGCTGTGAAGTCGACCAGGAGCGGCGCGGTGACGGCCTCATCGGCCCGTTCGGCAGCGCCGTCCCGTCGCGATTCAGCCAGCAGGTCGTTCAGCGCCACGTGCAGCTTCTGCAACGCCCCTTCCTTATCCACCCACCAGTCGGTGGACCACAGCCGCAGCAGGTTCCAGCCCAGGCCGGTGAGAATCGCCCCGCGCACTTTGTCCCGGTCCCGGGCGGTGGCAGCGCTGTGGTACGTGGCACCGTCGCATTCAACACCCGCCAGGTAATCGCCCGGGCGGTCCGGGTGAACGATGCCCAGATCGATGCGGAAACGTGACACGCCGATCTGCGGAACGACCTGCCACCCCAGACGCCTCAGCCCTTGGGCCACGGCTTCTTCGAACGGCGAGTCGTAACCGCCCACCGAGCCTTGAACCGCCTCGGCCAGCGCTTTCGGACCACGCTGAGCAAACTCGATGAAGTGCTTCAGATCGCGCACGGCCCGCGCGTTGGTGCGGTTGAGGTCGATCATCGACGGATCGAACGAGGTGAACACCAGCATTTCCCGGCGGGACCGGGTGATGGCGACGTTGAGCCGGCGCCATCCGCCGTCCTTGTTGAGCGGCCCGAGGTTCATCGACATCACCGGCGCACCGGGTTCGGTGGGGCCATAACCAATGCCCAGCATAATCAGGTCACGCTCGTCGCCCTGGACGGTTTCCAGGTTCTTGACCACCACCGGCTCGGTCTGGGTGTCCTGGAAGAACGGCTCGATCTGGGGGTATTGCTTGCGGGCCGCGTCCAGCAGGTCGTTGATCAGTTTCTGTTGATCGGAGTTAAGCGTGATGATGCCGATGGAATACCCCGCCGCCACGAACGCGGGGTCGGTGAGGCGTTTGACGGTTTCATCGACGATGGCCTGGGCCTCGGCCTGGTTGTAACGCCCCTTGCCCTTGGCGTACACACCCTCGACCTTGCGCCACTCTACGGCACTGGCGCGGGTTTCCGCGGCCGGGAAAGTGATCAGATTGCTGTCGTAGTAACGGTGATTGGAGAAGGCAATCAGGCTTTCATGGCGACTGCGGTAGTGCCAGCTCAGACTGTGACTCGGCACCCCTGCCCCCAGGCATTCGTCGAGGATGCTTTCCATGTCTTCGGCGGTGTCGTCGTCGCCGGCATTCGGGCCACGGTTGAAGAAGTTGGTGGGCGGCATCTGCCGAGGGTCACCGGCGATGATCACCTGCTTGCCCCGGGCAATCGAACCGATGGCGTCCCACGGCGCGATTTGCGACGCCTCATCGAAGATCACCAGATCGAACGGCGGTTGGTCGGCGGGCAGGAACTGGGCAATCGACAACGGGCTCATGAGCATGCAAGGGGCCAGGCGATTCAGCGCATCGCCCATCTCGATCGCCAGCTGCCGGACCGGTTTGTGCCGGCGCGACTTCTGCAATTCGTGCTTGAGGATGGCGAAGCCGCTGCTCTTGGGAATGTCATTCTTGGACGGAATCAAGCCGCAGAGCTTGGCACGGATATAGCGCACGGTCAGTTTTGCCAGCTCGTCGTCCAGACGCACGAAAGCGCCGATGTCGCTCATGTGTTCGGCCGCCACGAAATTGCGCAGCAAGGGTTCGCCGTCGATGCCCTGGGTCGCGAACCAGTGGGCATAAGCCGTGACGAAGGTGTCCTCTGCGGCAGACGGCAACAGGCTGCCGGTTTCCAGTGCCTGAGCCAGAGTAGCCAGGCCGGCCTCGCTCGCTTGTTCCCTCACGCGGCACCAGTCACACCACGCCTTGAGCTGCTCTTCGTGCTGCTGGATGGCGAGTGACGTGGTCCGAAGAACGGCCACGCTCGGGTGAGTCTCGGTGGCCGTGCCCGCCAGGCCGGCGAACGACCGCGCCGCTTCCTCAAAGCGCGACAGCGCCTGCTGCAACGTCAAGCAGGCGGAAGCGATTTGGCTGCTCGGCGCCAACATGTCGTTCGCCTCGATCACCAGACGCGCCACGGCGCCGCGCAAGGCAACCAAGTGCTCGGGTGATTCCGCCAGCCCGATCAGCATGCCGCGCAGACGCTCGGCCAAGGTCACGGCCTGCAGCGTTCGCACCGGGTCGCTGGTCATGCCTTTCCAGCCGGGCATCGATTGCATGTCGCTGGCCAACCCGTCCAGCTCCAGTAGCTGAGCCTGCAGGCGTTCAAAAATGGCGAGGTCGCCCAAAGTGTCCGGCAGGCCCGCCGCGCCCCCTAGAGAGGCCAGCTTCTTCGCCACTTTTTTCTTGGCGAGCGTCGCCAGGAACCAGAACTTGCCCTCGGCTTCATGCCACTCGGTGCGCATTTGCGCGACCGGCACACGACGGCACGCTTCATCGGCGTAATCCAGAGACAGGGTTTCTTCAAGCTCCCGATAGCTCTCGATCAACTGGCAACTGCGCCGGGCCGCTTCGATGCGCGCGGCAGCGTCGGGTGCAAAGGCAAATGACAGGTTCAGCCCGTGGGATTCAAGGATCAGGGCAACCAGCTCATGCAGCTGCTGGACCTGCGCCACTTCAGCAACCGGCAACGGCACGTGGGTCAGACCCAGGAGCCGCTCGCTGGCGGCGTTCAACTGATCAAGGGCTTGGGGAATCTCACGGGCGACGCTGGCGATCTGTGCCTGCCAGGCGTTCGACCATTGCGTCTGCGCCAGGGCGCCGAACTTGCCTGACAGCTCGCGGGCGGCGCTGCCGTTGAGTCCCAGGCGACGGGCGAGATCCAGCAACCCGGCGTACTCGGTTCCATCGTGTTCCGTGCCCGTTCCCCAGCTCATTCTTGGCGTCTGAGCGCTGTGGTCGCGAACCACCCGACCGATGGACTGATGCAAGGTCAGGCCGTTATCCCAGCGTCGGTGCAGCACGTCGACCAGTTGATTGAGCCGTGAGCGCAGGGTCTGCAACCGGGCGGCTTCCCGCTCCCATTCCTCGGCGCTCAACGCTTCACTCACGTCCCAGGCGCGGTCCAGCTGCTTGAGCACTTCAACCTTGGACGCCTTGCTGGAATGCAGCTCCAGACAGAACTCGCCAAGGCCCTTTTCAGCCAAACGACGAAACACCACGTCAAGGGCGGCGCGTTTCTCTGCCACGAACAGCACACGCCGGCCGAGGGCCAGGTTGTGGGCGATCATGTTGGCGATGGTCTGGGATTTGCCGGTGCCGGGTGGCCCGTCCATGACGAAGCTGTGGGTGTTGGCCGACGCCACCACCGCTGCCACTTGTGACGAGTCGGCCGGCAAGGGGGCGAACAGCTGCGCCGGCGTGACGGTCGCATCCAGACGCTCGGGGCGGGGAAATTCGGCCGAACCGGAAAAGCCTTCACCCGCTGCGTCGGGGTCCAGCAGATGCTTGACCAGAGGGCTTTGCAGCAGCTGCGCCGCGTTGGCGTTCAGGTCTTTCCACATCAGGTATTTGGCAAACGAGAAGGTGCCCAGCACCAGCTCGGTGCTGACCTCGAAGCCGGGTACATCGCGCACCGCCCGGCGCACGCTGTTCCAGATCCCGGCCACATCAATGCCGCTGCCATCGCTGGGCAGCTCACCGTCCAGCCCGGGAATCACCAGCTCGAAGTCGTGGCGCAGCAGCTCAAGCAAGGTCAGGTTGAAGCGCGGCTCCTCGTCGAGCAGGCTCAGGGTGACCCCGGACAAAGCGCTTTTGCGCTCGAGTTTCACCGGCAACAAAATCAGCGGTGCGGAATAGGTTTTCGGGTCGTCGACGCTTTTCTTCCACTTCAGAAAGCCGATGGCCAGGAACAGCGTGTTCGCGCCGCCTTCCTCGATATCGCTGCGGGCCTTGCGGAACAGGTCGATCAGCGTGGCCTCCAGCTTGACCTTCTCCAGACTGGCCAGGACTTCGCCGCGCGCCAGCGCCTGACGGGCCACCTCGTCGACCAGGCTTTCGTTGTTCTGCTGTTCATACAGGGCCTCATCGCGGCCGCTGCTTTTCAAATCGGGGACGGCCACCACGCGGATGCGCTGGCCGCTGGAGAGCAGGTCTTCAAGGGCCGCCGGATCGGGGCACAGCAGACGCACGCCTTTGGCGCTGTCCGGCAAGTGAAGCAGACGGTTACGGGTGGTCAGATCGAGCAGTTTGCGTTGCCACAGGGTAAGTTTTCCGGCCGGCCCCGAGGCGTCTTCATTGATCTCGACATCGAACCCCGGCAGCGACGGCGCTTCTTCCAGCCCTTCCGCCACGGGCGGTGCTTCCTCGGCGCCATCGACTGGAACAACCGCTGACACCAGCGCCATCGGACGAATCTTCTGCATTCGTGCGCGGTGCACGTCGATGGCCATGATGAACTGCTCATCGTCGAGTTCCCGCTCGGCGGCGGCCACCGCCCGGGAAAAACTCGGCGCGGGTGCCTGGGTCGCGAGGGTCGTCTCGAAGACCAGCATTTCTTTCAGGTCGAGACGCTTGCGCACCGCCGACGCTTCATCGGTCAGCAACTGGGAAAATTCCTGAGGCTGCAACCAGACGCCGGCGAATGCGTGACCCTTGGTCATGACCAGCAACGCATTCAAACCGGCCTGCTCCAGCGCGGCCGCGAACAGCAACGCGGTGTCGAGGCAGGTCGCGACGCCGTTTTCCAGCACCACGCTCGGTGGTCTGATCTTCTGGCCCTGCTGCTCGAAACTGGCGGGTGGCAACGCATAGCTCAGTTGAAAGCTGCACACCCCCGACCAGATGGCGGAAGCCAGTTCCCAGGTGCGCGTGCGGGATTTGCTTTCGTAGCCGTCGATGCCGTCTTTCTTGCCGGCACGGCGCAGCACTTGCGAGGCGGCTTTGAGCACCCGGTCGACTGCGGGGTCATTGGGCATGCAGAACGCGGCGAGCAATTCCGGCATCGCGCTCAGACCGCCCCATTCGGTGCGGGCCAGCAGCTCGGTGGGGAAGCGCTGTTCGACAAGCACCGTTTCGCCCCGGGACACGCGTATCACCACGTCGGCGTTAAGGCTTTCCGTCAGGCCGGACAGGTAACCGGCGTTCAGCTTGATGTCGCGATCAGGGATGCTGAGGCGATCGCCGGCGTGGATGCGATCAATATTCCAGCTTCGGCTTTCAACGAACTCCGGGTCGGTGCTCAGGGTCAGCACCAGGTCTTCGAGGGTGGTTTCTTCCTGGTTCCAGAGGCTCAATTCACGCACGAGGGGAACGGCATTCTGGTGGGAGGCGAAGCCGATCTTGCGGGCGATCAGCGCGTCAATCTTGATGTTCATTCACAGGATCCTGAAGCTACGAGCGCTGGCCCCATGAGGGGCGCGCCAAATGGCGCCTATAGTCCATGAGTAATCGACGCTTGTGAATGTGTTTATCGGTCAATCAGCCCGCCGGGCATTTTGCAGGGACGCCGCCGCAGCGGTCCGCCACGCCCCGGCTTGCGGCTCGCGCGAGGGCTTCACTGCCTGCGCGAGCCCTTGCTGCCGGCCCGGGAGATGTCCCCCCAGCGGCGCACCAGGTAGTTGTGCTCATCCATGACCGCATTCCACACCGCGATGTGGCCCATGCGCTGCTCGTAGGAGCCGCCATCGCGCACTTCGCCGATGTCGATCAGCGGCAGGCCGTCGCTGCCCATGAGTTGTTCCCGGGCGGGCAGTCCGGCGTACCAGTAATCCCACTCGGCCGCGCTCAGGTGTTCGCGGCTGCGGGCCGGGTTGCCGATGTAATAACCCTGGCGGGCCATCACCGCCCCGGGCCAGCCGGACAGCCACCAGTTGAGGTAGGCGTAGGCCGCATCGAGTACCGGGCCCTTGGTATGGCGCGACAGGGACAACCCGCCGAACCAGCCGCGATAACCCTCGCGCGGGACGGCGACGCGGTATTTCACGCCGGCCCGATGCAAGCGCACCAGGGTCGGCGACCATAAGCTCTGGATGTCGATTGTCGGATGCAACATCAGCTCCGCCGCTTCTTCATCGTCTGACCAGAACGCGCCGAACATGCCCTGCCCCTGCTTGCGCACAAGGATGTCGGCGAGCACGTCGATCTCTTCGATGCTCAGGTTGCCGATGTCGCGGAACTGCGCCAGCCCTGCGCCTTGCACGGCGAGCGCGGCGTCGAGTGCGCCGATGGCCGCGTCACTTTGCAGGGCCACCCGCCCGCACCAGGCCGGATCGATCAGCCAGCCCCAGCTCTCGTCCGCCGAGCTGAAGCCGGCGGGAAGGCGCTCGGGACGATAGGCGAAACTGTCGGCGTTGTGGGTCAGTGGCAACATGCTGATGCGCTCACTCACCGCGCTGCCGAGGCTGCCGTCGTGCTGCACAAAAAGGCGCTCGCTGGGCACGCTGCCGCTGCCGAGGCGGTCACTGGCCGACAGCCTGCCGCGTTTGGGCAGGTCGTTGATTTCGTGCCACAGGGCAACACGGCGGGTGTCGATGGGCTGAATGGCGCGGGCGGGCCAGACGAAATCCACGTTGTGGAACCACTGGTCATAGAGGTCGTAACTGTCGGGCTGCATGACCGCGATGCGCTGGGCGGTCTGCACGTCATGCACCTGATAGACCAGCTTGATACCGAGGTCTGCTTCGGCGCGAACCCGCAGGGATTCAAGCAGCGTCACCGAAGTGCCCAGTACCCTCAGCGTCACGGTCATGCCAGCGCTTCCCGGGGCGCCGGCGCCAGGCGTTCACTGAACACCTCGAACGAGCGGCGCAGCAGCGCGGTGTCCAGCCCGCGCACGATGAATACCAGCCGCGAACGATGGTCGTCGCCCGGCCATGAAGGCAGGTGCACCGGCGCGTGCAGGCAATGCTGCACGCCATGAATGACGACGGGGGCGTGGCTGTTGTTCACGTTGAGCAGTCCTTTGACGCGCAGAATTCGTTCGCCGTGGCATCTTAGCAGCATGGACAGCCAGACCCCGAAGGCGACCCAGTCCAGCGGGCGTTCAAAGGTCAGGTAGCAGACCTGCGCCTCACCGTGGCGGGCGGCTGTCGAGCGCGTGCCCATCAGCTGCCAGCGCGCGACCTCCTGGGCGGGATCACTGCTGTGCAGCCCGTCACCGAGCAGCAGTTGATCGCCGCTCTGAATGGCATCCGTGGTCAGCACCGGCGCGGGGTTGATGGCATGCAAACGCTGCTGCAGCGTTCGCAGCGCGTCTTCGTCGGCGACGTCGGTCTTGCTGATCAGCAGCCGGTCGGCGGCCGCGACCTGGGCCATCCATTCCGGGTGCAGGCGTTCCTGCAGCGCGGCATGGCTGGCGTCGACCACCGTCACCACCAATCCGATGTGAACACGGCCGCGCAGGTGCGGGTCATTGTTGATCGTCGCCAGAATGGGCGCCGGGTCGGCCAGGCCCGTGGTTTCCAGGAGGATGCGTCGAAACGCCGGCACTTCGCCCCGCGCCCGGCGCTGGAGCAAGTCGGTCAGCGCGTCGCGCAACTCACCGCGAATGGAGCAGCAGACGCAGCCGCTGGGCAGCAGGACGGTGTCCGGCGCCACCTCTTCTACCAGCAGGTGATCAATCCCGACGTCGCCGAACTCATTGATCAGCAGCGCCGTGTCGCCGAGGGTTTCGCCCTGCAGCAGGCGCTTGAGCAAGGTGGTCTTGCCGCTGCCGAGAAAACCGGTGATGACGTTCAGCGCGATGCTCATGGGTGCTGCTCCAGGTGGTCCAGCAGTCGTTCATCCAGCGGATCCAGCGGGCGGCCGATCAACTGCTCGGCCCGTTGCCACAATTGGTCGAGGCCGCTCGCCAGTTCCTGCTTGCCGGTGGCGCCGAGCAGGAGGTAGGAGACGCCCTGAAAGTCCTCGACCTTCAGGCGGAACGGCGCGACCACCTTGTTGATCGCGGCAATCCGGCGCAGGCGTTCGCGGCGACGGGGCAGTTCGTCGCCCAGCGGGTCGCTCCAGTGCACGTCTTCACCCAGCAGGCCGCAGAGTCCACACATGGTCTTTCGCTCCTGTTTTATTCGATCTGATGCATCAAGGCATCACATCGCCGGAATTCGGCCCCAGGGTCTGGCCGACGAACAGATTGCCGCCGGGCTCGCTGGCGAGCAGCACCGCGACGGGCGCGACTTCTTCCGCCAGGCCAAAGCGCCCCAGGGGCAGCTCGGCCGCCTTGGCGGTTTTCCAGGCGCTGCTGATACCGGCCACCAGCGGCGTCTCGATCGGCCCCGGCGCGATGGCGTTGACCAGCACGTTGTCCTTGGCCACTTCCAAAGCAAGGGATTTGCTGAAGCTAATCACCCCGGCCTTGGCCGCGGCGTAGTGGGTCAGCTCGGCGCCACCCTTGATGCCCAACTGCGACGCGACGTTGATGATGCGTCCCCAGCGCTGCGCCAGCATGTGCGGCAAGGCGCGCTGACTGGCGATGAACACGCTGGTCAGGTCCACGCGCAGCATGTCATTCCACATGTCCAGGGTCAGATCGACACAGCGGGCCTGGGTCAGCATGCCGGCGTTGTTGACCAGAATATCGATGCCGCCAAAGTGCTCGACGCAGGCATCGACACCTGCCTGCGCGCCCTCGACGGTGCCGACATCGGCCACGCTTTCGACCACTTGGGCACCTAATGAGCGACAGGCCTGAGCGGTGGTCGCCAGGGTAACGGCGTCGCGATCGGCCAAGACCAGCCGCGCGCCCTGCTCGGCGAACGCGCGGGCGATGGCAGCACCGATCCCGCTGCCGGCGCCCGTGATCACAGCGCGCTTGTTTTTCAGTTGCATGGTGTTTCCTCTTTCAGTCCAGCGCCTGTAGCGCGATCAACAGCGGATCAGCGCTGCGCCCTACTCCGGCCAGCGCACGGTCAGGCCGCCATCGATGACGATGCTTTGCCCGGTGAGATAACTGGACTCCTCGCTGCAGAGGAATCGCACCAGCGAGGCGACTTCATCGGCCCTGCCGACACGGCCCAGCGGGATGGCACGGGCCGCCTTGGCAAGGCCCTCCGGTCCCAGTGAGTTCTTGCTGTCCAGCGATTGCGGCGTTTCGATCAAACCCGGAATCACCGCGTTGCAGCGAATCCCCCGGGGTGCCAGTTCCACCGCCAGCGAGCGGCACAGCCCCGGCACCCCGGCTTTGGCCGCAGCGTAGTGGGCGTGGTCCTGCCAGCCATAGACGCCCCCGGCAATCGACGAAATCGCCACCATCGAGCCGCCCTCGCCCATGTGCCGAGCCGCTGCGCGAAAGGTGCGCATCACGCCGGTGAGATCGACATCGAGCATCTCGTTCCAGCGCGCGTCGGTCATCTCCAGCAACGGCGCGCGACGCAGCAGCCCGGCATTGGCGACGGCGTAATCGATGCGGCCGAAGCGGCTGATGGCCTGCTCGGCCAGGGCATCAACCGAGGCCGTTTGAGTGACGTCCAGCTCCGCCATCAGGCATTCGCCGCCCGCCTCCGCGACCAGCCGCGCAGTGATCTCCGGGTCATGAGGGTCGGCCGGGTAATAGCCGCCCACCACCGCGACGCCCTTGTGCGCGAACGCCACCGCCAGGGCCTGGCCGATCCCGCTGGCGGCCCCGGTAATCAACGCTACTCTGCGAGTCATGTTCAGTTCCTTATTGGAGGGATTCTATCGGACGGTTGCTATTGGACGGTTTCGGGGCGCACGTGGCGGGCGGCGAACATCAACACGCCGGACAGAAAGCACGGCACGGCACCGAAATACAGCGCCGAGGTCTGCCAGTCGCCGCCGGCACTCAGGACCGAGGTCGCGCCAAAACCTGCGACCACGGCGCCAATCGGGCCCATGGCGTGGATGATCGCGCCACCGGTGGCGCGGATGCTGGTCGGGAAGCTTTCGCTGATGAAAAACAGGGCGGCGGAATACGGACCGATCAGGAAGAACAGCCCGAGGCTGTACAGACCGACCACCGTGGGCATGTTGCTGGGGCCGAAGAGCATGCCGGTGAACGACAGACCGCCGAGCATCCAGCCCAGGCCGATGACGTTGCGCCGGCCGATCTTGTCGCCCATCCAGCCGTGGCTCAGGTAGCCGCAGTAGCCCACCAGGTTGGACAGCACCAGGATGATCAGCGAGTTCTCGAAGGAGATGTGGTGCACGCTGACGATGACCGAGGTGCCCAGCACGCTGAACACCTGAATCGCCGCCCAGTTGAGCAGGATCGCCGCGCCGATCACCAGGGTCGCCCGGCGCGAGGTGCCACGGAACGCTGCGCCGATGCCGGCGGTGCGATGCTCTTCGTAATCCACGCCGTAGGTCATTGCCACTTGTTTGGCCTGCTCGGCGTCGCCGGCCTTGCGCAGCTGGGTGATGCGCTGGTGAATCTGGAACTGCGGGCTTTCCTTGAGCTTGCGCGCCATGAACGCAATTACCAGCGCAGGGATGGCGGCGAAGACGAAGCAGCCCTGCCAGCCGATGATCGGCAGCAGCACGGCGGTCAGGCCTGCAGCGATCAGCGCACCGACCGGCCAGCCGCCTTGCACCAGGCTGTAGATGAAGCCACGGCGTTTGGCCAGTCTCGGGTCTTCCGACGCCGCATAAATTTCGCTGAGGTAGGTCGCGTTAACGGTTTCTTCGGCGTAGCCCAGCCCGCTCAAAGAACGGATCAGGATCAACGGCGACTTGCCCCATGACCCGCCCAGCGCCGTCAGCGCCGAGCAGATCGCGGAACCGGTGACCGTGAAAATGATGCCCATGCGCCGGCCGAGGCGGTCCACCAACGGACCGATGGCCAGTGCGATGACCGCCGTGCCGACCGCGGCCCAGGTGGCGATTTCCGCCTGTTCCGCTTCGCCCCACTGAAAGTGCCGGCCGATTTCCGGCAGCAAGGTGCCGAACAGGATGAAGTCGTACACCGCAAAGACCCACGCGAAGAACGCGATCCAGGTGGCGTAGCGGACTTCTTCGGAAGTCAGTTGCCGGGGTTTCCAGCCGGTCAGATCAAGCTTGTTGTAAATGGACATGGGTCACGCCTCGGAATGAAGGGGCTATCAGCTGTGGCGCGGGTTACGGCGGACGAAGTCGTCGGCGATTTCGTCGAAGGTGACGAACTTGACGCCTGCGTGGCTCTGGATGTGCTCGATCAGACGCTCCAGCATCAGCAGCACTTGCGGGCGCCCGGAGACGTCCGGGTGAATGGTCATGGTGAACACGGCGTGTTCGTGCTCGCGGTAGACCCAGTCGAACTGATCGCGCCACATCTCTTCCAGATGGCGCGGGTTGACGAAACCGTGGCTGTTGGGCGCCTTTTTGATGAACATCATCGGCGGCAGGTCGTCGAGGTACCAGTTGGCCGGAATCTCCACCAGGTCGGTTTCCTCACCGCGCACCAGCGGTTTCATCCAGGTGTCGGGGTGCTGGGTGTAATCAATCTTGGTCCAGCTGTCGCCCACGCGCACGTAGTACGGATGGAAGTCGTTGTGCATCAGGCTGTGGTCGTACTTGATGCCTTTCTTGAGCAGCAACTCGTTGGTGACCTTGCTGAACTCCCACCACGGCGCGACGTAGCCGGTCGGACGTTTGCCGGTCATCTGAGTGATCAGCTCGATGGACTTATCGAGGACGATTTCTTCCTGCTCGGGCGTCATGGCGATCGGGTTTTCGTGGCTGTAGCCGTGGACCCCGATTTCGTGGCCGGCGTCGAACACGGCCTTCATCTGCTCGGGAAAGGTCTCCATCGAGTGACCGGGCACGAACCAGGTGGTGCGCAGGCCGTAGCGCTCGAACAGCTTGAGCAGGCGCGGCGCACCGACCTCCCCCGCGAACAGGCCACGGGAAATGTCATCCGGCGAATCCTCGCCACCGTACGAACCCAACCAGCCTGCCACGGCGTCTACGTCGACACCGAAGGCGCACAGAATTTCTTTAGCCATCATCGTTCTCCAGCGGAGTTATCGGATCCTTGGTTTCGGGACGTGCGCAACGCGGCTTCAACGGCCAGCGCTGCGCGCAATAAACGTGAGTCTTCGCCACTGGGCGCGCTGATCAACAGGCCGGTGGGCAGGCCAAGGGCGTCGCAGCCACTGGGCAGCGACACGCCCGGCATGTCCAGCAGACTGCCCGGCATGGTCAGGCGCAACGTGCCCAGGTTGGTGCGGGTAAACAGGTCGTCGTCGCTCAGCAACGGCGCAAGCGGCGGCGCCACATGGGCCACGCTCGGGGTGATCAGAAAGGCGCCATCGAGTTCGTCGCTCATCTGTTGCTGAAGCCGCTCGCGGGCGCTGTAGAGGTTGATCAAGTGGCTGGCCGGAAATGCCCGCGCCGCTTCAAGCCGGCGTCGTACGCGAGGGTCGAGTTGCGCGGCCGCCTCGCTGTCGAGCAAGGGCTGATGCAGGGCGAAGGCTTCTGCCGCGCCGAGCCAGCCTTGCTGCTGAATGAGATCAAGGGCGGCCTGAAAAGCCGGCGAAGGACGCACCTCGACCAGCGCGCCCTGGGCCTGCATCGCGCTCACACAGCGCAGCAGGTTGTCCCGCACAGATGGCTCGACGCGGTCGTCCTCAAGAACAGCCTGATCGACCCGGAACCGCTGACCGGCCAACGGGCGCGCCAGCAAAGAGGTCGGTTTTGTGCGACCCCGCAGGATGTCGTCAATGGCGACCGCATCGCGCACGCTGCGGGTCAGCGGGCCGAGGCTGTCGAGGGTGTGCGCGAGGGGGAAGACCCCGTCGCGGCTGTAGCGGCGGCAACTGCTGCGAAAGCCCACCAGGCCGTTGAAGGCGGCCGGAATGCGGATCGAGCCGGCCGTGTCGGTGCCCATGGCGACAGGGACGATACCCCATGCGACCGCGACCGCAGAGCCGGACGAAGAGCCACCCGGAATGCGTGGCTGGTCACGCCCGAGGGGATTATGCGGCGTGCCGAAATGGGGGTTCAGGCCCAGCCCCGAGTAAGCGAATTCACTGAGGTTGGTTTTGCCGACACTGACCATCCCGGCCCGTGACAGCAGGCCGACGCTCTGCGCATCCAGCAGCACCGGCGCGTATTCACGGCGCAACGCGGCGCCGGCGGTGGTCGGGCTGCCAGCGAGGTCAAACAAGTCTTTCCAGGCGATGGGCACGCCGTCCAGAGCGCTCGCCGGTTGCCCGGCCTTCCAGCGTGCCGCCGAGGCTTCTGCTTCGCGGCGTGCCCGGGGAGTGGAGAAAGAGATGAACACGTCATCGACGGCGGCAGCCTTCGCCAGCGCTGCGTCCAGGGCCTGCACCGGGTCGTTCGTCCCGTTGGCGAACGCTTCGGCCATTGCCAGCGCATCGGCGAGTGTCGGATCCGGGAAGCGAGCGTCGGACATTTCATCTACCCTTTAATGTACATATTTGGAGAATGTACATTTCTTAAAGGCAGAAAGCGTGCCAGAGTCTGAGTACCTTGATTCGCGGAGCGATGATTGCGTGGGCATGCGGGCCAAGATCCCCGCGCTAGATACCTCGTGCGATTTTAAAGCACGAGGTGGTGCGCAGGACTGTAAGCGTCATCACAGGTATGCCATCAAGGATGGATAGTTATGCAAAGGTACGTTTTAGTGCAGAAAAGTAACAACAGCTCCAATACCGTGCGTTCTGCCGTGTCCCGCAGTGACGCGCTGTCTTGTGCGAGAATCGCCGCCCGCCTTCCGAGAAGTGTATGAAATCGATGTCCGCCGAGGATTCCCGCACCGCGTCCCGCTACGCCACGATCCGACAGGTCCTGCGCGATGCCATCGTCAACGGTGACGTGGTTGAGGGATTGGTGCTGCTCGAAGCGCCGCTGGCAGAGCTGTTCGGCACCAGTCGGGTGCCGGTGCGTCGGGCGCTGGATATGCTCCATGGAGAAGGCCTGATCAGTCGGTTTGATGGGCGCGGTTATCTGGTCAATCCCAACGGCAACGACGTACAGCCAGTGCGCCTGGCCCTGACCCACCATCAATTGGGCCTCGATAGCAGTGAAGAGCTGGTGGACACGCGTCCCCTCGGCGAACGGATTTTCGAGGAAATCGGTGCGGCGTTATCGACCTGTATCGCGTTCGGTCATTATCGGCTCGATGAGCAAATTGCCGCCGAGCACTATGGCGTCAGCCGGGCCGTGGTGCGCGAGGCGCTGATGCGTTTGCGTGACCGGGGGCTGGTGGAGAAGGAGCCTTACTCCCAGTGGCTGGCCGGGCCGCTTACCGCTCGGGAAGTGACCGAGGATTACGAGCTGCGGGCCTGCCTCGAGCCAGAAGCACTGCGCCAGACCGCGCCAAGCCTGAGCCGGGACGACCTGGCCGCCATGCTCGCGCGCGTTGAAGCCGCGCAGAACAATCCGCAGTGCAGCCTGGCAGACATCGAGCGACTGGAAGAAGACCTGCATCACCACTGCCTGGCGGGCATCAGCAACCGCAAGATTGCGACGCTGATCCGCCAGGGCCAGAGCCCGATGATCATCAGCCGGATTTTCTACAGTCAGTTGGGCATCGGCCCCGACGAAGCGATGCTCGCCGAGCATCGGTTGATCCTCGAATTACTGCTGCACGGCGCGTTTGATGCGGCCGCGCTGAACCTCAAGGAACACCTCAACCGTGCCCGTCAGCGGATGCTGCAGCGGCTGAAAGTCTTGTCGGTACTGCCTGAACAGCCCGTCCCGGCGTATCTGACCCGACTCAGCTGAAGAAGCGGGAATGCGCAGAGCAGGACCGGCTTTAGCCGGGAAGGCGTCAGGTGCAACACCTCAAAATTGATGGCGTACGCACCGGCCTCTTCCCGGCTGAAGCCGGTCCCACTGAGATCAAAAGCATCCGCCACTGACACACCGCACGTGTTTAGTGGTACTGGCTTTAGCCGGGAAGGCGTCGGGTGCAACACTGCAAAATTGATGGCGTCCACACCGGCCTCTTCCCGGCTGAAGCCGGTCCCACTGAGATCAACAGCATCCGCCACTGACACACCGCGTCCCTTTAGTGGGACTGGCTTTAGCCGGGAAGGCGTCGGGTGCAACACTGCAAAATTGATGGCGAACGCACCGGTCCCTTCCCGGCTGAAGCCGGTCCTACCAATCAAAAGCAGCCGACACCGAATCAGCAGCACCCGCCTGAAATCACTCTGTCACCCACGACCCACCCAGCGCTGCCTGCAGCTGAACACTGGTGATCAACTGCGTGGCGACCAGATTGAGCAGGGTCTGGCGTTCGTTCAGGCTGGTGGCCTGGGTGGTGGCGACGTCGAGGTAGTCGATGACGCCGGCTTCGTACTGATCGCGACTCACCGCTGCGGAATCTTCCGCCGACTGCGCGGAATTGCGTCGGGCTTCCAGCTCAGGCTCCAGGGTGCGCAGTTCGACCAGGTAATCCTCGACTTCGCCCAGACCGGTCAGCACGGTCTGGCGATAGGTCGCGACGGTGGCGTCGTAGGAATGACGGGCCTGTTCGACGCTGGCACGGGTGGCGCCAAAATCGAGAATCGTGCCGGTCAGGCTCGGGCCGATCGACCAGAAGCGGTTGGGCAGCGAGAACAGGTTGCTCAGGGTGGAACTCTGGTAGCCGCCGCTGGCGCTCAGCGTCAGGTCCGGGTAATACGCCGCCGTTGCCACCCCGACCGCAGCGTTGGCGGCGGCCATTTGCCGTTCGGCGGCGGCGATGTCCGGGCGACGTTCCAGCAAGCGACTGGGCACACCCAACGGCACGCCGGGCACGTGGTACTGCCAGGCCGGGTCTGCGGCGAGGGAGAAGTCCGCCGGCGGTTTGCCCATCAGCAAAGCGATGGCGTGCTCGTACTGGGCGCGCTGCCACTGCAAGTCGAGCATCGAGGCCTGAGCGCTCTGCAATTGGGTTTTGCCCGTCGCCAGATCGGCCCGCGACGAGATCTGCTCGTCGTACTTGTTCTGGATGATTTGCAGGTAGCGCTCGTAGCCGGCAATAGTCTCGCGGTACAGCGTGATACGCCGGTCCAGCAGGCGCAGCTGGAAGTAATCCTGCGCCAGGGACGATTGCGCGCTGAGAGTGGCGTTGGCCAGATCGGCCGCGCTGGCCTGTGCACTGGCGCGGTCCTGTTCGTTGGTGCGGCGCAGTCTGCCCCAGATGTCAGCCTCCCAACTCAGGTCCAGGGTGGCCGAATGCACCTTGCTCACACCCCCTGCCCCGCTGGACGACGAGCCGCTGGCGGACTCGCTGCGGCTGCTCGCCCCGGTGCCGGTCAACGTCGGAAATTCTTCGGCGCGGGACTGACGCACCAGCGCCAGGGCCTGTTGGTATTGCGCGGCGTAGACCGCGACGTTCTGGTTATTGAGCTGCACCTGGGACACCAGCGCATCCAGTTGCGGGTCCTGATAAAGCGCCCACCACGGTCCCTTGGGCAACTCGTCCTGGGGGCTCGCCGCCTTCCAGCCCTGGGCTTCCTTGAAGGTGGCGGAGATCGGCGCACTGGGTTTCTGGTAGTCAGGCCCAACCATGCAGCCCGTCAACAGGGTGCCGGTCAGCAGCAGAGCGATGGACAGACGGGACGGCAGCGCAGCGTTCATTCATTCAACCTTGTCAGTCAGCCGGGCACGTGAGTGCGGCGGATACGCGTGTGCCAGAAACGCCGCGAAGAACGGCTCAGGCGATCGAGATAGAGGTACACCACCGGGGTGGTAAACAGGGTCAGCAACTGGCTCAGCACCAGGCCGCCGGCAATCGCTACGCCCAGCGGCTTGCGCAGGTCGGCGTCGCCGCCGCTGCCGAGGGCCAGTGGCAAAGCGCCGAAAAAGGCGGCGAGCGTGGTCATCATGATGGGCCGGAAGCGCATGCGACAGGCTTCAATGATGGCTTGCTCAGGCGACATCTTGCGGTCGCGCTCGGCCATCAGGGCGAAGTCGATCATCATGATGGCGTTCTTTTTGACGATGCCGATCAGCAACAGAATGCCGATCAGGGCGATGACCGTCAGTTGCATGTTCACCGCCTTGAGCAGCAGCAACGCGCCGACCCCCGCCGACGGCAAGGTCGACAGAATCGTCAGCGGGTGGATGTAACTTTCGTACAACACCCCTAGCACGATGTACACCGCGAGCAAGGCCGCCCCGATCAACCACGGCATGCTGGCGGCGAGTGCGGCGTAAGCCTGAGCGGTCCCGGCAAAACCGTACTGGATGTCCCGGGGCAAGCCGACCTTGTCGACGGCCGCATTAATGGCCGCCGTGGCCTGCTCCAGAGAGACGCCGTCCTGCAGGTTGAAGGCGATGGTGCTGGTCGCCGATTGACCCTGATGCGCCACGGCCAGCGGCGCATTGTCCGGACTGAAGGTAGCAAACGCGGTCAGCGGCACTTGCTGGTTATCGGCGTTGATCACGTACATGCGGTCGAGCATCGTCGCGTCCTGGGTGTACACCGGGTCCAGGCCCATGATGACGTGGTACTGGTTCAACGTTTTGTACAAGGTCGCCACCTGCCGCTGGCTGTAGGCGTTGTTCAGCAGGTTGTCGATGTCGCTGACGCTGACTCCCAGCCGGCTCGCGGCGGCACGGTCGATGTGCAGTTTCATCTCCTGGCCGCCGGTCTGGGAGTCCGAGTCGATACCGGTCAGTTGCGGCAATGCCCGCAGCGCCGCCTCGACCTTCGGTTCCCACACCCGCAGCAGGTCCAGATCATCCGCCTGCAGGCTGAACTGGTAGGTGGCGTTGGCGCTGCGCCCGCCCACACGAATGTCCTCGGCGGGCATCAGAAACACCTGAATCCCCGCCACCTTGTTGTTCGCCCGCGTCAGCCGGTTCGCCACCGCTGCGGCGCTGCTGGTGCGCTGCTTGTAGTCCTTGAGCCGAATGAAGAAGTCGCCGGTGTTGCGCGACCCGGCCCGCCCGCTGCCGGTCGACGACATCACCGCCTCGACGTCGGGATCGGCCGCCAGGTCATGGGCGATCTGCAGCAAATGCGGCTTGAGCGCCTGAAAGGAGATGTTCTGGTCAGCCCGCACGGCGCCCATCAGCACGCCGGTGTCCTGGGCCGGGAAAAACCCCTTTGGCACCGTGGCGTACAGGTACACGTTGAGCCCCACGGTCAGCAGCAGGCTGAACATGGTCAACAGCCGATGGCGCATGACCCAGGCCAATGCCGTGAGATAGGCGCCCTGCATCCGCGCAATGCCAGCTTCAATCCAGCGATAAAACCGCGGCTCGCGGGCGTCATGGGCGGGCTGGCGCAGCAGCAGGACACACAGCACCGGGGTCAGGCTCAGGGATACCAGCATCGACAGGCCCAGCGCGATGCTCAAGGTCACCGCGAACTCCCGGAACAGCCGCCCGACAATGCTGCCCATCAGCAGGATCGGAATGAACACCGCGATCAGCGACAGGGTCATGGACAGCACCGTGAAACCGACTTCACGGGTGCCCATCAGTGCCGCACGCAGCGGACGCATGCCCTGCTCCTGATAGCGGGCGATGTTTTCCAGCACCACGATCGCGTCATCCACCACAAAACCGGTGCAAATGATCAACGCCATCAGCGACAGGTTGTCGAGGCTATAACCCAGCAGGTACATGATCGAGCAGGTGCCAATCAGCGACACCGGCAGCACCACCGCCGGAATCAGCGTCGCGCGCAGGTTGCGCAAAAACACGAAGACCACGGCAATCACTAGCAAGGTGGCGATCAGCAGGGTTTCTTCGGTGTCATGCAGGGACGAACGCACGGTGGGACCGCGGTCGATGACGCTGATCAGTTGCACATCACCGGGAATTTCCCGCTGCAACTCGGGCATCAGCGCCTTGATGCTGTCGATGGTCTTGAGCATGTTGGCGCCGGCCTGGCGGGTCACCCCCAGCGTCACCGAGGGCTGGCCGTTGTAATAGCCGCCGACGAAGGTGTCTTCCACCGAATCGTAGACGTTGGCCACATCGCGCAACCGCACGGCAGCGCCGTTCTGGTAGGTGATGACCAGGTCCTGGTAATCGGCGGCCTTGTCGATCTGGTCATTACCGTCGATGACCCAGCTCTGCCCTTCCCCTTGGAGAATGCCCTTGGGCTTGGCCTTGGTGGCGTCGTTGATCGTCTGCCGCACGGCCTCCAGGGAAATGCCAGCGTGGTTGAGCAGGTTGGGCTGAACGTCGATGCGCACGGCCGGCAAGGCGCCGCCCCGCACCGACACCTCGCCCACCCCGTTCACCTGGGCGATCTTCTGCTGCAACTTGCTGTAGGCCAGGTCGTAGAGCTCGCCGGGGCTGCGTGTCGATGAGGTCAGCGCCAGCATCAATACCGGCGCCTCGGACGGATTGGCTTTGCGGTACGTGGGCAGCGACGGCATCGAACTGGGCAGCAGACTGCGCGCGGCGTTGATGCCCGCCTGCACATCCCGGGCGGCGCCATTGATGTCGCGATCCAGTTCGAACTGCAGAATCAACGTGGTCGATCCCTGGCTGCTGGTGGACGTCATCTCGGTGATACCGGCGATCTGCCCGAGACTGCGCTCCAGCGGCGTGGCCACCGTGGCGGCCATGGTTTCCGGGCTGGCACCGGGCAGCGAGGCGCTGACCATGATCGTCGGGAAATCCACCTGGGGCAGCGGCGCCACCGGCAACAGCGTGTAACCGAGAATGCCGGCCAGGGTGATGCTCAGGCTCAGCAACAGCGTCGCCACCGGACGGCGGATAAACAGCCGAGACAGATTCATGGCCGCGCACTGCCCTGATCGCCATTCCGGGTGCTGCCCCGATTGCCGCCCCGCGTGAAGCGTGCCCTGGCCCGCTCGGACAGACGATCAAACATCAGGTAGATCACCGGCGTGGTGAACAGCGTCAGCACCTGGCTGAGCAACAGCCCGCCGACGATCACCAGCCCCAGCGGCCGACGCAGTTCAGCGCCGGCCCCCGTGGCGAGCATCAGCGGCAGCGCGCCGAACAGCGCCGCCAGCGTGGTCATCAGAATCGGCCGCAAGCGCAGCAGCGCGGCCCGGTGAATGGCGTCCCGGGCGTTGAGGCGCTGATGCTGGCGACCCTCCAGGGCGAAGTCGATCATCATGATCGCGTTCTTCTTCACGATCCCGATCAACAGCACCACGCCGATCAGCGCGATCAGGCTGAATTCGGTGCCGGTCAGCAGCAGCGCCAGCAAGGCGCCGATCGCCGCCGAGGGCAGCGTCGAAAGAATCGTCACCGGATGGATGAAGCTCTCGTAAAGCATGCCCAGCACGATGTACATGGTGACCAGCGCCGCCAGGATCAGCCACAGCGTGTTGCCCGTGGCGGTCTGAAACGCTTCGGCCGCGCCCTGGTAACGCAGGGTAATGCTGGTCGGCGCATTCAGCTCGGTCATCACCTCGCTGATGGCCTGCTGCGCCTGCTCCAGGGAATAGCCGTCTGCCAGGTTGAACGACACCGTCACGGCCGGGAACTGGTCCAGGCGGCTGAGGGACAGCGAACCGGTGCGCTGGCCGACCTTGGCGATGTCCGTCAGGCGCACCATTTGCGCCGGGGTGCCGGTGGTGGTGGTCGAACTGGATGACGTGCTCTGGGTGGAGGTGCTCGAAGACGTGCCCGATGTCGTGCTGGCCGTCGTCGTGGCAGAACCGGTCGCCGCCGCCAGGTAGATGTTGTCGAACGCCGCCAGGGATTGCTGGAACTGCCCCGGCACCTGCAACACCACGCGGTACTGGTTGGACTGGGTGAAAATGGTCGAAATAAGCCGCTGGCCGAAGGCGTTGTACAGCGCGGTATCGACGTCGGAGGCGCTGATGCCGTAGCGCATGGCGGCCGCCCGGTTCAGCTCGACGTACGCCACCAGGCCCTGGTCTTGCAGGTTGTCGACGACGTCGCGCATTTCCGGGCGGTGCTGCAATTTCTCGATCAGCCGGGGCGTCAGCGTCGACAGATTCGCGCTCTCCGAGTCGTCGAGGGTGAACTGGTACTGGCTCGGGGTCAGTTGGTCATCGACGGTCAGGTCCTGGGACGACACCAGATGCAGCTGAATGCCGGACACGGCGCTGGCGGATTTCTCAAGCCGGGTGATGACTTGGGTCGCGGTGTCGTCGCGGTCGTCGAAGGGCTTGAGGCCGATCTGCAGGCGGCCGTTGTTCAGCGAATCATTGCTGCCGTCGACGCCGATGGTGGACGAAACCGACTCCACGGCCGGGTCCTGACGCACCACTTCCACCAACGCCTGCTGACGACGGGCCATCTCGCTGAACGAAACGTCCTGGGAGGCACGGGTGAAGCCCTGAATCAGGCCGGTGTCCTGGGTCGGAAAGAACCCTTTCGGCACCACCAGATAAAGGAAGCCGGTGAGCGCCACGGTGCCGACGGCCACCAGCAGCGTGAGACGTTGGTGATCGAGCACCCACACCAGACCCCGGTCATAGCCGTTCAGCACCTTTTGATACTGGCGATCGCCCCAGGCGGCGAAGCGGCCCTTTTCGCCTTCGGGCACATGCCGCAACAGGTGCGCGCAGAGCATCGGCGTAAGGGTCAGTGACACGACCATCGACACCAGAATCGCCACCGCCAGGGTGATGGCGAACTCGCGGAACAGCCGACCCACCACGTCGCCCATGAACAGCAGCGGGATCAGTACGGCAATCAGCGAGAAGGTCAGGGAAATGATGGTGAAGCCGATTTCCTGGGAGCCTTTCAGCGCCGCCGCCATGGGCTCTTCGCCCTCCTCCAGGTGCCGGGAAATGTTCTCCACCACCACAATCGCGTCGTCGATGACGAAACCGGTGGCGATGGTCAGCGCCATCAGCGTCAGGTTGTTCACGCTGAAGCCGGCCAGGTACATGATGCCGAAGGTGCCGATCAGCGACAGCGGCACCGCGAGGCTCGGGATCAGCGTCGCGGTGAAGTTGCCGAGGAACGCAAAGGTCACCAGCACCACCAGCCCGATGGACAGCAACAGCTCGATCTGCACGTCCTTGATCGAGGCGCGGATGGTCTGGGTGCGGTCGCTGATGACTGTCAGCTTGACCGAGTCGGGCAAGGCCGTTTGCAGGGTCGCCAGCTTCTGCTTGATGCTGTCGACCACGTCGATGACGTTGGCCCCCGGCTGACGCTGGACCGCAATGACAATCGCCGGTTGCCCGTTCGCCGTGGCCCCCAGGTACTGATCCTGCGGCGCTTCGGACGTGGTCGCGACATCCTTCAGACGCAGCGCCGCCCCGTTCTCGTAGGCCAGCACCAGCTCGCCGTACTCAACCGCATCGCGCAACTGGTCGTTGGCGTCGATGGTGATGGAGTGGGACGGGCCATCGAAGCCACCCTTGGAGCCATTGACGTTAGCGGCGTTGACCTTGTCGTAGACATCTTCCAGGGTCAGGCCGTGGGCCGCCAGGCTGGTGGGGTTCACTTCGATCTTCACGGCGGGCTGCTGACCGCCGGCCAGGCTGACCATGCCGACACCGGAAATCTGCGAGAGCTTGAGCGCCACACGGGTGTTGACCAGATCCTGCACGCGGGTCAGCGGCAGGCTGTCCGATGTCGCCGCGAGGGTGAGCACGGCGGTGTCGGCCGGGTTGACCTTCTTATAGGTCGGCGGATTCGGCAGGTCGGTGGGCAGCAGGCTGTCGGCGGCATTGATCGCCGCCTGCACTTCCTGTTCGGCGACGTCCAGCGACAAGTCCAGGGAGAACTTCAGGGTAATCACCGACGCCCCGGCCGAACTGGTCGAGTACATCTGCGCCAGCCCCGACATCTGCCCCAACTGGCGCTCCAGCGGCGCAGTCACCGCCGAGGCCAGCACGCTGGAGCTGGCGCCGGGGTACAGCGTGGTGACCTGGATGGTCGGGTAGTCCACTTCCGGCAGCGCCGAGGTCGACAGCAGGCGATACGCGAAAATACCGGCCAGCATCACCGCGAGCATCAGCAGCACCGTTGCCACCGGGCGCTGGATAAACAGTCTTGAAGGATTCATGGGGCAGCGTTGCCGGCAGCCGGCTGCGTGGCGCTGGCAGGGGTTCTGGATGCGGCGACATCCGCGCCGGCCGGTTTGTCCGCCTCAATGGTCACCGTGCTGCCGTCACGCAAATGATCGATACCTCGGGTGACGACCTGATCGCCCTTGTCCACGCCTTGGCTGATGACCGTTTGCTCGCCGAAGACCGGGCCGACCTTGACGCTGCGGCGGGCGACCTTGCCGTCTTTCACCACATACAGAAACTCGCCGTCGCTGCTCAATTGCACGGCGGCCGACGGCACCACCACGGCGTTGTGCAGGGTGTCGGTGGTCAGCTTCACGTTGACGAACTGGTTGGGGTAAAGCTTCTCGGCGGGGTTATCGAACAGCGCCTTCAGTTTGATGCTGCCGGTGGTGGTGTCGATTTCGTTGCTGATGAATTTCAGCGCGCCGTTGGCCAGCGGCGTGTTGCCCAACTGATCGAGGGCCTGCACGCTCAGCGGCTCGCCCTTGCGGACCTTGGGCAGCAGGGTCGCCAATTGCGCCTGGGGCAGGCTGAAGGTCACGGCGATCGGGTTGGTCTGGGTCACGGTGACGATGCCGGTGGTGCTGCTGGACGAAACGATGTTGCCCGGATCCACCAGCCGCAGGCCGACGTAGCCATCAATCGGCGAGACGATTTTCGCGTACAGCAGATTGAGTTTCGCCGCATCGATCTGGCCCTGATCGGCCTTCACGGCGCCGGCGTACTGGCCGACGGTGGCGATCTGCGTGTCCAGGTCCTGCTTGGCGAGGGAGTCCTTGGCGAACAGCCGCTTATAGCGTTCGGCGGTCAGTTGCGCGCTTTTCAGCAGCGCCTGATTCTGGGCCATGTCGCCCAGGTATTGGTCCAGGGTGGCCTGGTAGGCACGGGGGTCGATCTGCGCCAGCAACTGGCCCTTCTTGACGTACTGGCCCTCGGTGAAATACACGGCCATCAGCTCACCGTCGACCCGACTGGTCACGGTGACCGAGTAGTTGGGGACGACCGTGCCGAGCGCCTGCTGAATCACTGGAACATCCGCCGTACCGGCTGTGCCCACTGCGACGCTGACCGCTGCGTTGGGGTCCGCCATGCCCGGCCCACCGTGGCGACCACCGGGTCCGGCGGAAACAGTCGCGCCAGCATCGGTCGACGGCGTCGGGTTGGAGGCGTGCCGGTAGTAGACATAAACAGCCCCAACGGCTACGGCTATGAGGAGCGCAAGGACAAGGCGCTTTCGTGAGCGGGCTGCCGAAATCTGGGTCATGGTTTACTTCTTTGTGGCCAAGGGACAAAAGTGAAGCCGTCGGCCAGCGCGTTGCCGGGCGGATCGGTATGGCGTGCAAAACGCTGCGCCAGGCGACGTCGATGCGCGCGGCGCGCTGCAGTCGTGCAGCAGGCGCCGCCTGGCCGGCAGGCTGACGTTCGGATTGAGGTGTTTCGAATTGTTGCGACATTTAGCCCTGCGTGATCGGCAGGAACAAGCGACGAGCCCGACCTTTGCAGAGAATTTACATTCAGCGGGTGCATCGGGCGGGCTTCGCGAGGCCCGCCGCGCTCACTCCGCCAGCATGACCCGGTTGCGTCCCTCCTGCTTACCCTCGTACAAGCGCTGATCCGCCCGGTTCAGCGCATCCCGGAACGTCTCCCCGTTTTTCAGGATGGCCACCGCAAGGGTCGCCGTAAGGTTCAGGCTCTGCCTGATCTCCCCGCCCTGTTCGCGAATGTGCGTGAGTATCCGTTCGGCGATCAGCCGGGCGTCCTCGAAGCGGGTGTTGGGCATCAACACCAGAAACTCTTCGCCGCCCCAGCGCGCGGCGATGTCCGTGGTGCGTACACACTGGGCGATGACAGCGGCCACCTGCTGCAGCACCACATCGCCCATGTCATGACCGTGCTTGTCGTTGATCTGTTTGAAGTGATCAATGTCGATCAGCACCAGCGCCGTGGGGATCTCCCGCCGCCCCCCGCCTAGCTGACGCAGACGCTGCAGCACCCGCCGCCGGGTATAGAGATTGGTCAAGCTGTCGCGGTGGGCGGAGTGATAAAGGTTCATGTGCATCGACAGGTTGAAGCGCACCGACAACGCCGTGGCGTGCAGCAACAACGCCGTTGCGGTCAATGCGTTGGCTGCGCCAAACAGGTCCTGAACGTTTTCGCTGATGCTGAAGACCGGCACTTTGTTGCGCAGCAGGTACCCGCCCACGGTGACGATGAGCACGGCGGCGCTGAGGCAGCCTCTGCGCACCGGCGAGGAATGAAAGCCGAAAGCAATGATCGGCACAATGCAGAACACGTAGAGGTGGAAGTTGCTGTCCCAGCCGAGCACCCAGGTGGCGATGGCGGCGTGGGCGATGATTTCGATACAGATGAGCATGCCGGCGCAGCGATACAGCCGGCGTTTGATTGCCAGCAGACAGGCGATGTAAGCCGCGACGCTCGCCGCGTTGGTGACCCACATCACGGGCAGGTCCACGATCAGGAACAAACCCAGCAACAGCACGTGAATCGCGAACGCGATTTGCACGATCGGGATGATGTGTTTCCAGTATTCAACGGTGGCTTCCCGAGTGACCTGAGTGCGGTCATCGGCGGTGAGGGTATTCATCAGGCTGTCTCGGGAAAAATTATTACGGTGGTATAGAAGGTAGCCAAGGACAGCGTCCGGGGTGACGCCATATCGCGACTGGGAATAACACTGATTCCAATTTAATCTGCTTGCAGACCTTTGAATTTTCGGCAATTTTGATGCTTAGGCATTTTGCCAGCATTTTATTTTCCGCCTGCATAAAACTAATCAAAAAGTGCGGAGGTCATTGAATTACGCGCAACACGTCTTGCGCTCTGCCAATGACCAAAGGAACTGCCACTATGATTCGCGATGACCGAGTTACACCTGCCGCCTACGACGATCCTGTCTACCGGGGGACTGCTGTTGCCCCCTTGCTCAAACGAATTTCCTGGGGCGCCATTCTGGCCGGTGTGGTACTCGCGCTCGTGGTCTCGCTGATGCTCAGCCTGCTGGGCACCGCCATCGGCAGCGCCAGCATCGATCCGCTGCAAGAAGCCGATCCGCTGGCAGGCATGGGCAAAGGCACCGGCATCTGGCTGGGTGTGAGTATGGTCATTTCCCTGTTCGTCGGGGGCTGGGCCGCCGGCCGGTTGGCCCATCGCGAAGGCGCCTTCCACGGCATTCTGGTCTGGGCCAGCGTTTCGCTGATCAGCGTTTACCTGGTGTCCAGCGCCGTGACCGGCGTCGTGCGTGGCGGTTTGAATCTGGCGGGCAGCGGCCTGTCGGCAGTGGGCAGCGGCATTGCGCAAGTGGCCCCGGCCGTTGGCGGCAAGATCCAGGAGCAGCTGCGCGCCCAAGGCATCGACTTCAATCTGGACGATATCCAGGGCGAAATCGAACAAGCCATGCGCCAGACCGGCAAGCCTGAGCTGGACCCGAACAAGGTCAAGCAGGACGTTGCTACCACCCAGGAAGACGCGAAAAACACCGTACAACGCAGCGCCGAAGCCCCACAACAGGCTGACGAGCAACTGAGCGGCCTGCTCGACCGTCTGAAAGCCAAGGGCGACCAGGCGTGGGACGCCGCTGACCGTCAGGCCTTCGTCAACCTGATCAAGGCCCGCGGCAACAAGACCGACGCCGAAGCCAACCAGATCGTCGATCAGGCCCAGGCCAGCTACCGCCAGGCGTACGCCAAGTACCAGGAGCTGAAAGCCCAAGCCGAGCAGAAAGCCCGTGAAGCGGCTGACGTTGCGGCGAAAAACATTTCCCGCGCCGCCTGGATCCTGCTGATCACCCTCGTGGTTTCTGCCCTCGTGGCAGCCGGTGCCGGTGCAATGGGTCGTCGTACCCAACCGGCTGCGAAGATCGTCGGCGCCGTCTAAGCGTCAGGTTCAAGCCCGCAAATTAAATGGCCCGATCGCAAGATCGGGCCATTTTTGTTTGCGCTGAGGGCGGGTCTACTAACCGCACCGTACGTCTGAAAACGCCGGTTCACGCTTGAGCCAGAATGCACCCCAGCAACCCCGGAAAGCGAATATCCAGCTCCTCGGTGCGCAGCGAATTCATGTGCGTGGTGCCGATGTTGCGCGTATGCACCAGGCCTGCATCGCGCAGCACGCGGAAGTGGTGAGACATGCTGGACTTGGGCCGTCCGCCGTCGAGCTCGCCGCAGGTCGCCTCCGCCACCGTGGAAAGACAGCGAACGATTTCGAGGCGTACGGGGTCACTTAATGCGTAAAGCAAACGCTCAAGTGTGAGTTCGGTCGGTAACGGATGTTTGAAGGCGCGCATGCCGCGCATCATAGCGAGGGGTTTCATTCTTCGCCATATTTCGAATACTATCGAACAAGCGAATTCAATCATCAGGAGTATTTCATGTCTGCATTGTTCGAACCCTTCACGCTGAAGGACGTGACCCTGCGTAACCGCATTGCCATCCCTCCAATGTGCCAGTACACGGCAGACGACGGCGTCATCAACGAGTGGCACCACGTTCACCTCGCGAGCATGGCCCGCGGCGGTGCGGGCCTGGTGGTCGTCGAAGCCACTGCCGTCTCCCCTGAAGGCCGCATTACTCCGGGTTGCGCCGGCATCTGGAGCGACGAGCACGCCAAGGCGTTCATTCCTGCGGTGCAAGCGATCAAGGCAGCCGGCTCGGTCCCGGGCATCCAGATCGCCCACGCCGGTCGCAAGGCCAGCGCCAACCGTCCATGGGAAGGTGACGACCACATGGCCGCCGATGATGCCCGTGGCTGGCAGACCATCGCACCCTCGGCCATCGCCTTCGGCGCCAACCTGCCGAAAGTCCCCCAGGAAATGACCCTGGACGACATCGCCCGGGTCAAGCAGGACTTCGTCGACGCTGCACGCCGTGCCCGTGAAGTCGGCTTTGAGTGGATCGAGCTGCACTTCGCCCACGGTTACCTGGGCCAGAGCTTCTTCTCCGAACACTCCAACCAGCGCACCGATGCCTACGGTGGTAGCTTCGACAACCGCAGCCGCTTCCTGCTGGAAACCCTGGCCGCCGTGCGTGAAGTCTGGCCGGAAAACCTGCCCCTGACCGCACGCTTCGGTGTGATCGAGTACGACGGCCGTGACGAGCAGACCCTCAGCGAATCCATCGAACTGGCGCGCCGCTTCAAGGCCGGCGGTCTTGATCTGCTCAGCGTCAGCGTCGGTTTCACCATCCCGGAAACCAACATCCCGTGGGGCCCGGCCTTCATGGGCCCGATCGCCGAACGCGTACGCCGTGAAGCCGATATCCCGGTGACCTCGGCGTGGGGTTTTGGCGATCCGAAACTGGCTCAGGCCGCCGTGCAGAACGGTCAGCTGGACTTGGTGTCGATCGGCCGGGCGCACCTGGCGGATCCGCATTGGGCTTATTTCGCCGCCAAAGAACTGGGCGTCGACAAAGCCTCGTGGACCCTGCCTGCGCCCTACGCGCACTGGCTGGAACGCTATCGTTAAGCGTCCCGCGTAAAAAAATGCCGCCCTTGAGGCGGCATTTTTATTTGTCGACGGCACTGGTTACTATCCGCTGCCGGCCGCCTGTGGGTGCGCCCTGCCCGATTTGAATTTCCTTCAAGGACCTGCCGATGATCAGAGAGTTGAAAACCTTCGTCTGCGTCGCGCGTCGAGGCACCTTTGCGGCGGCCGGGCGCGAGGTCGGGCTGACCCAATCGGCGGTGAGCGCGCAGATCAAGAACCTCGAAGACGCTCTGGGCGTCACCCTCTTTGATCGCACCGGCCGCGCCGCCACCCTCAACGCCGCCGGACAACGCGCCGTGGCACTGGCCGAAGAAATGCTGCAGCTGTTCGGGCGCATGGGCAGCCCCGACAGCGCCAATGACTTTCGCGGCGCGCTGCGCATCGGCGCCATCAGCACGGCGCAGACCGGCATCCTGCCGCAAGCCTTGGTGGCGCTGCGCAGCAAGGCGCCGTTCATCGAGGCCAGTCTGGTGCCTGGGGTTTCATTGAACCTGCTCAGTCAGGTGGACGCCGGCGAGCTCGATCTGGCGATCATGATCAAACCGCCGTTCGCCCTGCCCAAAGAGCTGCACGCCGAGGTCCTCGCCAGAGAACCCTTCGTGCTGATCACACCATCCGGCATGCAGGGCGACGACCCTCGGCAGATCCTCTGCGACCACCCTTTCATTCGCTACGATCAGCGCTCGTTCGGCGGCCGCCGGGTCACGCAGTTCCTGCGCGAGCGCAAACTTGAGGTGCGGCAAACCCTGGAGCTCGATGAGCTGGACGCCATCGTCAAGATGGTCCGCGCCGGGTTGGGCGTGGCGCTGGTGCCCATGGCCGGGTTGTGGCTGGAGCATGCGGAGGACGTGCGGATCATCGACCTCGGTGAGCTGACCTTCTTCCGCGAGATCGTGCTGGTGAGCAAATACCTGCAGCGGCACACACCGCTGCTGGAATTGTTCAGAAGCTGCGTCGTGGACGCGCTCCCCCGCGCAGACTGACGCCATTGCCCGTCGTGCAAGTGCGCCTCGGCGGTCACACCTTGAATTTTCCGACCAGCGTCTGCAAGTGCACGCCCAACCGGGCGAGTTCAACACTGGACGCTGCGGTTTGTTCGCTGGCGGCCGATGTCTGCTCGGAGACTTCGCGAACGCTGATCACGCTGCGGTTTATCTCTTCCGCGACGGCGCTTTGCTCTTCAGCGGCAGCGGCAATCTGGTGGTTCATCGACTCGATGGACAGCACCGAGCGGGTGATGCCGCCCAGGGACACCCCGGCGCGCCGGCTCAGTTCGACACTGCTGTCAGTCAGCACGCGGCTGTTTTCAAGGATCCCCGCCACC
Source organism: Pseudomonas sp. GW821-FHT02H06 (assembly GCF_059421525.1). Lineage (NCBI taxonomy): Bacteria > Pseudomonadati > Pseudomonadota > Gammaproteobacteria > Pseudomonadales > Pseudomonadaceae > Pseudomonas > Pseudomonas sp. GW821-FHT02H06. The sequence continues at coordinate 171,838 of NZ_JBWKVD010000006.1, forward strand.
TGCTGCGTGCCGCTCTGCAGACCGGTGATCAGTTGCTCGATTTCTTCAGTGGAAGACTGGGTACGCTGGGCCAGGCTGCGCACCTCGTCAGCGACCACCGCAAAGCCCCTTCCCGCCTCGCCAGCACGCGCAGCCTCGATGGCGGCGTTCAACGCCAGCAAGTTAGTCTGCTGAGCGACTGACTTGATGACATCGAGGACGCTGCCAATTTTGCCGCTTTCGGTTTTCAGGTCCGCCATGGCGACCGTCGAGTGGCCGACTTCGGTGGCCAGGCGCTCAATTTGATTGATGGCCTGACGCACCACCTCGTCACCGTCACGGGCCTCACGGGTGGCGGTGGCCGCGGCCTCGGAAGCGCTTTCCGCGTTGCGTGCAACTTCCTGCACCGTGGCCGCCATCTCGTTCATGGCCGTCGCCACCTGATCGGTCTCGATCTTCTGGCTATTGACGCCCGCACTGGTTTGCTCGGTGATCGCTGACAATTCCTCGGCGGCACTGGCGATCTGCGTCACGCCATTGCGCAGGCCGGCAATCAGTTCGCGCAGGTTGACCGTCATCCGCGCCATGCTGCGTTGCAACATGCCCAGTTCGTCTTTGCGCGACACCACACGGGCATTTGTCAGGTCACCACCGGCCACCTGCTCGGCAGTGCGAAGCGCGTCCATCAAGGGCAGGACAATCAAGCGAGTGATCAGCCAGGCCGCAAGAATGCCGAGGATCAATGCGCCCAGTGTCGCGCCGCCCAACACGTTACGGGCGGCGTCCACATCTTCGCTGCGCAATACGGCCTGATTTTTTGCCAGTGCGTTACTGGCGGCAAACAGGCTGGCAATGTCTTCGTTCAACCCCAACTGAGCGTTGGCGGCTCCCGCTTGAGCCTCGCTGAACTGGCTGACCGTCAGCAAATAAGCGTCGAGGGCCGAGCCGAGGTGCTGCACGGCATCGTTTTGTGCCGCCGGCAGCGCCTGGCCAAGGACAGTGGTGTAGGCGCGAGCGTCACTGATGGCTTTTTTGGCCGGTGCTTCAAGCTCGGGTTTGAGACTGTAGGTGTAGCCGCGCAATTGGAAGCGCGCCTGCTCGACCAAGGCCTGCGCCTTCACCACCGCAGCGGTCTGCGCAGCGTCGCCGTTCGCGGAAATAGCGGCCTCAATCTTCTGCAATTGCTCCACCGCGGCGTCCGCATTGCTGCCGAAAATGCCACGAGAGGCCTCGCGATTCTGCACAGATTGAACGTAGTCGCTGAAGTGCGCGCGGTAGCGCTTGACCGCCTCCGTCGCCGACTGAATATGCGGGATATTCAACGCCGAATCGAAATTGGCGCGGCAGTACGCCAGGTGACTGTCGAGGTTTTCCAGCGCCTTGACCACCACAGCGGCGTGATCTGCATCGTAATTGAGCGTGTAGGACAAACGCGCGATGCGCATGTCACGCGTCAGGTCATTGAGCTTTGAGATGTCGAGAATCCGGTCTCCCCTTTCACTCAGTCCGCCGATCCCGGACCACCCTGCCAACGCTATCAGTAGTGTCAACACCAGCACTGCGCCAAAGCCCAGAGACAGCTTGGATTTGACGCTGATGTTTTCCAGCATCCTGTTCATCGCAGTGAGCATAAGTTTTCCAGTCCGATCCGATCATTAAGAGATGCTGAATCGGTTTATCGGCCGCTGGACAGGTAAGTTGAAGTGGCTGCAGTGCGGCTGAAACGAAAACGGGCGCCTTTGACAAGCACCCGAGGGGGCAATCCCGGATTATTTGGCAAACAACTGACCCATGTCCTTGAACGCCTTGAATTCCAGAGCGTTGCCGCACGGATCGAACAGGAACATGGTGGCCTGCTCGCCCACCTGGCCCTGGAAGCGGATGTAGGGTTCGATCACAAACTTCGTTTCCCGGGCGCGCAGACGCTCCGCCAGCGCCTCCCATTCTTCCCAGTGCAAGATGATGCCGAAGTGCGGGACCGGTACGTCGTGGCCATCCACCGCGTTGGAATGCACGGACTCCTGGGAAGTGGTCTTCGGGTGCTCATGGATGACCAGTTGATGACCGTAAAAATCGAAATCGACCCATTGCTCGCTGGAGCGGCCTTCGGAGAGACCAAATACGTCGCCGTAGAAGTGGCGCGCGGCGGCGAGATCGTAAACGGGAATGGCGAGATGGAAGGGCGAGAGGCTCATGGGCGATCCTTGGGGCGGGAATGACAGGGCGGATTGTTGACCTTAATCGCACGCCGTAAAAGCGAATTATCCTTCTGCCGAGCCTCAACAATTTTGATCAATCGGGCGCTTGATACCGCTTGAATCATTCCAAAAACGAAGTTCTGGGAAATTTCATACAGGGCCAATGGAACTTTCGTAGTGGCGTTCTGCCCTACATCCGTTCGGGTGATTACTCTCCCCGGTTTTATTGACCTTTCTGGCTATCTCCACCATGAAAAAGCTACTGCTCGCTGCCCTTTGCCTGTCTTCTTTCGCCATGACCGCCAACGCCACGCAGATCTCCGGTGCATTGGGTGCCACCAGCCAAGGTGGCGTCACCGGCCGCGTTGCCCTGGGTTTCGACTGGGACAAGTCCTGGCTGGAAAGCTCCACCGGCAAGCTGACCGGCTATTGGGACCTGGGCTACACCTACTGGGAAGCAGGCAAACAGGCCGGCGCTCGCCACTCGGCCTCCTTCGCTCCGGTGTTCGTTTATGAGTTTGGCAGCGGTCCGGTGAAGCCCTATATCGAAGCCGGTGTGGGCGTTTCGTTGTTTACCGGTTCATCTGCGGGTGACCAGAAGTTCGGTTCCGCCTTCAACTTCGAAGACCGCCTTGGCGCTGGTCTGAAATTCGGCGACACCCAGCGCGTCGGCCTGCGCGTTACCCACTATTCAAACGCAGGGATCAAGGAGCCTAACGACGGGATCGAATCCTATGCGCTGGTCTACAGTCATGCGCTCTAAGGGATGAGGGCCTAGCTGCGAGCTCGAGGCTTCAAGCTTCAAGGTTCAAGCGCCGTGCTTCGTGCTTGGGCCGCATAAGTCGAATGCCAGAGGGCTGCTTTTTGCAGCCCTTTTTTTTTGGCGTCTGCCCTGCTCCACTTCCTCACGTCCTCGCCCTCAGCCCTCCTCGCTTAGCACGGTTACATGACTCGCGGGCCGTACACCCAGGACCGATTGTCAGATTCCAGTCAAATAGAGGCCTGTTTTGCGCAGCAAGCCATTCATCTATCCCGCTGGCCGCCGATAGCCCGACTGACACACTGCAATCCTTTCCCTGCAATCGCTTGAAGGCCCTCAAGGCATGACCAAATCCCTGAAATTCAGCCATAAAATCCTGCTGGCGGCGTCGCTGGTGGTGATCGCCGCGTTTACCTTATTCACCCTCTACAACGATTATCTGCAACGCAACGCCATCCGGGATCAGTTAAGGGAAAGTCTGAACCAGATGGGCGAAAGTACGGCCGGCAATATCCAGAACTGGATGTCGGGACGCATCCTGCTGGTGGAAAACGTCGCCGAGGGCGCCGCCGTGTCGTCGCCCGAGGTGTTCAACCGGCTGCTCGGTCAGCCAACGCTGATCTCGACGTTCATGAGCATCTACCTGGGCAGAGCCGATGGTTCATTCGTGACGCAACCGCCTGATGACATGCCCGGCGATTACGACCCGCGCACCCGCCCGTGGTACACCGATGCATTGAAGGCCGGCAAGACCACCTTGACCGAGCCCTATCTGGACGCCGTGACCAAAGGCCTGATCGTGACCATCGCCACGCCGGTGAAAGGCCCTTCCGGCGTCGCCGGCGTTGCGGGCGGCGACCTGAGTCTGGAAGTGCTGGTGAAGATGATCAGTGCGCTGCGCCTGCAGAACGACGGCCATGCTTTCCTGGTCGACGCCAACGGCCGCATTCTCGTGCATCCGGACACCTCGCTGGTGATGAAAACCCTGGCCGAGGTCTACCCGAACGCTACGCCGCGCCTGTCCGAAGATGTCAGCGAAAGCGAGCACGCCGGCAAGACCGAAGTCGTCACCTTTGCTCACGTTGACGGTCTGCCATCGGTCAACTGGTACGTCGGCATCGCGGTGGACAAGGCCCAGGCCTACGCCGCACTGGGCGATTTCCGTAACTCGGCGATCGTCGCCACGATCATCGCCGTGGTCCTGATCATTGCGCTGCTGGGCGTGTTGCTCAGCGTGCTGATGCGTCCGCTGAACACCATGGGCCGCGCCATGCACGACATCGCGGCAGGTGAAGGCGATCTCACCAAGCGCCTGGAGATCCTCAGCCAGGACGAATTCGGCTACCTGGGCAACGGCTTCAACCTGTTCGTGGAGCGGATCCATGACTCCATGCGCGAAGTGGCCTCCTCCACCGTGCAGCTCAACGAAGTCGCGCTGCGCGTGGTCAGCGCGTCGAACTCCTCGATGCTGAACTCTGATCAGCAGGCCAACCGTACCAGCAGTGTCGCGGCGGCCATCAACGAGCTGGGCGCTGCGGCGCAGGAGATCGCGCAGAACGCCGCCATGGCGTCCGGGCATTCCAGCGATGCGCGCAATATGGCGTCCAGTGGTCAGGCCGTGGTCGGTCAGAACATTCAGGCGATGAACCGTTTGTCGACGCGCATCAGCGGCGCCAGCGAGCAGATCGAGCAGCTCAACACCAAGACCGCCAACATCGGGCAGATTCTGGAAGTCATCACCGGGATCTCCCAGCAGACCAACCTGCTGGCCCTCAACGCTGCCATCGAAGCAGCACGCGCCGGGGAAGCCGGGCGCGGGTTTGCCGTGGTCGCTGACGAGGTCCGCAGCCTGGCCCATCGCACCCAGGAGTCGGCCAGTCAGGTGCAGAAAATGATCGAGGAGCTGCAACACGGCGCCCGTGAAGCGGTGGCGATCATGAATGACAGCCAGCGCGAGAGCCATGAAAGCGTCAGCATCGCCAATCAGGCCGGCACCAGCCTGGAAAGCGTGACCGTGCGCATCGGCGAGATCGACGCGATGAACCAGTCGGTCGCCACCGCCACCGAGGAGCAGACTTCGGTGGTCGAAGCGATCAACGTCGACATCACCGAAATCAACACACTGAACCAGGAAGGCGTGGAAAACCTGCAGGCCACGTTGCGCGCCTGTTCCGACCTGGAACGTCAGTCGGTGCGTTTGACGCAGCTGGTGGGCAGTTTCCGTATCTGAGGCAAGACGGAGCGCTGTTCATCGCAAACCTGACGCTTGATCGGTCAGTCCTTGCGAAAACAGCGCTCCGACGAAATGATGGCACTAAGACATCACTGATGATGTCATAGTCCGGTCAACCCACCCCTTTGGTGCAACATGCTTTCCTTTGTCCTCGATCGACCTGGCCCCCATGACGCGCAACTTCTCGCCGAGGTCGATCGCACCATCGCATCGCGTTTTCGCAGCCTGCGTTTCAGCACTGAGCTGGAACAGCGCTACGAGGCCGAAACGCTTGAGCAACGCCGCCAGTTTCTGTCCGCCGTGGGCATCGGCGGCATCCTCATCTACAACCTGTTCATGGTCAGCGACTGGCTCAGCCTGAACGACATGTTTACCTACGTGGCGCTGGGCCGTGTCTGCCTGATGACGCCGATCTTTATGATTCTGCTGATCATCGCGCGGCGCGCCAGCACCCGACGCATTGTGGAAGCGACGGCAGCCATCGGCACCGTAACGTGTTCGGTGATGCCGCTGATAGCGATGATCTACAGCGAAAGTCCGTTCCGCTTGCACTATCAGCTGGGGATGCTGCTGATCATGGTGTATTGCACGGTGATCCAGCAGGTGCCGGTGCGCTGCGCGGCGGTGGCCATGGCCTGCATGCTGGTCATTCAGCTGGTGACCACTTACCTCGCTGAGTTCGCCGACTTTCAGATCTGGCAAGCCAATGCGCTGTTGTTCTTCTCCACCGCGGCGTTGCTGATGATGGCGTCGTGGTTTCTGGAACACGGAAGCCGCTTGAGTTATCTGTTTGCGTTGCGCGGGCAGTTGCTGCGAGCGCAACTGGTGGAACTGGCGCGCATCGATTCGCTGACGCAATTGTTCAACCGGCGTTTTCAGGGCGAGGTGCTGGCCTCTCTGTGGAGCCGCGCAACGCAGACCCCCACGAACGTCGCGGTCATCCTGCTGGACATCGATCACTTCAAATCCTACAACGACAACTACGGGCACCTGCAGGGCGACACCTGCTTGCGGTTGCTGAGTGGCGTGATCCAGCGCACGGCGCAGAAAGCCGACGCCCTGACCTTTCGCTTCGGCGGCGAGGAAATCATGGTGCTCATGACCCACGCCCACCCGGCTCAGGCCAGGGCCCTGGCAGAAAACCTGCGTGCTGCGGTTGCCGCGCTGAACGTGCCTCACCCGGTGCTGGACGACGGCGCCAGGGTCACCATCAGCCTGGGCGTCGCCATCGCCAGCGCACCTCAGACCAGCGCCGAAGCGCTCATCGCCATGGCCGACAAGGCGCTCTATGCCGCCAAGGGCGAAGGCCGCGACTGCCTGCGCTGCGCCCCCGCTGAAGTGGCCTAGTAGGCCCGCTAACCCATAATAGGACCGGCTAACGCGAACTTTGCGGGACCGCCTTTGGCCGGGAAGGTGTCGGCATCCACACCGCAGAATCGAGGGTGCCCACCCTAGCCTCTTCCCGGCTGAAGCCGGTCCTGCCAAGCGATCTTCATCGCTAGCAGACTCCTCATATCTCCAAGGTGCCAGAAAAGCATATCCCTCTAAACGTCAATTACATGACACCAATAACCACCAAAATGTGCCGATCGTCACAAAACGACGGTTTTCCGACATACGGCGACAACTTTTCCGTTCAGGTGGGTCATACCTGCTGCAGTGCCGATTGGAAATTGGCACGCAGCGTGACCTCAGCCTGTGACCGGAGATAAGTACATGATTTTTAACGTCCAAAATTTTGGCGCCAAGGGAGATGGCGTCTCTGACGACACCGCGGCCATCCAACAAGCGATTGATGCAGCTGCGGCGGCGGGTGGAGGACAAGTCTATGTACCCCCCGGGACCTACATCGTGTCAGGCGGCGAGGAACCGTCCGACGGCTGCCTCATGCTCAAGAGCAACGTCTACATGTACGGCGACGGCATGGGCGTCTCCAACATCAAGGTCGCGGACGGTTCCGACACGAAAATCACCGGTGTCATCCGCTCCGCCTACGGCGAAGAGACCCACGACTTCGGGCTGAGCAACCTGACCATCGACGGCAACCGGGACAACACCACCGGCAAGATCGACGGCTGGTTCAACGGCTACATCCCGGGCAAGGAAGGTTACGACTCCAACGTCACCCTCGATGGCGTGGAAATCAAGGACTGCTCCGGTTACGGCTTTGACCCCCACGAACAGACCGTGAACATGGTCATCAAGAACAGCGTGTCCCACGGCAACGGCCTGGACGGCTTTGTCGCTGACTTCCTCAGCGGCAGCACCTTCGAAAACAACATCGCCTACGACAACGATCGCCACGGTTTCAACGTGGTCACCAGCAGCCACGATTTCACCCTGAGCAACAACGTCGCCTACGGCAACGGCGGTGGCGGCATCGTGGTGCAGCGCGGCAGCGAGAACATCCCTTCGCCGAACAACATCACCATCACCGGCGGTGAGGTCTATGGCAACGGCGCCGAAGGCGTGCTGATCAAGCTGTCCAGCGAGGTCACCATGACCGGCGTCGACATCCACGACAACGCCAGCGCCGGCGTTCGCATCTACGGCAGCAACAACGTCGACGTCATCAACAACACCCTGAGCAACAACTCACTGGGCGGCGGCGTGCCGGAAATCATCATCCAGTCCTACGACGACACCAAGGGCGTTTCCGGCAAGTATTACAACGGCAGTGACAACACCGTTCAGGGCAACACCATCAACGGCAGCGCCCTGTCGACCTATGGCGTGGCCGAGCGCAACGAAGACGGCACCGACCGCAACGCCATCATCGGCAACACCATCACCCATACCACCAAGGGCGACACCCTGGTGTATGGCGATGGCAGCTACGTCAGCGCGACCGTGCCCGTGGTGGCGGTTCAGGGCACCGACGGCAACGACACCCTGCTGGGCAGCGACGCCAACGAGATTTTCTACGCCGGCGCGGGCAATGACACCGTCAACGGCGGTGGCGGCAGCGACATCCTCATCGGCGGCGCCGGGGTCGACAAGCTCACCGGCGGCGCGGGCGCGGACATCTTCCGCTTCACCAGCGAGTCCGACAGCTACCGCACCGCGACCACCAGCTTCGACGACACCATCACCGACTTCGACCCGACCCAGGACAAGATCGACCTCGCCGGCCTGGGCTTCACCGGGCTGGGCAACGGCCGTGGCGGCACCCTGCAGATCAGCTACAGCGCCAGCAACGACCGTACTTACATCAAGGATTACGATGCCGACGCCAACGGCAACCGCTTCGAGCTGATCCTCGCCGGGAATCTGGTCAGCGCACTGACCGCCGACAACTTCATCTTCAACCGCACCCTCACCGGCACCACCGGCAACGACTCGCTGCAGGGCACTGACGGGGCAGACACCTTGCTGGGTCTGGCCGGCAACGACAGCCTGGCGGGCGGCGCCGGGGACGATCGTCTCGACGGCGGCGCGGGGCAGGACACCCTGAGTGGCGGCGCTGGCGCTGACACCTTCGTGTTCTCCAGCCGCACCGACAGCTACCGCAACTACAACGCCGGCGGCGCGAATCTCGGCGACGTGATCACCGATTTCGACGTCACCGCCGACAAGATCGACCTCTCCAAGCTGGGCTTCACGGGCCTGGCCGACGGCATGAACAACACCGTGTACGCGGTGCTCAACGACGCCGGCGACAAGACTTACATCAAGTCGCTGACCGCCGATGCCGAAGGCAACCGCTTCGAAGTCGCGCTCGTGGGCAACTACCTCGACAAACTGACCAGCGCCAACTTCGTCTTCGCCACCGCCCCGACGGTGAATCAGGCGCCCGTCGTCGCCAACCCGCTGCTGGACCAGAACGCCACCGAAAACACACCGTTCAGCTACGTCGTGCCCGGCACCAGCTTCACCGATCCAGACAACGATACCCTCAGCTACAGCGCCACCCTGGCCGACGGCACCGCCCTGCCGACCTGGCTGATCTTCGACGCCGCGACCCGCACCTTCAGCGGAACCCCGGGCAACACGGCGTCGGGCACCTACGCAATCAAGATCACCGCGAGCGACGCTAGCAACGCCACCGTCAGCGACAGCTTCACCCTCGCCGTGCAGGACGTGCCAGTGACGCCGGGCGTTATCAACGGCACGCCGGGCAACGACACGCTGACCGGCACCACCGGCAACGATCAACTGTTCGGCGGCGCGGGCAATGACACCCTGAACGGCGGCGACGGCAACGACGTTCTCATCGGTGGCGCCGGTGCCGACAAACTCACCGGCGGTGCGGGGGCGGACGTGTTCCGCTTCACCTCCACCCAGGACAGCTACCGCACGGCGACCACCAGCGCCAGTGACCAGATCCTTGATTTCGATGTCACCGCCGACAAAATCGACGTCTCGGGCCTGGGCTACGGCGGCCTGGGCAACGGCCTCAACGGCACGCTGCAGGTGACCTACAACGCCAGCACCAACCGCACCTACGTCAAGGACAACGTCGCGGATGCCAACGGCAACCGTTTCGAACTGTCCCTGGCGGGTAATCTGGCCGGCAGCCTGAACGCCAGCCACTTCGTCTTCGCCAGCCAGAATGCGCCCGTCAACGTGGCGCCGGTGGTGGTGATTCCGCTGCTGGACCAGAACGCGACGGAAAACTCGCCGTTCACCTACGCGGTCACCAGCAACAGCTTCTCCGACGCCAACAACGACGCGCTGACCTACACCGCGACCCTGGCCGATGGCAGCGCCCTGCCCGACTGGCTCAGCTTTGACAGCACCCGCCTGACCTTCAGCGGCACGCCGACCAGCACCGCCTCCGGCAACTACACGCTGCTGATCAAGGCCACCGACCCGTCGGGCGCGTCAGTCAGTGACAGCTTCGCCCTGGCCGTGGCCGATGCGCCGGCCAGCACCATCACCGGCACCGACAACGGCGAAGCGATCGCCGGCACTGCCGGCGCCGACCTGATCCTCGGCCTGGGCGGCAACGACACCATTCGCGCCGGCGCAGGGCCGGACATCATCGACGGCGGCGCGGGTCGCGACTCGCTGTACGGCGGCGACGGCGCGGATACCTTCCGCTACACCAGCGTCCAGGACAGCTACCGCGACTACAACACCGGCGGTGTCACCGCGACTGACACGATCTACGATTTCACCCACGGCGTGGACAAGATCGACGTCTCCGCCCTGGGCTTCCTCGGCCTGGGCGATGGCAGCAACGGCACGCTGTACCTGAGCCTCAACGCCGCTGGCGACAAAACCTATATCAAATCCAGCGTCCCCGACGCTGACGGTCACCGCTTCGAGATCGCCTTAAGCGGCAACTACATGAACACCCTCACCGCCGACGACTTCGTGTTCGGCTCCCGGGCCGACCAGGACATTCTGTTCCTGCCGACCCTCGGCCAGTCCAACGCACGTCTGCTGCGCATGACCGAAGACGACAGCCAGTCCGGCACCACCATGCTGGTGGACGGTTTGAGCAAATACACCACCTACGACGTGCGCAGCCAGTTCAACGACGCCGACGGCAATGGCATCGACATCGCGGTGGGCGGCAGCACGGTCAACGGCCTGTCGACCCTCGGCCCCGAAGAGCTGAAGCTGTGCTGGTGGCTGACCGACACCGACCAACCGGGCCCGGCCCTGTTGCGCGCCGTGGCCTTGCTGAACGACCAGCTCACCGAGCTGAAGTCGATCGACAACGTGACCATGGGCATCATCTGGGGCCAGGGCGAAGAAGCGGCACAGGAAATCGCCCGCGCTTCGGACAAGGATGCTGCGGCGGCGGCGTACAAGGCGGCGACCTTGTCGGTGTTCGATTACCTGCACGCGCAGTTCGGCAACTTCAACGTGTACATGATGGAAACCGGTCACTACGACCAGGACGCGGCCCGCGCCCGCGGCTTCTCGGAAGAGAAGATCGCCGGCATCGTCGAAGGTGTCGGCTACGTCCGCGCCACCCAGGAAGCGATCGCCGCCCAGCGTGACGACGTGAAGATTGCGGTGGATTACACCGACCTGCCCCTGCGCCACGAAGTCGACCCGCTGGTCTACCCCGACGACGTCTGGCACTTGCATGAAGAGTCCGCCGAGATCGTCGGTCAGCGTCTGGCCGACTACATCGCCGACGACCTGGGCTTCCACGGTGACCCGAGCGACAACAACAGCGTACAGGCCATCTTCGACGGTGCGCAGAACGAAGGCGGCATGATCTTCGGCACCGACCAGGACGACACCCTGGTGGGTTCGTCCGGCAACGACACGCTGGACGGCGACCTCGGCGCCGACAGCATGACGGGCGGCGACGGCAATGACATTTACATTGTCGACAACGCCTTCGACAGCGTCACCGAAAGCAGCGACTCGCCTTCGCAGATCGACACCGTGCAGGCGTCGGTCAGCTGGACCCTCGGCGCGAACCTGGAAAACCTGGTGCTCACTGGTGTCTCGGCCATCGACGGCAACGGTAACGAGCTGCGCAACTTTATCACCGGCAACGCGGCCGCCAACGTGATTGATGGCGCCGGCGGTGCCGACAGCATGAGCGGCGGCAATGGCAACGACACGTACTACGTCGACAACAGCGGCGACAGCGTGATCGAAACCAACGCCGATCGCGTCTCCGGCGGCATCGACAGCGTGCACAGCACCCTGGCGACGTTCACCCTCGGCGCCAACGTGGAAAACCTGTACCTCGACAGCCTCGATGCGGCCAACGGCATCGGTAACGCGCTGGACAACGTGCTGTTCGCCGGCAGCGGCAACAACGTGCTGGACGGGCGGGACGGTAACGACACCGTGTCTTACGTTGGCGCGCAGGCAGGCATCACCGCCACGCTGTCGACCTCGGCCCAGCAGAACACCGGCGGCTCCGGCCTGGACACGCTGAAGAGCGTCGAGAACCTGATCGGCAGCGCCTTCGCCGACAGCCTGACCGGCAACAGCGGCGCCAACGTGCTCAACGGCGGCGCCGGCGATGACACGCTGATCGGCGGCTCGGGCAACGACCGTTTGATCGGCGGTGCGGGTACCGATTCGCTCACCGGCGGCACCGGGGCCGACACTTACGTGTTCGACTCTGTCGCCGACATGGGTGTCGGTGCGCTGCGCGACGTGATCAACGGCTTCAAGAGCGCCGAGGGCGACCTGCTCGACTTTAGCGCCCTGGACGCCAATCCTCAAACGCCGGGCATCGACGCGTTTACCTTCATTGGCAGCAACGCCTTTGACAGCAACGACGCCACCGGGCAGATACGTTTTGCCGACGGGATCCTCTACGGCAGCATCAACGCCGACGCCACCCCGGACTTCGAAATCCAGCTGGTCGGTGTCAAAGAGCTGCACGTCACTGTCCTCGTTGCCTGATTGATCGCGTAAACACAAAAACGGCCTCCGCAATGGAGGCCGTTTTTTTTGCGTGATCAGTACGACCAAACCCTCTGATACACCGCATATCCCCTGTAGGACCGGCTTCAGCCGGGAAGGCGTCAGATGCCACACCCAAAATCCGCTGCGTACTCAATGGCCCCTTCCCGGCTAAAGCCAGTCCCACTAAAAGCAGGAGTGAGCTTGCTCACGAAGAGGCCGGGACATTCAGTGAATTTTCAGCGGTTGGAACGGCGCCTTCGTGAGCAAGCTCACTCCCACAGGTGCTGTGTTTGCTGCAAGAAAGCGTCGGGGCAGAACGACAATTCGCGCTAAACGTTATATGAATCCATCAGGCCTGATCCGCCGGAAACACTGGCTCCCCCAGATTCAGCATCAGGCGGTTGGCCCAGGCGAAAATCGAGATGGCGTGTATCAGGTCCAGTACCTGCCCATCGTCCAGGCCCTGCTCACGCAACGCCTTGATGTGGGTGGCATCGATCGAGGCCGGGGCCAGTGTCAGGTCTATCGCAAAGCGCACGATGGCTTTTTCCCGTTCGTTGGTGCCCGCCGTGGCAGGGTCGGCGAAGACCTCGCGGATCACGTCGTTGCGCTTGGCCAACTGCTCAAACCGCTGGGCATGCACCGAGGCGCAGTACACGCAGCGGTTGAGGCACGAGACCACGGTGCTCGCCAGTTCACGCTCGGCTCGGGACAGCCCGCCTGGGGCGTACATGATGGCGTTGAAGGCCTGGGAACGCTGGCGAAGAATGTCCGGGTGATGGCCCAGGGTCAGGTAATAGTCCGAGGTCTTCGCCTGGGGATGGCTCTCTTCGAGCACCGCGATCTGCTCGGGGGTGGCGCTGTTCAGATCAACCGTCGGCAGCCAGGCCTTCCAGCCCAGTACCTCGTTGGTGAATCCATTGTCGCGAATCGGCTCACTCATCACGCTTCTCCAGCAGAAAGCAGTGCACCCAGCCCTGCGGCCAGACGCACCTGATAGGACATGAACGCGACCAGCTGCGCCAGCACGACGATTTCCTCAGTGCTCAGCCCGACATTGTGCAGCGCCTGCAACGCCGCCTGATCGCCATGCACTGGCGACTCGATCAATGTGCGGGTGAATTCCAGAATGCCGCGCAATCGAGGGTCGCTCAGCTCATCCAGCGAACCGGAATCAACACTGGCCACGCTCAACGCGTCCACACGCTGGGCGTGCAACTGCGCCAGATAGTGCGCGGCAAGCGTCGGGTGCGGGGTCAGATGGGCGGCGTAATAGGCCACCCACAGGCGTTCGGTCAGCGACAGATTGCCCGGCAGTTCAGGGGCAAAAAACAAATCCTGACTGCCCTGGGTGGCGGAGGCGACCTTGTCGCGGGCATGGCGAACGGTGTGAAGCGTCGAGCCCGGCTGAATACCGAGCAGACCATCAAGCACATCGGGCTCAGTGCCCGGCACAGTGTCCAGCGGGTGTGAGGGATTCAATGACATGACGTTTCCTGACAGTAAGTGGGACGTCGTCCCCGCTGCGCACCTGTGTCGCCGCGGGGACATGCAGAATCAAGGTTGCTCGGTGACCATGGTCGCGGCGGTGCGGTCGCTCACCAGCGGCTCGACTTTCAGGCCCTTCCGCGCCGCCCAGATGTTCTGGTAGTGGAACAGCGGGATGATGCCGACGTCGTCGCTGACCACCTTCACTGCATCCTCCAGAATCTGCCGGCGCTTGGCTTCGTCGAATTCGGCGGTTGAATCGACCAGGGCCTTGTCCACCAGCGGGTTGCTGTAATGACCCCAGTTCGAGGCGCCCTGCCCCTTGCTGCTGTCGACGGTGGTGAGAATGTTGGTCAGCGCGTAGGCCGCCTCGCCGGTGCCGTTGCCCCAGGCGATGACGCTGACCGCCAGTTCATTCTTGTTGGCCTTGCCGGCATACACCGCCCACGGCAGCACTTCGAGCTGCACCTTGACGCCGATCCGCGACCAGAACTGCGCCACCGCCTGCATCGCTTCCGGCGCCTGCGGATAACGGTCGCCCGGCACGTGCACGGTCAGCTGAAAGCCTTCGGGGAAGCCGGCCTGGGCCAGCAGCTCTTTGGCCTGCTTGACGTCGTAGGGGATGTTTTTCACCTGCGGGTTGTAGCCGAAGGTGTTGGCCGGCATCCACTGATTGGCCTCGGTCACGGTGCCTTGCATGATGCGTTCGTCGATGGCCTGGCGGTTGATCGCCAGGGACAGCGCCTTGCGCACGCGTACGTCACGCAGCGGGTTCTCGGCCAGCGGCTTGCCGGCGTTGTCGCGGATGAACTCGTTGGGCCCTTCGCGGAAACTCGGCTGAATGATCAGCGCACGCAGGCCCTGATAGGCAAACACGTTGACGCTTGGGGTCTTGCGCAACCGCTCCACGTCCGTCGGCGAAACCTTGTCGATCACGTCGACGTCGCCGGCCAGAAGCGCGGCGGTGCGGTTGGCAGCGTTGGCGATAAAGCGGAAATCGACCTTGTCCCAGGTCGGCTTGCCGCCCCGGTAACTGTCGTTGCGCGCGAAGATCGTCCGGTCACCCGGCACGTAGGAGACGAAGCGATACGGCCCCGTGCCGATCATCGCCTTGCCGGCGTTGTAATCGGCGCTGCTGGCGTTCGCCCCGGCGTGGCGGCTGACGATGTAGATCGAGTCGACGTCAGGCAGCAGATTGGCGTTCGGCGTGCGGGTTTTGATGATCAGCGTGTGGGCGTCCTTCGCGCTGACCGACTCGACCGTGCGCATGGCGCCGGCGTACGAGGCGACGCTGCCGGGCACGTTGCGCGCGTGCTCGAAGGAGAACACGAAATCATCGGCGGTCAGCGGCGTGCCGTCCTGCCATTTGACGTCATCGCGCAGGTCGAACTGCCAGGTGGTCGGGTCCACGACTTTCCAGCTCTTGGCCAGGCCCGGCAGGGTCTTGTCATCGTGGCGATTGACCAGGGATTCGAAGGCGTGCAGCGCCACCGAGCGGTCGCCGGCGTAGTTGTTCAGTTGCGGGTCGAGGGACGAGACCGGGTCGGCGTAACCGATCCGCAGATCCTGGGCCGACACACCCCCGGCGGCCAGCAGCAGAGCCGTGGCGATCAGTGAGCGAACACGTGGTTGCATGGGAGATTCCTTGTACGCAATGGCTGGGATTCAGGACGCGCTTCGAGGGGCGCGCTCATGACAGATCGTTGAGGTGACACGCACTCAGGTGGTTCGGCGAAACCTCCCTCAGGGCCGGAACTTCCTCGCGGCAGCGCGCCGTGGCATGCGGGCAGCGAGGGTGGAAATGACACCCGGCGGGCGGGTTCAGCGGGCTGGGGATTTCCCCTTTGATCGCGTCATAACGGGTACTGCGGACATCGAAATGCGGGATCTGCGCCAACAGCGCCTGGGTGTAAGGATGATTGGCGCGGGCGAACAGGTCATCGACCGAGGCGCTTTCCACCACCCGGCCGAGGTACATGACCACCACGCGATCGCACAGGTGCTCGACCACGCCCAGGTCATGGCTGATGAACAGATAGGTCAGCCCCAGTTCGTCGCGCAGGTCCATGAACAGATTGAGGATCTGCGCCTGAATCGACACGTCCAGCGCCGCCACGGACTCGTCGCACACCAGCAACTCAGGCTGCACCGCCAGCGCCCGGGCGATGCCGATGCGCTGGCGCTGGCCGCCGCTGAACTGGTGCGGATAACGCTGGCGCAGTTGCGGGCTGAGCCCGGCGCGCTGCAATTGCGCGCTGACGTAATCGTCGAAGCCCTGTTTGTCAGTCAGCCCGTGCAACAGCGCGCCCTCGCCGACGATGCGGTCCACCCGCAGGCGCGGGTTCAGGCTCGACGACGGGTCCTGGAAAATCATCTGCACTTTCAAACGTACGGCTTGGCGCTCTTGCGGGGTCAGGCTGTCCCGCGCCTGACCGTCCACCAGCGCGGTGCCCGACGACACCGGCAACAGCCCCGCGACCATGCGCCCGAGGGTGGACTTGCCGCAGCCGGACTCGCCGACCAGCCCCACCACTTCGCCGCGCTGAATGCGCAGATCCACCCTATCAACGGCGTGGGTGACCGGCCGTGGACGGGTGACGTGCAGGCGTTGCAGCAGACGCTGAACGGAGCTGTCCGCCGCTGTGCCGAAGGTTTTACTGACCTGGCGCAGCTCGATGAGCGGGTTGGATTCACTGCGCATCGGCGGCTCCGGGATGAAAACAACGGACGGTCTGGCCGGGCGCAATCTCACGCTCGGTCGGTTCTTGAGCACAGACCGACGAGGCGCGAGAGCAGCGCGCGGCAAAGGCGCAACCGGTCGGCATCGACAACAGGTCCGGGGCCATGCCGGGGATCTGCCGCAGGCGCTGGCCGCGCTTGTTGCGGCTCGGCAGGCTGTCGATCAGGCCCTGGGTGTAAGGGTGTTGCGGACGGTCGAGCACATCGGCCACCGAACCCTGCTCGACGATGCGCCCGGCGTACATCACCGCCACGTCATCGGCCAGGCCGGCGACCACCGACAGGTCATGGGTGATCCAGATCAGCGAGGTGCCCTGCTCGCGCACCAGCTTCTGCACCTCGCTGAGGATCTGCGCCTGAATGGTCACGTCCAGCGCCGTGGTCGGTTCGTCGGCGATGATCAGATCCGGCGAATGCAGCAGCGCAATGGCAATCGCCACCCGCTGGCGCATGCCGCCGGACAACTGATGAGGGTAGGCACGCAGGCGTTCTTCCGGGCTGGGAATACCCATCAGCGCCAGGGTACGACCGGCATGGGCGCGGGCTTCGCGTTTGCTGACGGTACGATGGGCACGCACCGCCTCGATCATTTGCGTGTCGACCCGCAGCACCGGGTTCAGGGTCATCATCGGGTCCTGAAAGATCATGGCGATGCGGTTGCCCTGCAGTTCCCGCAAGCCGGCCGCGCTGAGCTGGGTCAGGTCACGCCCCTTGAAGAGCACCTGACCACCGCTGATCCGGCCGGGCCCATCGACCAAACCGAGGATGGAAAAGCCGGTCACGGACTTGCCCGAACCGGACTCCCCCACCAGACCGAGAATCCGGCCGGGCGCGACCCGCAAGGACACGTCGCGCACTGCCGGCAACACGCCCGCGCGGGTGTAGAACGAGGTGCACAGATTGCGCACCTCCAGTGTTGGCGTTTGTGCGGGCGCTTGTGTGGACATGGCCGCCGCATTGCGTTCAGGCAGGCTCATCGCAGCAACCTCGGGTTGAGGACGTCACGCAGACGATCGCCCACCAGATTGATCGCGACGATGGTGATCAACAGCGCCAGGCCGGGAAACAGGCTGATCCAGTACTCGTTGCTGAGCATGTATTGAAAGCCGTTGGCGATCAGCAACCCCAGTGAAGGCTCGGTGACCGGCACGCCCAGACCGAGGAACGACAGGGTCGCTTCCAGCGTGATGGCCCGGGCAATCTGCAGCGCGCCGATGACGATCAGCGGCGGCAGGCAGTTGGGCAGAATGTGGCCCACGACAATGCGCCACGGTCCGATGCCCTGGCCGCGGGCGGCATCCACGTATTCGCGGCGGCTTTCGGTCAGGGCCTGACCCCGCGCCGTGCGGGCGTAGTACGCCCATTCCAGCAGGATCAGAGTAAGCATGACGTTGCCGACGCCCTTGCCCAGCCACGCTAGAATCATCAGCGCCATGAGAATCACCGGAAACGACAGCAGCAGGTCGACCAGCCGCATCAGCAACGCGTCGAGCCAGCCGCCGACGTAAGCCGAGACCAGCCCGACCAGGGTGCCGATGACCGCCGCGATCAGCGCCGAACCGATGCCGACCCACAGGCTGATGCGCAGCCCGTAGAGGATCGCCGACACCAGATCGCGGCCCTGTCCGTCGGTGCCCAGCCAATAGGTGTAACCGCTGTCCATATTGGCGCTGCCGGGTGCGAGCCGCGCATCCAGCACGTTCAGTTGCATCAGGTCGTAGGGGTTTTGCACCACGATCCACGGCGCCAGCACCGCCACCAGCACGATCAGCACGAGCACCAGCAGGCCGATGACAGCGGTGGGCGAACTGATGAATTCGACGGCGACCCGGCGCCAGGGTGATTGCGCCTGCAGGCCAGCGTGGGACGGGACCGGTTTGGAAGCGGCGTTCATCGCGAGCCCTCCACGCGTACCCGGGGATCGAGCAGGTAATACAGGCCATCGACGATCAGGTTAAGCACCACGAATATCACCACCACGACCATCAGATAAGCCACCACCACCGGGCGATCGAGCATGTTGATGCTGTCCAGAATCAGCTTGCCGGCGCCGGGCCAGGAAAAAATGCTCTCGGTGACTACGGCGTAGGCGATGGTCGAGCCCAGTTCCATGGCCAGCACCGTCACCACCGGAATCATGGTGTTGCGCATGACGTGCATGCACATCACCCGCATCGGCGAGAGCCCTTTGGCCCGGGCGAATTTGACGAACTCCTGGGGCAGCACTTCGCGCACACCGGCGCGGGTCAGGCGCAGCACCAGCGAGATTTTGAACAGCGCCAGATTCAACGCCGGGAGCAGCAGGTGTTGCAGGCCGTCGAGGGTCAACCACGACCACTGCACGCCAAACAGCTCGCGGGTTTCGCCGCGACCACTGGCCGGCAGCCAGCCGAGCTTGATCGAGAACAGCATGATCATCATGAGCGCCACCCAGAACGCCGGCAGCGAGAAGCCGACGATGCTGGCGGCCATCATCATTCGCGACAGCGGGTGATCCGGGTAGGTGCCGGCAAACATACCCAAGGGCACGCCGATTACCACGGCGAGAAACAACGCGCAGAACGCCAGTTCGAAGGTCGCCGGCAAGCGCTGCAGAATCAGGCGCATGGCGTCCTCGTGGTAGACGAAGCTCTGGCCGAGATTGCCGTGCACCGCGCCCTTGATAAAAATCAGGTACTGCTCCCACAGCGGCTTGTCGAGACCGAGGTGGGCGATGGCTTGCAAGCGCTCGGCCTGATTGAGGTCTTCGCCCACCAGAATGTCCATCGGGTTGCCGATGGCGTTGAGGCCGACGAACACCACCAGCGTCATCAGCAACACGACCAGAAAGGACTGGGTCAGTCGCCGCAGCGTCCAGCCGATCATTGAAGCAACTCGTCGGCGGTCGGTTGTCCGGCCACCCACTCATCGCCGAACAGCTCGGGGTCGGCGTAGTTGCGCATGGCTTCAAAGTGCAGGTCGACGTCCTCGACGAACAGCTGACCGATCAGCGCCTGGGCGAGCCGCTTGGCGCCTTCGCTGATGGCCGGGATGTCGCCGGACACCGCGCCGAAGCTCAACGCTGCCGGGTAACTGAAGCAGTGAATATGGTCCAGGCCGGGACAGGCGCCGGGGGTCTTTTCCTGAAACTCGAAGCACGTGCCCAGATCGGGCAGCTCCGCCAGTTCGGCGTCGCTCTCCCCTGCGGGCGGCTCATAACGGTCGCGCCAGACGCGGACGTGGGAGGCAAAGGGTGCGAACTCCGGGCGCTGCTGGAAGTGCGTACGAAAGCCGGTGGCGAACACCACAAAGTCGGCCTCGATGCGCGCTGTCGGGGTGTTAAGCCACACGCCGCCGGCCGGGTTCTGCGCGACGGAGGTGACTGGACTGTTGAGCAGAAACCGCGCACGGCCCGAGCCGGAGACGCGCAAAGTGCTCCCGCGCGGCGGCGGCACCTGCTGGGTGTTGAGGTAATTGCGGATGCGCCACTTCCAGGCATCCGGCAGACGCCAGTAGCCGTGGGTCATGCCCGGGTTGCCAGCGCCTTTGCCCTTGTTGATGCGCGGCAATTCGGCACGGCGGATCAGCAGGTCGACCTTGCTCGCACCCGATTCGAGGGCGGTGGCGGCGCTGTCCATGGCCGATGCACCGCCGCCGATCACGGCCACGCGCTTGCCCTCGAACCACTCAGGCTGAAGGCCATCAGCCGAATGGGCCCAGAGATGGCGTGCCAGGGTGTGGGCGAAATCGGGGACCCACGGCCCGCCAAGGCCGTCCCGTCCGGTGGCCAGAACCACGTGACGGGCCCGCAGATGGAGGGTGTGCCCGGCGGTTTCGACGTCCAGCTCGACCAGCCCGTCGGCACGGGGCGCCACATGGCTGACCCGGTGTTCGTTGCGTACGTCCAGCGTCAGGACCTTGCGGTACCAGCGCAGGTATTCAGCCCATTGCAGGCGCGGGATCTTGTCCAGCGCCGCCCAGACTTCGCTGCCGAACTGCGCCTCGTACCACGCGCGGAACGTCAACGCCGGCAGGCCCAGGGCCGGGCCGGTGAGTTGTTTGGGCGAGCGCAGGGTTTCCATGCGCGCGGTGGTCGCCCACGGACCTTCGAAACCGGCTGGCGCCTGATCGAACACCACTGCCGCCACGCCTGCATGCTTAAGCTCCGCCGCCAGTGCCAGGCCGGCCATGCCGCCGCCGATAATCGCCACGTCCAACACCGGCGCGCCTTCACTGTAAACGGGTTTGACCCATGGGCTGGCCGGCAGATCGAGCCAGGTCAGGTCCTGTCGCAGACGGCTTTCCAGTGCGGCAAGACCTGAGGGAATCAGCGTGTCGGACATCGGGAGTACTCGGGAGTCGATCGGGTGATGCTTGATGTTGAATTCAAGAAACGTTCCAAAACTGTCGAATAATGAATTCATGGATGCTTTGAATGCTTAATCCGAATACTAAAAGCCGCTCCTTATTCTCGCAACGCGCAAAAAAGCATATGGATATAGCTAAACGTAGGATGAGTGTCAGCTATGCACCCTTCCCGGCTAAAGCCGGTCCCACTAGGGTTTCGCGTCGCTGCAAATTGATGCGCCGAACGCGAAATTGTGGGACCGGCTTCAGCCGGGAAGAGGCCAGTGAATCCGATACATCTATAGCGCCAATGACGGCCCCTTCCCGGCTAAAGTCGGTCCCACAAGAAGTGTTCCAACCGCCGCAACTCGGGCGCGGCCGAGATTTCCCTGCGGCTCATCTATTCCGCATAAATGCTCTGCAGCAGCGCATCGTGTGCACTGGCCTCGTGCATGAGCATGTCGGGCAGCAGTTGTCTGGCCGAGCGGGCGATCTCCTCGATCAGTGCCTGGGCAACATCCGACAGCGGGTGGGCGAATGCGGAAATCAGGCCGAAGAAGAAGGGAATGTTGCAAGCGATGGGCCGCACCACCACACCTTCCACCGGAACACCCATCGCGGTAAACGGGTCCACCAGCGCGATGCCCAGCCCGGCCCGGGCCATCTGCATGGCGATCAGCGAGGTATTGGTGTCGAGCATGCGCGGCGTTCCACCGCCTGCATCGGCAAAGGCCTTGTCGATGCGTCGGCGAAAGCGGTAGGGGTTGGCCATGGTCACCAGCGTTTGCTGAGACAGCAGCTCCATCGACAACACGTCATGTCGCGCCAGCTCCGAATCCGCTCGAAGCACAGCCACACAGGGCGCTTCGCCGATCCAGTGGATGTCCAGGCCGCGATGCTCCAGCGGCAGGCTGACCGCGCCCAGGTCCATGGTCTTGGATAACACCGCCTGAACCACGTTCTCCGGCGACATGCTTTGCAGTTGCACCTGCTGCGGCCGCAGATGCTCGGGCAGACGCGCCAGCGCAGCGGGCAGCAGCCCCGCCGCCAGCGCTGAAATCGCCACCAGTTTGATCTGATGGTTTTCCTCCTGGGCGATATGCGCCGCGCGCTGGCGAATGTTGCGGATGCCCAGCAGCGCGCTCTCCACCTCGCCGTACATCATGAACGCCTTGTGGGTCGGCGTGACTTTCGGGCCGCTGCGCTCGAACAACGCGAACCCCAGTTCCTGCTCCAGCTCCTGAATGACCCGCGTGACCGAAGGCTGCGAGCGGCCCAGCATCTTGCCAGCGGCGGTGACACTCCCTGCGGACATCACCGCCGCAAATGCTTCCAGTTGACGCAGATCCATAAACAGAGCCTTACCACGGGGTTAATGAAGACAGCGCGCAACCAGCGAGGCAGCGGGTTCGCGAGTGGCCGAAGTCTACACGGTGAGGCGAAAACGGCGCGAGGTCGTCTACCCGACCCTCGGCGCCGGTGCCCGTCCTTGTACGATCCTGACTTCAGTGATCGTCATTTGAGTACAGATCCCGGCCATTCATCCGCCACGGGTGTCGATCATCGACTGCCCTGCAACTCGATGGAATTTTCGCGAACCCCCTCCCTCTGAACCTACATATCAAGAAAAGTCAGCAGGCTACCCATGACCTCTTTACAGCTTCTTTCCGAGCGTTCTGCCACGGCGCATTTATCCAGCGGCGCCCACCACTCGCTGTACTCCCGTCTGCTGCGCGGACAGGTGGAAGCCGAGCGGGACAACGCCCGTGAGTTCCTCCAGGAGCAACTGGAGGTCGCGAAGACGCTGCCGTCCAACCTGCCTGCTGATCTGAATGATCTCTCGGCATGGGTGGCCAATAACAGTCATTCAGTGGCCGAGCAATATCGCGTCTATCTGGAGGAACGCCGCGCCGGCGGGCCCCGCAAGTTCTTCACCAATAAAGCCCACGCCCTGTTCTTCCTGCAAAGCGTTGCACCGAGCAAGCTGGTGGACGGCGCCTGGCTGTACGGCACGGTGAAGCATGCCAATGACTGGCGCTATCACGGCCTGATCCGCACCTACCTCGAAGAGCTGGGCGACGGTGAGCCTGCACTGAACCACGTGGTGCTGTACCGCAACCTGCTCACCGAACACGACTGCGCACCCATCGCGCAGCTGGACGACTCGTTGTATTTGCAGGGCGCCATTCAACTGGGTCTCGGCCACTTGAGCGACGAGTTCCTGCCAGAAGTGCTGGGCTACAACCTCGGCTACGAACAACTGCCGCTGCACCTGCTGATCACCGCCTTCGAGCTGAGTGAGCTGGGCATCGACCCGTATTACTTCACCCTGCACGTGACCATCGACAACGCCAGCTCGGGCCACGCCCACAAGGCGGTACAGGCCGTACTGGATCTGTTGCCGAACGACGACAGCAAGGATGAATTTCTTCAGCGTCTGCGCGCAGGCTACCTGCTCAATGATCTGGGCATTGGTTCGACCGACATCGTCCGCGCGTTCGATCTAGAAGAAGAAGTGGTCTCGATGCTGGAGACCAAAAGCACCTTCGGCCAGCACATGCATTCGGACTATTGCCGCATCGAAGGGCGCACGATCAATGACTGGCTCGCCACACCCGGCCAGAGCCGTCAGCTGCTGAGTGCGCTGGAAGATCGCGGCTGGATCAAGCGCAATCAAGACCCGCAGGACAGCCGTTTCTGGCAACTGATCGACGGCCCCGGCGCGGTGATGTTCGGCGTGTTCAGCGGTTATGAAATGCAACTGCTGAAGGACTGGATCGCCGGTGACTGGCAGGCTGCCGAGCAGAGCAACCCGTTCCGCACCCGCTTTCGTCGCCGCCACGTGGCCGCAAACGACGTCGCACAGCCGCGCAACGCCCCTTCCCTGCCCCTGGAGAAACTGGTTGAGCTGATCGCTCCCGATTCCCATCCAACGCCGGAAGGTCTGGCAGCCACCCGAATCTATGCCCGCCAGTTGGCGCAAGGAAGCCTGACACGATGAACCAGCAGACATTGCTCGAGCCGACATTCGATACCCCGGAAATGACCGACGAAAGCCACGACCTGGCGCTGCTGCAGTTGGGCCAACGCCTGCAGGCTGATCACTATCGTTTCATGACGGTCACACCGCTGACCCATCAGCGCGTCAACGGACGTGAGCAGAACCGTAAAGCCCGTAGCCTTCGCGACGTTTTCGGCTGGAGCCGCCCTTTCGAAACCGGCCTGCTGGACGAAGCCGAGCTCGAAACTTTGCTCGCCGCCGGTGTACTGCGTGCCCATGCCGGCCTGTGGGTCAGCGACGTGCGTTGGTCGAGCCTCGACGATTTGCTGTTCGTCCACTCCGCCTTCCCCACCGTGGCCCACGATTCGGTGTTCTTCGGACCCGACACCTATCGCTTCGCCCAGGCCATCGAGGAGCATTTGCGCACCTCGACGCACCCGATCCGCACCGCCGTCGACATCGGCTGCGGCAGTGGCGTCGGCGCGATTTTGATCGGCCGTGCCCGTCGGGATGCCAGCGTGCTGGCCGTGGACATCAACCCCACTGCGTTGCGCTTTACCGCGGTCAACGCGTCGCTGGCCAAGGCCGATAACGTGGTCGCCTACCACAGCGACATTCTGGCGGGCACCACGGGCGAGTTTGACTTGATCGTCGCCAACCCGCCTTACATGAAAGACAGTCAGGAACGCGCCTACCGCCATGGTGGCGATCAGCTCGGTTCGGAGCTTTCGGTGCGCATTCTGGCCCAAGCCATCGAGCGACTGGCCCCGGGCGGCAGCGTCTTGTTGTACACCGGCGCTCCCTCGGTGGACGGCGTTGACCTCTTCCTTGAGCAGGCGCGCAAGCTTGTCGACCGTCCTGACCTCGCCTGGTCCTATCGCGAGATGGACCCCGACGTGTTCGGTGAAGAGCTGGACACCGAGACCTATCAGGAAGCTGACCGCATTGCCGCTGTGGTGCTGACGGTGACGCGGATCCAGTGATCTATCCGACCACGCCGGATGGCCGCTATTTCGTGGTGAAGGGCCAACTGTGGCGCTGCAGCAACCCCGCCCTTGGCGAAGAAGAGCGGCAGCAGTGGGTCAACGCGCTGATGAAGGCCCGCCAAGCGGTCAAAGCCGCCAAACGCGCCGATGATGCAGACGCGCTCAAGGCGGCCCGTGCTTCGGTCGACGCGGCGAAGATTGCACTGGGTGAGCGCGGTCCGGTGTGGTGGTCGGACGGTGCAGCAGATTTCAATCGCTACAAGGCGATGAATACGCCCTATCGGAACTGGTTCGAGTCACTGCAACAGTGAGCTGCGGCTGACGCCAGACTTGCAACGCATGACCTGACAGCGGCGCGTTATCAAATTCTCTGAACGTTTACCGCGTTCATTGCGTCGGAATAAGTACGGGCACTCAAGCCACGTCAAGGACAGAAGAGGAACTTCACTATGGCAAATCTTATTCAGACTTCCGCACTCGCATTGTTGATGGCCATCGGTAGCCAAGGCGCTTTCGCTGCCCAGGACAATGACGACTTCGTTGAAGATGCATCCGCCAAAGGTGTGGCTGAAGTCGAAGCCGGCAAACTCGCGCTGGAAAAAGGCACTTCAGCGGATGTAAAAGCATTTGCGGAAATGATGGTGAAAGACCACACCGCCGCCAATACCAAACTCAAAGGCATCGCCGACACCAAGAAGCTGGAAGTCTCTGATAACGCCATGCTGATGGACAAAGCGAAAGCGATGATTCTGGAATTGCGCAGCTCGAAGTCGTTCGATCAGGCGTATGCGAACAACCAGGTGGTTGCCCACGAACAAACTATTGCGCTGTTCAAGAAAGAAGCCGCTGAAGGTAAGGACGCTGATCTGAAAGCGTTCGCGACGGCGACTCTGCCTAAGCTGGAAGAGCACCTGACCCACGCCAAGGCCCTGGCCAAAGCACATGGCGGTGACGCTGCCAAATAATTCGGACGGTGCCTGTTAAAGGCTAATTCGAACATTTAGTTGAGAGAGGCAGGGTTTAGAGACCCTGCCTTTTTCATATCTGTCAGAGTGTCTTCATGGGACATACGCCCGCCCCTTAGTACGTGAGGCCCGACATGAGCAATGCAACCCGCAATCAAATGGCTGTTGTCCTCAACCAACTCAACGAACTTCGCGGCAGCGTGAACGAACTGTTCCGCCTTGAGCTGTCCGAGGTCACCGAGCTGACCGGGCACCAGACGGTGGACGACAAGCAGAGCATCGCCCAGTGCTTCACCACGCTGGAAGCCTCCATCGTCGACATGGAGCAGACCCTGGCGATGCTGGCCGAAGCGACCGAGCAGCGTGGGGCTGTTTGACCTGCTCCG
Source organism: Pseudomonas sp. GW821-FHT02H06 (assembly GCF_059421525.1). Taxonomy (NCBI): domain Bacteria; kingdom Pseudomonadati; phylum Pseudomonadota; class Gammaproteobacteria; order Pseudomonadales; family Pseudomonadaceae; genus Pseudomonas; species Pseudomonas sp. GW821-FHT02H06. The sequence continues at coordinate 198,234 of NZ_JBWKVD010000006.1, forward strand.
CTATCGTGATCTAGCAGTGTCTGGGCCGACGCCTTCCCGGCTGAAGCCAGTCCTACTATGGAAACGCGATCCTTTAGCGGGACCGGCTTCAGCCGGGAAGAGGCCCGTTCAGGCGCCATCATTTTTGCGGGTGTAAGGAGACTGCCGCTCCCACTCCGGAACTCCGCCCTCGCCGCGAACTCTGCGTTTAACAGACACATGCCCCAGGGTGAGGGATTTCCATGAGCGCCGGACTGGACGAATACAACCGCAAGCGAGATTTCGACGCCACGCCGGAGCCCTCAGGCAGCGCGAAGAAAAATCGCGCTTCGAGCAAAAAGGCCGCCCATGCCCTGCAGTTCTGTATCCAGAAGCATGACGCCTCCCGCCTGCATTACGACTTCCGCCTCGAAATCGATGGCACCCTCAAAAGCTGGGCCGTGCCCAAGGGCCCTTCGCTGGACCCCAAAGCCAAGCGCCTGGCCGTGCACGTTGAGGACCACCCCGTGGAGTACGCCACGTTCGAGGGCAGCATTCCCGAAAGACATTACGGTGCAGGCGACGTCATCGTCTGGGACCGCGGCGTGTGGACGCCCCTCTCCGACCCCGCCGACGCCTACGCCAAGGGCAAACTCAAATTTGAATTGCAGGGCGAGAAGCTCGGCGGCGTGTGGAACCTGGTCAAGACGCACATTCCCGGCAAGCAGGAACAGTGGTTTCTGATCAAGCATCAGGACGAATTCGCCCGCCCGGAAACCGACTACGACGTGGTCAAGGCGCTGCCCGACAGCGTGCTCAGCGAGCGCACCCTGATCCCGAAAAAACGTGGCGGCAAGTCGACCGCGTCCAGGTCGGCAAAGCCCCGGCCTGAACAGCCGAAGCCCGTAGAGAAGGTCCCTGCCCCACGGAAAAAATCCGCCAAGGCGCAGCTGGTGGGCGCTGAACCTGCAGAGCTCCCGGACCTCATCAAGCCGGAACTGGCCACGCTGGTGGAGTCCGCCCCCGAAGGCGACTGGCGCTACGAGATCAAATTCGATGGCTACCGGGTCATGGCGCGGGTCGCCGACGGCAAGGTGCAGCTGTTCACCCGCAACGGCCATGACTGGACCCATAAACTGCCGCGCCAGTCCGAAGCCATCGCCGGGCTGGGCCTTGAGTCGGCCTGGCTCGACGGCGAGATGGTCGTCGCCAACGACGACGGCGTGCCTGACTTCCAGGCCCTGCAGAACGCCTTCGAGGCCGGCCGCAGCGGCAACATCATTTATTACCTGTTCGACATGCCTTTCCTGAACGGCATGGACCTGCGGGAAGTGCCGGTGGAGCAGCGACGCACCGCGCTGTCCAAGGTGCTCGAACGCACCGACGACGAGGTGCTCAGGTACTCCGAAGACTTCGCCGAAGTGCCGGAAGTCCTGCTCAACAGCGCCTGCCAGATGAAGATGGAAGGCCTGATCGGCAAGCGCGCCGGCAGCCCCTACGTGTCACGCCGCAGCGGCGACTGGATCAAGCTCAAGTGCAAACGCCGCCAGGAATTCATCGTCGTGGGCTACACAGATCCGAAGGGCGCGCGCAGCAAATTCGGCGCGTTATTGCTGGGTCTGCACGATGCCGACAGCGGTGAATTGAAGTACGCCGGCAAGGTCGGCACCGGTTTCAACGAAGCGACATTGGGCACGATCTACGACCAGTTGACCCCGCTACACGGGAAGAAGGCTGCGGTGGTCAATCCGCCCACCGGCTTTGAAGCCAAAGGCGTGCACTGGCTGAAACCGGTGCTGCTGGCTGAAGTGGCCTTCGCCGAGATCACCAAAGAGGGATCGGTGCGGCACGCAGTGTTCCATGGCCTGCGCACCGACAAGCCTGCCGAATCGATCACCGAAGAGCTTCCGGCTCCGGCAGTTTCTGCCGAGCAAACCTCCGAGCCAGAGTCGGAGCCAGAAGGGCCTGAGGAGAAGCCAAAGCCCGCGCGCAAACGCGCAACAGCATCCAGGGCGGCCAAGTCCGAAGAAAGCCGGCCTGGATCAGCAGCCCCAACCGACGCCACAACGGGCAAGATCCGCCTGACCCACCCCGAGCGGGTGATCGACCCTACCAGCGGCGCGACCAAGCGTGACCTCGCCGATTACTACATCCGTATTTCCGAGTGGCTCCTGCCGCAACTGGCCCAACGCCCCGTGGCGCTGGTGCGTGCGCCCGAGGGCATCGGCGGCGAGCTGTTCTTCCAGAAAAACGCCGACCGCCTGGCCATCCCCGGCATCGAGACCATGGGCAAGGAATACACCGGCCACCCCGTGATGCTGATCAACAACATCGAGGCGCTGATCGGTGCGGTGCAGATGAGCGCCATGGAGCTGCACACCTGGAACGCCGTTGCCAAGAATCTGGAGCGGCCGGACCGTTTCATTCTCGACCTCGACCCTGACCCGGCGCTGCCCTGGAAAACCATGGTGGAAGCCACGCAGCTGACCCTCGCCGTGCTGGATGAACTGGGGCTTAAATCGTTCCTGAAAACCAGCGGCGGCAAGGGCATTCATGTGGTCGTGCCGCTCACGCCGAAAGCCGACTGGGACGCCGTGAAGGAGTTCAGCCACGCCATCGTCAAACACATCGCCAGGCTGCTGCCGGAGCGGTTTTCGGCGGTGTCGGGGCCGAAGAACCGGATTGGCAAGATCTTCATCGATTACCTGCGCAACGGCCTCGGCGCCACCACCATTTGCGCCTACTCGGTGCGCACCCGGGAAGGCCTGCCGGTGTCGGTGCCGATTCATCGCGAAGAGCTGCTGGAGATCAAAGGCGCCAACGCCTGGGACATCAACACCGTCCACGAACGCCTTGCCGAACTCGACAGCGACCCGTGGGCGGACCTGAGTAAAACCAAGCAGACCATCACGGCGCAGATGCGCAAGCGGGTTGGCCTCAAATAGCCCCGCCGCGCGCACTCCGTTGTGAGGCCGCGATCCCATAGTGGGACCGCGTGCTCATTGCAGGACCGGCTTTAGCCGGGAAGGCGTCAGCAATCACACTGCAGAATTGATGGCGCTCACACCGGCCTCTTCCCGGCTAAAGCCGGTCCCACTAAAGCACCGCGTTTCTCCAGTGGGACCGTGATCACATAGTGGCCCCGCACGCACCGCTAATCCCCCCGACACTGCAAAGTCCTGAACTAAACCCCTCGCCGCCTGCTCCGCTACTTAGTTGCCCCTAATTAATCGCGGAGAAAAATCACAATGAGAGCACTTACCTACCACGGCGCCCATGACGTCAAAGTCGACACCGTTGCCGATCCGGTCCTCGAACAAGCTGACGACATCATCCTGCGCGTGACCGCCACGGCCATCTGCGGCTCCGATTTGCACCTGTATCGCGGCAAAATTCCCACCGTTGAACACGGCGATATTTTCGGCCATGAATTCATGGGCATCGTTGAAGACACCGGCTCAGCCGTGACCGCCGTGCAGCGCGGCGACCGGGTCGTGATCCCCTTCGTCATTGCCTGCGGCGAATGCTTCTTCTGCAACCTGGACCTGTACGCCGCCTGTGAAACCACCAACACCGGTCGCGGCGCAATCATGAACAAGAAGGCCATTCCACCGGGGGCGGCGCTGTTTGGCTTCAGCCACTTGTACGGCGGCATCCCCGGCGGCCAGGCCGAATACGTGCGCGTGCCCAAAGCCAACACCGGCCCGTTCAAGGTCCCCGGCACGCTGTCGGACGAGAAAGTGCTGTTCCTCTCCGACATCCTGCCCACCGGTTATCAGGCGGTCCTGAACACCGGCATCGGCCAGGGTTCGAGCATCGCCATCTACGGCGCAGGACCCGTAGGGCTGATGGCGGCGGCCGTGGCCCGGATGCTCGGCGCCGATCAGATTTTCATGGTCGACCACCACGCTTACCGGCTGGCGTACGCCCAGGCGACCTACGGCGTGATCCCGATCAACTTCGATGAAGACGACGATCCGGCCGACACCATCATTCGTCAGACCAAGGGCATGCGCGGCGTCGACGGCGTGGTGGATGCGGTGGGTTTCGAAGCCAAAGGCAGCACCACCGAAACCATTCTGACCAACCTGAAAATGGAAGGCAGCAGCGGCAAGGCCTTGCGCCAGTGCATCGCAGCAGTACGCCGTGGCGGCGTGGTCAGCGTGCCGGGTGTGTACGCCGGCTTCATCCACGGCTTCCTGTTCGGCGATGCGTTTGACAAGGGTCTGACCTTCAAAATGGGCCAGACCCACGTGCAACGCTACCTGCCGGAACTGCTCGAGCACATTGAGGCCGGCCGCCTTGCCCCCGAGGCGATCATCAGCCACCGAATGTCGCTGGAGCAGGCCGCCGAGGGCTACAAGATTTTCGACAAGAAACAGGAAGACTGCCGCAAGGTCATCCTGACACCGGGCAGCCCTGAAATCCCTCTGACCGAAACCGAAACCGTGACCCAAACCGGAACCGTCACCGGCATCCCCGCCATGTGATGGCACGCGCACCGAGGACAATGATATGGAAACGCTCTTCTCGATCGCCCTGGCGGTGATCATCCTTCTGGTCGACGTGTGGTCCATCGCCAGTGTCTGGCGCAGCACCAAGTCGTCCGGCACCAAGATCGGCTGGGCGGTGCTGATCTTCATCTTCCCTGTCATCGGTGTCGCCATCTGGGGCATCGCCGGCCCGCGAGGCATCGCCGAAGCACCCACGTCCAAGGCGCATAGCAAGGGCTGAGACACGCCCGTTTTACGGCGCGCGGTCGCAATGACCGCGCGCCGATGCTGCCCTCACCTTCCCCTCGTTTGAATCAATTCACGCCCGAACAGATCGATCATGGCCCCGCCTTTCCAGCGTTCGGATCAACTGCTCGACCGTCCGTCTTCGACCCCGAACTCCCGCTTCCCTAGGCCCCTCCACCCTTACACAGCGTGCAGATTCGCTGCCGCGTGAGATGGCCAGGTGCGCCCGTCCCTGAGTGTGCCTTTGCCCCGAATGATGTCCCGATTGATTTGAGGATGATGATCAAATGCCTACATTCAGCGAAGACACCGCAGGCGCCCAAGCGCGCCCCGCGTCTCCCGGCGAGGCGCTGCACACTCTGCAAGATAATGCGAAAGACCTGCTCGGCACGGCCCGCGAGCACGGCACCGAGCAGTTCGGCAGTTACCGCGACAGCGCCGCCGAGCAAATCGAAAACCTGGCCAAAACAGCGAGCGCTGCGGCTGAAGAGCTACAGGACAAGGACACCCTGGGCATCTCCCATTACATCAGCGACATCGCCGAGAGCCTGAGCGCGTTTGCGACCAGCATGCGCGGCAAAAGCGCCGAGGAGATGCTGCAGCAGGCCGGCCGTCTGGCGCGGGAAAACCCTGCGCTGTTCGTGACGGGCAGTGTCGCGGTGGGCTTCGGGCTGTCGCGGTTCCTGCGCGCCAGCAGTCCGGACCTGAAAGCCTCAACCTCGTCCCCATCGTCATCTGCCCCTGACTCGCCGCAGTACCCCTCGGGCGACAGCGAGAGCGGCTTCAAGGCAGGCCAGAACGAAGGCCTGAGCGCTCGTCACCCGTACGAAGCGGATACCTCCCGAGGAGTGCCGATCCAGACGCCGGACCCACTGGCCCCGCGCAACCCCACCGCCCAGGGCGCAGCCACCACGGATCTCGACGACGGTGGCGGCATACAGCAATCGGGCGCCGAACTGGGCAGCTTCAACGCAGACCCCGGCACCGCGTCGAGCCCTGCGCACACGTCAACGCCCGCGCCTGACAAGCCTGCGTCCCGGGGAGAATTCTGATGTCGATCAATTCTGAACTTCCCCCACGCAGCACCGGCATCCACAACGGCGACACCGACACATCGGCGCTCGGCATCATCCGCCAGTTGGCCCACGAAGTCCCTGCGCTGATCAGCGAAGAACTCGCGCTGGCCAAGGCCGAAATCCGCACCTCGGTCGCCACGGCCAAAGCAGCGTCCGCCGCCCTCGCCGGCGGCATGGTCATCATGCTGGCGGGGTTGGTGATCCTCCTGCTGGCCGCCGTCTATGGGCTGGCGATGGTCCTCGTGCCCTGGCTGGCCGCGCTGATCGTGGGCGTGGTGGCAATGATCGTCGGCTTCCTGATGGTGCAATCCGGCAAGAAACACCTTGAGGCCACCCAACTGGCCCCTGAGCGCACGATGAACTCGCTCAGCAAGGACAAAGAAGCCATTCAGAGGAAAGTCTCATGAGCGTCGACAGCAGCTTTGCCACCGAAGATGAACTGAACCGCGACATCCCCGATCCGCTGCTGGCGAAAAGCCCGGACGCGATCGAGCGCAACATTGATGCGCGCAGGGCCAACATCGAAAACCTCGTAGACGCCCTGGAAAGCAAACTGTCGCCCGGGCAACTGATCGACCAGGCACTGACGTTCACTAAGGAAAACGGCGGCGAGTTTTTCGGCAACCTCGGCACCTCAATCAGGAACAACCCGATGCCGATGCTGCTCACCACCGTGGGCATTTCCTGGTTGATGCTTGGGCAGAATCAAAAGCCCGGCGCCGCGTCCGGCGGCAGCGGCGCTTCGATGTTCGGCCAGTGGGGCGAGAAGCTCAGCGGTGCAGCCCACAGCGTGAGCGAATCATTCAGCGGCGCGACGGATCACGCACGGGAATCGGCGCATCAAGCCAGCGACAAGGTCGGGCAGTTCGGGGAATCCGCCAGTCACACGCTGGACGACCTGAAGCAGCAGGCCAGCGAAAAGACGGCAGCGATGAAAGACACGCTGTCGTCCACTGCGGGCAATGCCCATGAAGCGCTGCTGCGTCAGAGCCGAAATGTACAGGGCACCTTCCAGTACCTGCTGCGCGAACAGCCGTTGGCGCTCGCCGCCATGGGCATCGCGCTGGGGGCGGCCCTGGGTGCTGCGCTGCCGAGCACCGAGAAAGAAAACAAGGCGTTCGGCAAGGCCAGCGACAACCTCACCCAGAAAGCCAGGGCGACGGTGAGCGAGACATGGGAAACAGTGTCCGACGCGGGCAAGAACATGGCCGATGATCTGAAGAGCACCGCCAAGGGGGTCTGATAACGCAGGGTACGCAGGACGGAAAAAAGGGGCTGCGTTGGCAGCCCCTTTTCTTTGGACGGTGTTCAGCATCGATGGAGAAGAGGTCTACAGGATCGGCTTGCCGCCGGTCACGCCATAACGTGTCCCCGAGATGTAACTGCCTTCGTCGGAGCCCAGCAGCACATAGATCGGCGAGACTTCAACCGGCTGACCCGGCCGCCCAAGCGGGGTTTCTTCGCCGAAGCTTTTCACGTCTTCGTCGGTCATGGTCGACACGATCAACGGCGTCCAGATCGGGCCGGGCGCGACGCTGTTCACGCGAATGCCGCGCTCACCCAACAACTGCGCCAGGCCGGCGGTGAAGTTGGCGATGGCGCCTTTGGTGGCGGCGTAGGGCAGCAGCGTCGGCTTCGGCGAATCGGAATTGACCGAGCTGGTGTTGATGATCGAACTGCCCGCGGCCATGTGGGGCACTGCGGCCTTGCAGATGCGAAACATCGCGGTAATGTTGATATCGAAGGTCTTCACCCACTCCTCGTCGGGGATTTCTTCGAGGGTTTTGTGGGACATCTGAAAGGCAGCGTTATTGACCAGTACGTCGATGCGGCCGAATTTCTTCACCGTCTCGTCGACAATCGCCAGGCACTGGGCCTTCTCGGCCAGATCCCCCGGCAGCAGCAGGCACTGGCGGCCCGCCTCCTCCACCCAGCGTGCGGTTTCCTTGGCGTCTTCGTGTTCGTCGAGGTACGAAATCGCCACGTCGGCGCCTTCGCGAGCGTAGGCAATTGCCACTGCTCGACCGATGCCGCTGTCACCGCCGGTGATCAGCGCAATTTTGTTGCTCATGCGGCCCGAGCCTTTGTAGCTGGTCTCGCCGCAATCCGGGTATGGCTCCATTCGGCTCTGATCGCCAGGCACTGTTTGCTGCTGAGGCTTGAACGGCGGTTTCGGGTAATCAGTCATGGGGCTCTCCTTGAAATAGTCCAACGCAAACGGTCAGCGTCAAAAGTGGACTGAAGGCGCGAGGGATGAGTTCGGAGTTTTTTAAAACGGCCTTGCCAGGCGGTTTCATCGGGGACCGATGCGATGTCGATTCTTTCCTCATCCGCAACACTGTATTGCTAAATGTTAGCTAGCTAACGGAATCGACCGCTGCTACTTTCAATCACGTTGAATCCGCCGATTTGACAACCCCCCCGGAGCCGCCTTCGCGTCAGAGATAACGTGATGGCGGTTCGCTTTTTTGTGCCGACCCCTGGCACATCGGTGTCAGGATTTGATCGCAAGCCAGGCCCACATGGCCCGCCAAAACACCGTCAGGCCTCCCCTTTCCCTTCCGAGTCGGACATCATGAGCGTCGGCCGTTTCTTGGCCCGTCATCCACACACTCGTAGAAGAGAGCTTCCCATGGCAAACCACGACATCTCCTTCACGCCGGATCCCGACGCCGATTCCATCTCCTCGGACGTCGCCGGCTTCGGGGGTCTGCTGGTGTCCACGCAGATCCCCACGCGCGCTGACGGCAGCCTGGAACTGGGCAGTATCGCTGAACAGAGTGAGTGCACGCTGCAGGCGCTGAAAGTGGCGCTGGAGCGGGCCGGCAGTTCCATAGACCGCGTGTTGCACCTGACCATCTACCTCACCGACATGGCCGATCGCGCCGCTTTCAACGACGTCTATAAACGCTTTTTCGCCAAACCCTGGCCGGTGCGCGCGGCGGTTGGCGTCGCTGCGCTGGCCGTCGAAGGCATGCGCGTGGAAGTCACGGCGATGGCCGCCAAGGCCTGATCCCGCGGGTTTTCCGGCGCCCCGCTCAACAGGCAGGCGCCACCGGGCAGCAGACGGGTGCCGGTCAAGCGTTTCGCCGCTACAATGCGCGCCTTGACCGTGACCGTGCCGACTAAAAAAATATGTCTCTGCCCAAACATCACCTGGAATTGCTCAGCCCCGCCCGCGACGTGGCCATTGCCCGCGAGGCCATTCTGCATGGCGCTGACGCGATCTACATCGGCGGCCCCAGCTTCGGCGCGCGCCACAACGCGGCCAACGACGTCAGCGAAATCGCCCAACTGGTCGAGTTCGCCCGCCGTTACCACGCCCGCGTCTTCACCACCATCAACACCATTCTTCACGACAACGAACTGGAGCCGGCGCGCAAGCTGATCCATCAGCTCTACGACGCAGGCGTCGACGCGCTGATCGTGCAGGACCTCGGCGTGATGGAGCTGGACATTCCGCCCATCGAGCTGCACGCCAGCACCCAGACCGACATCCGCACGCTGGAACGCGCCCGCTTCCTCGATCAGGCCGGCTTCTCGCAGCTGGTACTGGCCCGTGAGCTGAACCTGCAAGAGATCCGCGCCATCGCCGACGAAACCGATGCCGCCATCGAATTCTTCATTCACGGCGCGTTGTGTGTGGCCTTCTCCGGTCAGTGCAATATTTCCCACGCGCAGACCGGCCGCAGTGCCAACCGGGGTGACTGCTCCCAGGCCTGCCGCCTGCCCTACACGTTGAAAGACGATCAGGGTCGCGTCGTTGCGTACGAAAAACACCTGCTGTCGATGAAAGACAACAACCAGAGCGCCAACCTGCGCGCACTGGTGGATGCGGGCGTGCGTTCGTTCAAGATCGAAGGCCGCTACAAGGACATGGGCTACGTGAAGAACATCACGGCCTACTACCGCCAGCGTCTGGACGAGATTCTGGAAGACCGCCCGGACCTGGCCCGCGCCTCCAGCGGCCGCACCGCGCACTTCTTCCTGCCGGACCCGGACAAGACCTTCCACCGGGGCAGCACCGACTACTTCGTCACCGACCGCAAGATCGACATCGGCGCGTTCGACTCTCCCACCTTCACCGGCCTGCTGGTCGGCGTGGTCGAAAAAGTCGGCAAGCGCGACTTGCAGGTGGTCACCCATGAGCCGCTGTCCAACGGTGACGGCCTCAACGTGCTGGTCAAGCGCGAAGTGGTGGGTTTCCGCGCCAACATCGCCGAGCCCAAAGGCGAGTTCGAAGAAGACGGCGAGAAGCGCTATCGCTACCGCGTCGAGCCGAACGAGATGCCGAAGGGCCTGCAACTGCGGCCGAACCATCCCCTCAGCCGCAACCTCGATCACAACTGGCAGCAAGCGCTGCAAAAGACCTCGGCCGAACGCCGCATTGGTTTGTCATGGGTGGCGCGTCTGCGTGAAGAGCGTCTGGAACTGGTCGCCACCAGCGAAGAAGGCATCAGCGCCCGCGTCGAGCTGAACGGCCCGTTTGGCGCTGCCAACAAACCGGAGCAGGCACTGGAACAGCTGCACGATCTGCTCGGCCAGCTCGGCACAACCGAATACCACGCGACGGCCATCGAGCTGGACGCTCCCCAGGCATTTTTCATTCCGAACTCGCAACTCAAGGCCTTGCGCCGTGAGGTCATCGAGAGCTTGACCGCCGCTCGCGTCCAGGCGCACCCCCGCGGTGCCCGCAAGCCGGAAACCTCGCCGCCGCCGGTTTACCCTGAGGCGCACCTGTCGTTTCTGGCCAACGTCTACAACGAGAAGGCGCGGCACTTCTATCACCGTCACGGCGTGCAGTTGATCGACGCCGCGTACGAGGCCCACGAAGAGAAAGGCGAAGTGCCGGTGATGATCACCAAACACTGCCTGCGCTTCTCCTTCAACCTGTGTCCGAAGCAGGCCAAGGGCGTAACCGGCGTGCGCACCAAGGTGGCGCCAATGCAGCTGGTGCATGGCGATGAAGTGCTGACGTTGAAGTTCGACTGCAAGCCGTGCGAGATGCACGTGATCGGCAAGATCAAGGGCCACATTCTGGGTCTGCCGCATCCGGGCAGCGGCGTGCAGGTGGTGGGGCATATCAGCCCCGCTGATCTGCTGAAGACCATCCCGCGCGCACCCCACTGATCCGGGCCTGTTGCGCTGACCGCGCTGCACCTTTCGGAATGGAGCTTCCGTGATGCAGCGCGGTGAGTCAGCGGCGTGCGACTTCGTGCTTGATGCAGCCTTCGTAATACACCTGTTTGACGCTTTCCGGCCGCAGCCTTGAAGGACTGTCGTAGGTCTGTTCGGTAATGCCCAGTGCGCTCATGCGCATCCACTGCTGGGCGAAGTGCTGGGCCTGCATCTTCTTGCGTGCGCCGTACAGCGTCAGGCCGGAGAGTTTGTATTGCTGAGCGGTGCCCGCCATCCCGGCGCCCCAGGTGCAGAGGTCGCGTTCGTTCTTGCTCGGAGGGCGTGCAAAGGCCTGGGAAGTCACCGTTGCGAGAACGCAGAAGGTCAGTAGAGCCCTGAGAAATGACATGCGATTCCTTGCCTAAGTGACTGATCAGGCGTGGATTCTGACGACAGCGCCCTTGCACCGGGGCCAGCATATTGCCTTCTTTCTCGGCCAGCCGACCAATGACACCCGCGCCGCCATGACTCAGCGCTCCGCGTCACATTTGAGTAACGAAAGCCTGCGCCGCCTGCTACCGTGTAGGGGTTACGTATGAACCTTATCGGCCGATCCCCGGTCGATAGATGCACCTCTGGTTCCGTCGACCGCTGCTGTACCCGACCGAACCCGCTTATTTCCAGAAGGACCGTCCATGATTCCAATTCAACGCATCGCCTGGCTCAAGGCCTGGGGCGCCCATGGTTTTACCGCCACGGGCGTGGTGCTCGCCTTTCTCGCGACCATTGCTCTGTTCGACAATCAACCCAAGGCGTGCCTGCTCTGGCTGGGCTTCGCTCTGATTGTCGATGGCGTGGACGGCTCCCTGGCGCGCAAGCTCAACGTGCAGTCGGTCCTGCCGCACTTCGACGGCTCCGTGCTGGACCTGGTGATCGACTACCTGACCTACGTATTCATCCCCGCCCTGTTCATCTACCGCTACATCCCGCTGCCGGAATACACCCTGCTGCTGACCACCTCGATCATTCTGGTGTCGTCGCTGTTCTGCTTCTGCAACGTCGAGATGAAGAGCAAGGACAACTACTTTCAGGGCTTCCCGGCCGCCTGGAACGTTGTCGCCCTGTGCGTGTACATCCTTTCCCCGGCACCGTGGCTAACCTTCATCACGGTGATCTGCCTGGCGCTGCTGACCGTCACACGCATGAAGTTCCTGCACCCGTTCCGCGTTCGCCGCTTTATGCCGCTCAACATCGCGGTCACGGCCGTGTGGTTCTTATGCAGCTTCCTGCTAGTGATGAACCACCCCTACAACGGGTCGGTGACGCTGTTCGTGTGGCTGGCGATGTCGGCGTACTTCCTGGGGATCTGCATCTGGCGCACGTCCATGGAATGGATCGACAAAGCCCGCGTCTGATTCTTCCAACGGCTTTCTTCAACGCACAAAAAAAGCAGCCCTCTTCGGATGGCTGCTTTTTTTTGCGCGAGGTTTAACCGGGCGTTTTTGACGCGGCCTAGAGGGTGTAACTCAACGGCAGCTGGGTCGTCGACTTGATCTGCTCCATGGCAAAGCTGGAACTCATGTCGGTGATGCCGGACAGCTGGATCAGCTTCTTGTAGACGGCGTCATAGCCGGCGATGTCCGGCACCACGATCCGCAGCATGTAGTCGGTGTCGCCTGCCATGCGGTAGCACTCCACCACTTCGGGCAACGTGGCAATCAGGTCGTGAAAACGACCCAGCCACTGGGCATTGTGCTGGTTGGTGCGAATGGCGGCGAAGACTGTCACTGCGACGTTCAATTGCCCAGGATCAAGCAACGCCACCCGCCCGCGAATCATGCCCTGCTCTTCAAGCTTCTGTACCCGACGCCAGCATGCGGTGCTGCCAAGGCCGACGCTGTCAGCGATTTCCGCGATCGGACGGGTGCAGTCGTTTTGCAGAATGCTCAGGATGGCCTGGTCGAATTTGTCCATGGGATGCGCGGTGGCCTCAGGTGAAGTCATATGCCGGGAAGCGATAAAGATAGGCCAAAAAGAGCGAAGCTGAAAATCATATTCCGCTAACTGGGGTTTTACCGGAAATATATTCTAAGCCGAGTCTAAATCTCCGTTGAGGAATCAATTTTTTTTCAGCCTGACGCTAGTAGTATTTTCTGCACGACGGACAGCGCAGAAATCCCCATGAAAACACTCCCTTGTTATTTCGATTACGCCGCCACCACACCGGTTGATGACCGCGTCATCCAGGCCATGGTCGCCTGCCTGGGCCGCGAAGGCACCTTTGGCAACCCGGCTTCCACCTCCCACGCCTACGGCAATCAAGCCCGCCAGGCCGTTGAATTGGCGCGCCGTCAGGTCGCAGAACTGGTGGGCTGCAGTGCCGATACTCTGGTCTGGACCTCAGGCGCGACCGAATCCAACAACCTGGCGATCAAGGGCATCGCGCTCAACCCCAACAACGGCGCCCGTCGCCACCTCATCACCAGCACCATCGAACACAAAGCCGTCATCGACACCGTCCGCCAGCTTGAGCAGGCCGGGTGCCCGGTGACCTGGCTCGAACCCGACAACCGGGGCCTGATTCACCCCGACGCCGTGCGCCAAGCACTGCGCGACGACACCCTGCTGGTGTCGCTGATGCTGGTCAACAACGAGCTGGGCACCGTCACTGACATTGCCGCCATCGGCCAAATCGTCCGTGAACACGGCGCCTTGTTCCACGTCGACGCCGCTCAAGGCGCTGGCAAACTGGCAATCGACTTGAGCGCATTGCCGGTGGACCTGATGTCCTTCTCGGCACATAAAACCTACGGACCTAAAGGCATCGGCGCACTCTACATCGGCGATCGCGCACGGCCGCTTCTCGAAGCACAGATGCACGGCGGCGGCCACGAACAGGGTTACCGCTCCGGCACCCTCGCCACCCACCAGATCGTCGGCATGGGCGCGGCGTATGCACTGGCCAGCGCGGAAATGGACGAGGAAGTTGCACGCATCAGTGCGCTGTCGGCGCTACTGCGCGAAGGCCTGCTCAGCCTGGACGGCGTGAGTCTTAATGGCGATCCCCAACAACGCGTTCCCCATACGCTCAACGTTTGCATCGACAGCCCGGGTTTCAACGTCGCCAGCCTTGCCAGTGAATTGGCGGTTTCGTCGACCTCGGCGTGTAACTCTGCAAGCAGCAGCGTTTCCCACGTGTTGCTGGCGCTGGGGTTGAGTCAGGGTCAGGCGGGCAGCAGCTTGAGGCTGAGTTTGGGGCGGTACACCGAGGTGGATGATGTTGAGAAGGCGATTGCGGTGATTGCCGGGAAGTTGAGTGCGCCGGCGGCGACGTTTTGGTGAGAGGTGAGTAGGATTGTAAGGGGACAGGTTTATTTACAGCGCTTCACCGTAAATAAACCTGTCCCCTCTGACTGCTTGGAACTTCGAAAGTTAAGGGGAGCTGTATTTATACAGCACTTTAAATTCGTTAGTTTTCTACCAAAGACTGTAAGACGCTGTACACTCTTGACTACGTAGGCGCCCCATCAAAGTAAAACTTAGAGACCTCAACTCCCTTTTTCTTGTTCTGTTTACTCTTAACATCTTCAAGGTTGTAGCCTGCGGCGCGTGCCACATGCTTGTTTTCATCACCATATAATCTTTCCAATATCTCAATTGGTGTTTTTTTGTTGGCGGCTATAGCTATTCTTACAACATAGCTCTCATCCTGAGAAAGAGCCTCAAACATCCCTGGTGATAGCTTTCTCTTGGCTGCCACGAACTGCCTGATAGCACTATCAAACTGGCACAGCTGCTCTAAAATCTCCAATGGCACACTTTTATTGTGCGCCACCCATCGCCTGTAATCCGGATAATTTTTGATCACCTCGCGCCACACCGAAATGGGTGCCTCCTCAGTTGCCGCTCTGTCGTACTCACTTTTAATGGAGCTACTCCGTAGCGCAACAAATTCCTCAGCAGACGTGATCATTTTTCATCCTTACACTTCAGAGATCTAAAATTTATATTTTTCCCGACTCCGCTTTTATGCTTGCTCATACGATCTCCATAAACATCAGTATCCGCGAGCCACGCGCCAGATTCATCGTAGACTTTCCAAGCACTTTCACCGTGGCCTGTTTTATCTACTGACCACCACTGCTGCTTTTTGGGGTCCAGATAGTATTTTGCGTAGCCCACCCCAGCGACATTACCCTCACAAACCCGGTCATACCGATTGACCTCCCATTTTTTTCTGCATGCGCGTTTGCAGTTCTGATTAGGCTTATCTGACTTAGGCTTACGCCCTGGTCCGACGGGCGAACTTGCCAGCCCTAACGGGTCGACCCAACTGATTGAGTTTGGCCCATATTGGTAGATGTTCAATCCACCTAAATAGCCAATCGGATCCTTGCTGATGAACCGCCCGACCTTTGGATCATAGTACCGATGCCGGTTGTAGTGCAGGCCGGTTTCGTGGTCGTGGTATTGGCCTTGGAAACGGATGGGGTTGGTCAGGCCGACTTGCTGGGCGAACTCTGAGCGCTGTTCTTGCGCCTCGCCCCACGCTTTGTACTGAGCGCTCCACGCGGTGTTGCCGTTCTGGTCGGTCATTTCCTGGGGCGTGCCGAGGTGGTCGCATTGGTACCAGGCGAGTGCGTCAATCGGCAGCGCGACTGGCTTGTAGTTCCAGAGCGGGTCTTCTTTGAAGTTGTAGCGGCCTTCGTAGGTCGGTTGGCTTACGAGGCGGATGGTTTCGTGGCGGATGGCTTGGGCCACCGGCACGAATGTGCGGGGCTCGTGGATGTAGTGGACGGTTCGGCCTAACCCGCCAGCGCAGGGTGGAGGGCTGCTTTCCCAGGCGAGGTTGTCGCCATCCCAGCCGTATAAGGTGAAGCCGCAGCCGAGCTCGCGCTCTTTGCGGGCGTGTTCGTTTTCATTCCAGCCGGTGCCGGCTTCTGGGCGCGGTCGGTAATGGGCTTTTGAGAGTTTGTAGAGGCGACGTCCGAGTGGGTCGTAGCCGAAGTCGACAGTGAGGCGCGGATCTCGAAAATGCGCCAGACGATCGAATAGGTCCCAGTGCAGTTCGCTGCGCAGGCCGTTGGTCCAGCGCTCGGTCTGGTTGCCGCGTTCGTCGTATTCGTAGTGGTTGCCGGCGTAGTCGCGCAGCAGGTTGTCGATCAGTTTGTGGCGGACCGGTTCGGGGTCTAGTGGACGGCGGACGGGTGCGGCGCTGTCATCGAGCAGGTTGCTGGCCGGGTCGAAGGCGAAGGTTTCGGTGCCGAGGCGGCTCATGGCGCTGAGCAGGCGACTGACCGGGTCGTAGCGGTAACTTAATGGGCCGCGACGGCTGTCGTTAATGTCGGTGAGTTGGCCGGCGGCGTCGTAGGTGTAGGCGCGTTTTATGAGCGTGGTTTTGTCGTCTGCTCGTCCTAGCAGTTGCTCTTGCAGGCGTCCCGCCGGGTCCCAGCTTTGGGTTTGCAGCAGTTGGTTGCCCTGATGGCGGGCGACTTCGCGGTGCAGATCATCGCGCTCGTAACTGAGCAGTTCGTGCTCGTCGAGCTTCAAGCAGAGCAGATGGCCGCTGCCGTAGGTCAGCCAGCTGACGCGATGGCCGTCCGGGCGAATGGTCGCGAAGCGGTTATTGAGCGCGTCGTACTCATGCTGCCAGACGGCAACCAGTGGTTTATCCAGGTTCGAGTAATGCTGGTGCTCGCGCAGTAAATTGCCAGCTGGGTCGTGAAACCATTGCAGGCGACTGGCGGCGTTGGTCGCCATGACCAGATGGCCGTTGCCGTCGTAGGCGAAGGTTTCGCTTTGGGCTTGTTCGCCGAGGGTGGCGCGGCGTTCGGTGAGACGGCCCATGGGGTCGAAGGTCAGCGCAATGGTGCGCTGGCCGTTGATGGTCTCGGCAAGGCGCCCGGTTTCCGGGTCGTACTGATAGCGGGTCGAGCGCCCGTCGAAACCGCGCTCTTCCAGCAGCCTGCCCACAGGATCGTAGTGAAAATGCGCACGGCGCTCGTTTTCGTTTTCCAGCGCTACGAGGCGGCCCAGTTTGTCCCAGCGGTAACGCAAGGTTTGCTCGGCAGCGTCGACGCGTTCGGCGATAAATCCCGCAGCGGTATAGCGCCATGTGGTGCAGAGTTCCAGGCCATCGGAGTGGGCGAGCAGCCTGCCTTCGGCGTCGCGACTAAAACGTTCTTCGGTTTTGTCCGGATGCTTGATCAGGACCAACTGACCTGATTTGTATTCATACGTGGTGCCGTGGCCAGCGGGATCGGTGAAGCGAACCATCTGACCGCGTTCGTCGTATTCCCAGCTACTCACCTTGCCCGAGCAGTCGGTGTACTTAACGAGTTGTCCGGCATCGTTGTAGGCCAACGCCTTCTTGTTGCCATTGGCATCCCTGATCGCAGTAGGAAGACCAAACGAGTTGTAGGCGTACTCGGTGACGTTCTCTAGCGGATCAATCGCCTCAACGAGATTGCCGCGAAGGTCATAGTCCCGTTTCCACAGCCCACCCTCGCCATCGCTGATTTTGATCAGATGGCTTTTTTCGTCGTAGGCGTAATTCATCACGCTGTGATCAGCGCGGGTGTGTTCCGTCAGATTGCTGAGCTTGTCGTAGCGATACCGATCCGTGCTGCCGTCGGTGTGGACGTGGCGGATGATGTTTTTCGCGGCGTCGCGGAAGAACCACTCGGAACGCCCGTCGGCGTGGCAGATGCGGTACGTGTAGCCGAGGCTGTCGTAGTAGTGCCGGGTTTCGTGGCCCAAAGCATCGGTGACGTAGGTCAGGCGGATATTTTCGTCCCACGCCAGTCGGGTTTCGAAACTGCCGTCATCGGCCCATTCGCGCACGGCCTTGGCATCGGGGCCGGAGCCTTGCCATTGCAGATTCAAACCGCGATTGGTGCGGTCGGTATAACGGATAATCAGGTGGTTTTGATACTGGTAGCGCCAGGCCGAACCGTTCTCGTCCTGAGCCAGAACAAGGTCACCAAAATCATCGTATTGATACGCGCACAGTTGCCGTTTGACGTCGGCATCACGAACCTCCCAAAGACCGGTCAGACGCCCCTGATCATCGATCAACGTGCCCAGGCGCAGATGAACTTTGTTGACGTCTTTTTCCGAGTAAGTGACTAACTCGGAGAGCACCATCCGATCTCCATGGCGATGCTCGTGATGCAACATCACCCCGGCGCCATTCGGCAAAACCTTGTTGATCAGAACGAAACGATCACCCCGCTGAACATAGGTCTCCCTTTGCTCCAAGCCCCGCATCAGCACCAACCGATCCTTGCTGACGCGAACGACGGTCAGATTTTCAATGGCGTTAAAGTGAAACAGCTTGACCTTGGGAAGAGGGAATTCATGGCTACGCCCGTCGAAGTCATGAAACACCAAACCGTCGCCGACGAGATCGAAACGTGTAGTAAACGCCGTAATCCACCGCGCACCGATAACGTCCTGATCGTAGGCATCCAGACTCGAACAGTAAGTCCGCGTCCACTCAATCGGAAACGGACCCGGCAGACTGAAATCGGTGTGACTAACCGACTCCGAGCCCATCGCAAAACTGATGCTCTTGATCGTCGCCGCACAGGCGCAATTCTTCTGTTCGTTGGGCCGACCCTTTGCAGGCTTCTCGAACTGAACAGCCTCAAGCTTGCCTTCACTCGCCTTGCGCTTGGCCTGATTAACCATCCCCGGTTTGATGTTGAACGACTGGCCATGCCCATTGCGCGACCGCCAGGTGACCACCGCATCACCCAGCGTGAGCAGGAGCGAACCAATGGAATTCTGAACCCCAGGATCCGCCAGACGATTGATCTGATCCCGAAGCTCCGGGCCCAGTGATCGCAACGAGGCCGCATGTCTGAGCACCTGCGCCTTCAGCGCTTCAGGCACGAAATATTCGGCAGCACCGTTTACAGCGCCTTTACCCGCAGCAATGCAAACATCCGCAGCGGCCGCAAAAATGTTGCCAATCGCGGCTTTGGGGTCATACGCCCACTGATCCCCAGCGACCTGAACCCGCTGTTCGGCCTCAAGCAAATCAGCGCTGGCGTTCAGCTTCGGGTCAACCAGCTTTTCAAGACCGGAAGCGATCTCAAGAAGCACACCTTCCCCAAGTTTTCCGGCATCCTCAAGAATGCCGGGGAGCTTGGCCTGCGCCTGTGGCACAAAGTCATCAAGCGTCCCGACGATGTCCGCGTTGAGGTGCCCGATCAGAATCTCGATCAGCACGCCACCCAACACCAATTTCCCGCTCCGACGCATCTCCTGGCGCACCAGAAACAGCATTGGCCGCAGGCTCATCCGTGCCGCCGCCATGCGAGGCGGGCGTGGCATCACTCCGATCAGATTGATGCCCAGACTCACCCAATCCAGCGGATCGCGCTTCTCGCTGCTCCATAACCTGGCGATGTCATTCAAGGCATCGACCAGCGCCATGATGTTGCCTACCACCGGCAGTCCGCCTGCCTGGGCCTTGATTCGATCAAGCGAAACAACCCCGCCGCTGATCTCCTGTAACCAGGCATCGACGTTTGCAGCACCGACGCCAACGTCCTGAAGCTGAATCAGATCAAGCGGAACGATCGCCACTTGAGGCTCGCGTTTCTGGTCGCTGCCGGGCGTAACTACGGGGTTTGCCAAGGATGCTCTCCGTGCTCAAAAACCATCAGGCAGGCGTGTTTGCCGAACCGGGGGCGACGGAGATATCAAGGGTTGTGCCAGCTGTGAATTAGCCGATATAAATCAATTGCTTGCGAAGAAAAACGGCAGGCTTAAGCGAACGCTAAACCCGAAAACAAAGAAGAAGTGCGCAAGAAGTTGCGCACCCCTGTGCAACTTCTTGCGCACTCGTCTGCACACTACGAACGACGTGGCCTCCAACCCATCAACCACCCCATTCTCACGAAACGAGTGCGCAACTTTTCGCGCATCATGGCTATGAGTCATCCCAAAGCTCTCTGCGCCAGCGCCAGCCCCTCCCCGACCACAGTGAGAAATGCGACAACCCTGATCAGCATCAAGCAGGCGCCATCAGGACGAAGCTGATAGACTGCGCCCCGAAATTACTCAAGAGGAACGCTTCATGGCCACTAACCGCTCCCGTCGTCTGCGCAAAAAACTCTGTGTCGACGAGTTCCAGGAATTGGGCTTCGAACTGAAGCTGGGCTTCAAAGAGGACCTGGATGACGAGGCCATCGACGCTTTCCTCGACGCTTTCCTGACAGAGGCCATGGACGCTAACGGTCTGGACTACGTCGGCGGCGACGACTTCGGTCTGGTTTGCCTGGCGAACCGTGGTTCGGTCAGCGAAGAACAGCGCGCTGCTGTCGAAGCATGGCTCAAAGGCCGTAGCGAGCTGACTGAAGTTGAAGTCAGCCCTCTGCAGGACGCCTGGTACCCGGAAAAGCCGATCAACGCGGCTGTCTGATGAGCTGGCGGGCCTTCCCGCCGAGCTGATACCTAAAAAGCCATCCTTCGGGATGGCTTTTTTGTGTCCGGGATTCGAGGTTTTGTTGTGTTCACCGGACAAAACCGCAGCCGGACGTCACGAATGCTGCCAGGAAATGGCGGCCTGCAGCCGGCGTTACGGGAAAAAACCACGGTTTAACGTGACTTTGAATGGGCAAGCGCAAAAAATAGCGCCGTTTGACGGCAGTACCCCGGCGCAAGTCACGAAAGCTTGGGGCATAATGCCGCTTTACCGAAACGCCAGTGTCACGCCCTGCCATCGGGCATTTTCTGGTGGATCGTTCACAATGCGAGGGAATTCACCCCCTCTTCATCTTCGTTGTTCGCTGCAGTAGGGTTTATTGAATGATCAAGTCTTTGCGTCCGCTGTTTATCGCCACCCTGCTTTTGCCCCTCTCGTTCTCCATCGCCGCCGCCCCTATCAATACCGCCCTGCCCCCCAAGGTTCAGGAAGCACTCAAAGCCAGCAAGCTGCAGAACGATGCGCTTTCGCTGGTGATGCTGCCGGTCAGCGGCCCCGGCACCCCGACTGTTTTCAACGCCGACGTGTCGGTCAACCCGGCCTCGACCATGAAGCTGGTGACCACCTACGCCGCCCTGGAAATGCTCGGCCCGACCCATCAATGGAAAACCGAGTTCTACACCGACGGCACCCTCAGCAATGGCGTTCTGCGTGGCAACCTGTACCTCAAGGGCGGCGGCGATCCCAAGCTGAACATGGAACGCTTGTGGCTGCTGATGCGCGACCTGCGTGCCAACGGCGTGCAGCAGGTGACCGGCGATCTGGTGCTCGATCGCAGCCATTTCGTACAACCGCAACTGCCGGTGTTCGATGACGATGGCAACGATAAGAACAAGCCGTTCCTGGTGCGCCCTGACTCCTTGATGGTCAACCTCAAGGCCCTGCGTTTCGTCACCCGCAACGACGGCGGCAGGATTCTGGTTTCGGTAGAGCCGCCCATCGCCGCGATCCACATCAATAACCAGGTCAAGGCGCTGTCATCCAGCAAGTGCACCGGCGACGTGCTGTACAACCCGGTGCCGGAAGCCGATGGCGGCATCACCGTCACGGTGTCCGGCCAGTTGGGTGACGGCTGCAACTCCCAGACCTATCTGTCGCTGCTCGATCACCCGACCTACACCGCCGGTGCCGTGCGCGCCATCTGGCAGGAACTGGGCGGGACCATTCTCGGCAAGGACCGTCTGGACGTGACACCGGGCAGCGCCAAGTTGCTGGCCAGGGCCTTCTCGCCGGATCTGGCGGAGATCATCCGCGACATCAATAAATTCAGTAACAACACCATGGCCCAGCAGCTGTTCCTGAGCCTGGGCGCCGAGTTCCGTAACGAAGCCGACGGTGACGACGCCAAAGCCGCACAGCGTGTGGTGCGCCAATGGCTGGCGAAGAAAGGCATCATCGCGACGCATCTGGTGATGGAAAACGGTTCAGGCCTGTCCCGCGCCGAACGGGTCAGCGCACGGGAAATGGCGCAGATGCTCCAGGCCGCGTGGAACAGCCCGTTTCAAGCCGAATTCATGAGTTCGCTGCCGTTGGCAGGGATGGACGGCACCATGCGCAAACGCCTGAAACGTACCGCCCTGCGCGGCGAAGCCCACATCAAGACCGGCACCCTGAACACCGTACGGGCTATTTCGGGATTCAGCCGCGACAGCAACGGCAACACTTGGGTGGTGGTCGCGATCCTCAACGACCCGCGTCCATGGGGTGCGTCTTCGGTGCTGGATGAAGTGCTGGTCAGCCTGTACAACCAGCCGAAACTGGCGAGCACGTCGATTTCGCTTCAGCAATAACGTCACGCGCCGGGCTGTGCGAAGTCGCTCGACGACATGCGCACAGCCCGGCGGCCAGTCTTTACGTACATGCTCTGCCTACCAGCTCTGCCCCAACCCCAGCAATCCGAGAATCTGTTTGCGCAGGTCAACCAGATACGGGTCGTCACGGTGCCGTGGATAGGCACGGTCGATGATCAGCTCGGCCTTGATCTGCGCGGGCCGGTCGCTGAAGACAATGACGCGATTGGCGAGCAGCAGCGCCTCCTCGACATCGTGGGTGACCAACAGCGCCGTGTAACCCTGGCGTTGCCACAGATCGATCAACTCCTGCTGCATGGCAATCCGGGTCAGCGAATCGAGCTTGCCCAGCGGCTCATCGAGAATCAGCAGTCTTGGCTCGTTGACCAACGCCCGCGCCAGCGCCACCCGCTGGGCCATGCCGCCCGACAGCTGTCGCGGATAGGCTCGTGCGAATTGAGTCAAACCGACCTTCGCCAAGGCCTCATCAACCTTGCCCTTCGTGGTTTTTAGCAGACCCTGGGCTTCCAGGCCGAGGGCAACGTTGTCCCAGACCCGACGCCACGGGTACAGGGTCGGGTCCTGAAACACCACCACCCGCGTCGGATCCGGCCCGGTGATCGCCACACCGTCCGCCGTAATGCTCCCGCTGTCCGCACCTTCCAGCCCCGCGACCAGCCGCAGCAGGGTGGACTTTCCACAACCCGACGGTCCTAACAGGGCGACGAATTCCCCCGGTTCAACCTCCAGCGACACCCGCTGCAACACCGGCAGCTTGTGCCCTTCGAGGGAGAAACCGTGGCTCAGGTTATCGATGCGCAGCGCCAGACCACGACTGTGCTCGGCGCTTGCCGCTCTGGCTGCATTTACCATTTCATTGCTCCTTGCTGCCACGCCAGCAGACGGTCACGAATCAGAAACAGCGCCGAGATCAGCCCCGAACAGGCCAGCGCCATGATCAACAATGCTGCGTACATGTTGGCGTACGCCGCCCACCCCTGGGCCCATTGCAGGTACCAGCCGATGCCGGACTTCACACCCATCATCTCGGCGACCACCAAGGTGGAAAACGATGCGCCGAGGCCCATGAACAAGCCGACGAAAACGTGAGGCAGCGCTGCGGGAATCGCCACTTTGAAGATGAGAAAACCCTGTCTTGCGCCCAAGGTACGGGCCACGTCGTAGTAGGCCTTGTCGACGCTCGACACCCCTGACCACGTCAGCACCGTCACCGGAAACCAGGTCGCCAGCGCAATGAGAAACACGCTCGCACTCCAACTGCTGGGGAACAGAAAGAAGCACAGCGGCAGCAAGGCGGTGGACGGCACCGGGCCGAGGATCCTCAACACCGGGTGCAGCCAGTAGCCGATGCTCCGCGACCAGCCGATGGCGACGCCGGCGATGAACCCTGTCAGTGCGCCAAGGGCGACACCGCTGCCCAGGAGAATTGCCGAATGAAACAGGCTGTCGGCGAGGCGCGGCCAGTCCTCGACGTAGACGTCCAGCAGCGCTTGGGGTGGCGCGAAGAACGGCACCGGCAATACGCCGAATTTGGCGGTGAGCAGCTCCCAGATCGTGAGTAGAATCGGCAGCGCGATCAGCCAGGGGCCGAGCGTTTGCGTACGCGTGGCGATGCGCGGAGACCAACGCCCCGCAACCACCGCCAGCAGGATCAGCCCGGCCATGATCGGGCACAGATTCGCCAGACCCTGGGTCATCGGCCAGAGACGGGTGGCGTTGGGCAGATACACGATCAATAGCGCCGCCGCGAGCCAGACCGCCGCCGCCACTACGCCGTGCAGCCAGAAGCGCCCCGCCGGGTGTTTCAGCCGTTCGACGCCGGCCGCCAGCTCAACTGAAGACATCGGCAGTGATCTCCGCAGCAAAGGCGTTGGCATCAGTGCTTTGACGGATGACCTCGACGGTTTTCAGGTCGCGAACGTAGGTGGCGATCTCGGCGGTCAGTACCGCGCCGACGGCGTGATGTCCATGGGTGTGATCGTGGAGGATGGCGACGACTTCCTCGGTGGTGGTGTTCAGCGCGTAAGCCTGGAACCCTTTGGCCACCTCCTCCGGATGCTTGACCGAGTAATCGTGGGCTTCAAGAATCGCCTGAGTCAGGGCCGCCACGGCGCGTCTGTCGTCCCGCGCCAGTTTGCCGGTCACGCCCACCACGCAGCAGCTGAGGCTGGCGTAGTCCTCCACCAGATTCGACGACAGTTCGCGAGCCTTGCCGGCGTTGATCAGTCGGTACATGAACGGGTCGCTGCCGCTCACCGCCTGCACTTCGCCGCGCTCCAGCGCCGTACCCAGCAAGTCGGCCGGATACAGGCGCCACTCGACGTCGCGCACTGGGTCGACGCCATGTTTCTTCAGGAGGATGGAAAAGAAGTTACGGTCGGGACTGGCCATGTCGGTCACGCCGATGGCCTTGCCTTTGAGGTCTTCGAGTGTCTTCACGTTGCCACTCGCCGCCGTCAGCAACCGCAAGCAGCCGCCGTGTGTTCCGGCAGTCAGCTTGACGTCGAAGCCCTGCTCCAGCGCTTTCAGCCACCGCAACGCCATGCCGATGCCGGCGTCCGCTTTGCCCGTCGCAATGGCTTCCAGCAACACTTCGGTCGAGTTGCCGAAATTGACCAGCTCGACGTCCAGATTGTGCTTCTTGAAAAAGCCCTGCCCGTGGGCGATGACCACGGGGGCCAGGCACACGGCGTTCAAGTTGATCGCAAGCTTCAGCGCCCTCGGCTGATCGAGCCTGATGAATTCGCCCGTGCCCGCCGGCTCGCTCGCCCCGCCACTGACGTCGGCGCCGTGCCCGGCATGCTCCGCATGTTCGTCCGCAGCCCAGACGCCGCGCGGCAATGACAGCAGAAGTGGCGATGCCAGCGCAGCGCCGGCGAGGCTCAGCACCCGCCGACGGCTCAATTGATCGAAAACGGCCATGGTGTTCCCTTACCCGGTGAGTGAGATGGTCGTCGCCGAACGAGAATTTTTAATAACCAAATCCTGGGGTTTCGCCGACTGCTTAAAACATTAGCACCGGCCATTTAATTAATTAAATTCATTTTTGTTCTATATGACTATGCAAATAGTCTATCTGAATGACTTCGCATCCTGCATGCCAGGCGGCATCGAAGCGTACTGGCTGACGGCAATGTCATGCACCACCTTGTGCACTACCGCTATGCTGCGTGCTCGACCCATCACCGGATTCGCGCCGCCAATGAAGACCTCCAAGACCCAGACCCTCCGCCACTCTCTTCTCATCTCGGGATTGCTCAGCGCGCTGCTATCGGCAGCGCTGCCAGCCCACGCCGAAGACAGCAAACCCACCCGCGTGCGCGGCGCCATCACAGCGATCGAAGGCGATGCGCTGAAAATTCACAGCAATCGCGGAGAGGACCTGCAGGTTGCGCTGACGCCTGACACGCAGATTCGCGGCGTCACGTTGGCGCAGGTGTCGGAAATCAAACCGGGCAGCTACATCGGCTCCGCCGCGGTGCCGCTGCCGGACGGTTCGTTGAAGGCGCTCGAGGTGCATGTGTTCCCGCCGGAAATGGCGGGCACGGGGGATGGCCATCGGGCCTTTGACCTGACGCCGGACAGCACGATGACCAACGGATCGGTCGGCGATTTGGTCGCCAGTAATGGCCGCACCATCACGGTGAATTACAAAGGCGGGCAGAAGAAGATCGTCATCCCTGATGACGTGCCGATCGTCAACCTGGTGCCAGGCGATCGCAGCTTGCTCAAGCCCGGCGTGAAGGTGGTGCTGCAGGCGCAGAAAGGTTCGGACAACTCGCTGACGGCGCTGTCGATTTCTGCAGGGGAAAATGGCGTGACGCCGCCAATGTGAAGCGGCCAATGTGCAGGGCTTGTAGCGTTAAAAACCTGCGTGGCGCCGGTAGATGAAACAGCACCGGTCAGCATGCGCAGGTCAATTATCAGGTCTGACTCAAAGACAGGTCGCGAGCACCGCGCCACGTTGCTCGATCACCTTGGCGCCGGGCTTGGCGTAGAAATTGACCTTGGTCATGCCCGCCTTGCCCGCCACGTCAGCGAAATATTCGCCCTCGGTGGTGTAGACCGTGAAAGCGCCCGGCTCGCCCTTAGCCATGAACACGTCAGCCACATCACCGAACAGCTGAACGTTGGCCCAGGTGACCTTGATGCATTCGGCGACGGCGACCGCAGGCTTCTGACTGGTGTAAACCTGCGCCGGCCCTGCCGAACGTGTCTGATTCAAGCTCATGCAACCCGACAACAGGATCAGTGCCACAGCGCCCGCCCAATGTTTCATGCCAGTCCCATTCATCAAACGTCCTTTTCGTTAAAAAAGGAACGATGTTACCAGCAACCTCAAGCGAGCCCCATGGGTAAGCCGTCCGAGCGCTTAATCATCCAGCCCGGCGGGCGGTGCAGCAGGCGCGGCCTTACCGGGCTTGGCCGATTTGCCTGACGGCGTTGCGGTCTTCGGCTCGGCGACGGGCGCAGGTGGAGCAGCGGCGGCTGCTTCCTTCTCGGCCATCGGCATCTGGTCGATGGTGCTGAAAATCTCCTTCGGATCGATGGGGCCGTTGTGAGTCATTTTCTTCTCGCCGTCCTTGCCCACCAGAATCACCTGCGCCTGTTTTTCTGTCTGGGCGCCAAGCTTGAGTTCGCGGATCAGGGCCATGGTGGTCTGGGCGTCGAGGTCTTTACCGTTACGCTGCCCCACGGTATTGATGATGGTGTAAAGGACCATGTCACGTTTGGCGAAACCATCTTTGTTGGCGGGTTCGTCCAGACTTTTCTTAAGGGCCCCCAGCGTCGGGTCTGCCGAACTCGACGCGATAACGATCAGTGGACGGGCCTTGCCGCGCTCCTGGGAAAGTGGGCCATCACAGTCGGCAGCCAGCAAAGGGCTCGACACGGCGAACAAAACGGCAAGGGTCAACGACCGGCTAAACATACACACCTCCTCTGGATTTCCATGCACTGATGATCGCGCATCATGGGAAAAGGTCCAGACGGTAGCGGGAAAAAAACCGGATTTATTTCGCGGCGCGCAGAGGCTTGCGGGTATCGAATAGGGTCAAAACGTCCGGCCATAGGGGCTATGGCTGACGTGAGCACCGCTGGCCCGACGGGAAAATTTCGGGCAACAAAAAAGGGCGAATCTTTCGATTCGCCCTTTTTTGTCACCGCCCAGCAGAGCGGATTTGTTTGGTAGGCGCGATTGGACTCGAACCAACGACCCCCACCATGTCAAGGTGGTGCTCTAACCAACTGAGCTACGTGCCTGCTGTGGGTCGGCATTCTACGGATATTCAAATGACTGTCAACGTCTTTTTCGCCCACTAAGCCTATGAATATGCAAATTATTTCCCCGTAGCATCGACATGGGCGGATCAACCTACAGAGTCGCCGTCGATCAGCGAGACTCGGGCGGTAAACGCCATGACCGGCCTCCCGATCGCCAGCGGATGCTTGGGTGAATCAACGAGGGCCCTCGACTTGCGCACCGAACATGCCGCCTGTCGCCATCATGGCACTTCGGACGAACTTCAGATGCCCAATGATGACAAGGAATCACGACACGGAGATCACCTGATGAACAGATTATTGACTGCGTTCACCCTCGGTTGCGCACTGACATGCACTTCCCTCACAGCGCTGGCTGGCGCCACATCGCCAGACATGGGTCCGCCACCTTCCCAGACCGGCATCGACCCGCGCGTACAGGGCAGCGACCCGGCTCGCCAGGGCTCTGATGTGGACACGCAAACCAAGAAAGGCATCAGCATTGGCGGCGGCACGTCGATGAGCAATGGCACCGGCAATAACAACGATGCCGATTTGCCCGGTGGCGATACCACCAATGGCGGCGGCAGCAAGGGCTCGGGTTCGTCGAGCGCAGGCGGCGCTGGCGGTTGAAGCACTACGTAGGCGCGGGCCATTACAGACGAATCATTAAGGGCGCTTGAACAGCGCCCTTTTCGTGCCCGGTTGTCGTGGCTTACCGTCGTGCTTTGATATAGTGCGTCGCCGCCGCGCCTGAACCAGGGTCGCGGACCCGGGCGTCATCAACAGTGGAGAGCGGCACCGTGGGCATGAAGAAATCAGCGCTGGAACTCAAGCGTGACCTGAGCACCATCGCGGCCAATCTGGAAAGCACTGCAGGCGAAATCAGCCGACTGGCCGAACGGGTCAACGATGTCGACGTGGTCGCGGTGCTGCACTTGATGAACCAGCAGTACAAGGACGCTGACCGCCTGCGCGCCTATGTGGACGAGATCAGGGCGGGCCGCATCACCCGCGCCAAGGCCGACTGATCGGCCGGCGCAATGGCCGCTCGCCTGGGGTGATTCAGGTTCGAGCAAGCAAAAAAGGGTGGCCCTCTCGGGTCACCCTTTTTCGTTACCGCCCAGCAGAGCGGATTTGTTTGGTAGGCGCGATTGGACTCGAACCAACGACCCCCACCATGTCAAGGTGGTGCTCTAACCAACTGAGCTACGTGCCTGCTGTGGGGCGGCATTCTACCGGGATCCGGAACGCTGTCAACTTTGATTCATCCCTAAGCCTATGAATGTGCGAGCTATTTGCCCCTGTACGGGCGAATCGGGCTAAATGAACGCGCCCGTGCCTCGGTGGCCAATGCCTTACCGGCATCGCGTCAAGGCCCGCAAACCTCCAGCGTCGGCTGGCCGCAAAATTTCATCTCAGGTAGGATCCGCCCACTCGTAAAAAATATAAAACAGGGGTTACAGGATGACGAACACGCCATACCCACATTCCTATTACGCCGCTTCCGCCAATCCGGTTCCGGTTCGGCCTCGGCTGCAGGGGGACGTCGAGACCGACGTGGTCATCATCGGCGCCGGTTACACCGGGCTCTCCAGCGCGCTGTTTCTCCTGGAACACGGCTTCGAGGTTACCGTGCTGGAAGCGGCGAAAGTCGGTTTCGGCGCCTCGGGACGTAACGGCGGACAGATCGTCAACAGCTACAGCCGCGACATCGACACCATCGAAAAGAGCGTCGGGCCCAAGGAAGCACAATTGCTCGGGCACATGGCCTTCGAGGGCGCGCAGATCATCCGGGACCGCGTCGCCAAATACCAGATCCAGTGCGACCTGAAAGACGGCGGGGTTTTCGCCGCGATCACGCCCAAGCAGATGGGCCATCTGGAGTCGCAGAAACGTCTCTGGGAACGCTACGGCCACACGCAACTGGAGCTGATGGACCAGCGCCGCATCCGTGAAGTGGTGGCGTGCGACCAGTACATCGGCGGCATGCTCGACATGAGCGGCGGTCACATCCACCCGCTGAACCTGGCGCTGGGCGAGGCGGCGGCGGTCGAGTCCCTGGGCGGGGTCATTTATGAACAGTCTGCGGCCACCCGCATCGATCGCGGTGCCAGCCCGGTCGTGCACACCGCCGAGGGCAAGGTCCGGGCGAAGTTTGTCATCGTCGCAGGCAACGCCTATCTGGGCAATCTGGTCCCGGAACTGGCGGCCAAATCGATGCCCTGTGGCACGCAGGTGATCACCACCGAGCCACTGAGTGAGGAACTGGCGAGCACGTTGCTGCCCCAGGATTACTGCGTCGAGGACTGCAACTACCTGCTGGATTATTACCGGCTCTCCGGCGACAAGCGTCTGATCTTCGGCGGCGGCGTGGTCTACGGCGCCCGCGATCCGGCGAACATCGAAGCGATCATCCGGCCGAAGATGCTCAAAGCGTTTCCGCAACTGAAGGACGTGAAGATCGATTACGCCTGGACCGGAAACTTCCTGCTGACCTTGTCGCGGTTGCCCCAGGTCGGCCGGCTGGGCGACA
Source organism: Pseudomonas sp. GW821-FHT02H06 (assembly GCF_059421525.1). NCBI lineage: Bacteria > Pseudomonadati > Pseudomonadota > Gammaproteobacteria > Pseudomonadales > Pseudomonadaceae > Pseudomonas > Pseudomonas sp. GW821-FHT02H06. Next base: position 228,230 of record NZ_JBWKVD010000006.1, read on the forward strand.
ACATCTATTACTCCCAGGGATGCAGCGGACACGGCGTGACTTACACCCATCTGGCCGGCAAAGTGCTGGCCGAAGCCTTGCGCGGACAGGCAGAGCGATTCGACGCCTTCGCCGGCCTGCCGCACTACCCGTTCCCCGGCGGGCAATTGTTGCGCACGCCGCTGACGGCATTGGGTGCCTGGTATTACAGCCTGCGGGACAAGCTGGGGTTCTGAATCAGGGGCGATGAACGGCCAACCGTTAACGGGCAGCTGGATTGTTCAGCGCCTTCACCGCCTCGCCCGCCGCCTGTTCCTGACCGGCCTGGGCCAGATCATTGGCGGCTTTGAGCCAGCGCTCGCGGTCTACCGGCACCGGCACCTGGCGTGGGCTCTGGATCAGCACGGCCCAGTTGCCGGCGTCGTTCCAGTCCGAGGTGAACGAATCGAAGCTCGCCGTCACTCGCCCAGGCCCGGTATAGATCAGCACCGTTCGCTTGTTCTGATCGAACCCGACCAGCACGCCGTAGCGCTGTTCTTTCCAGAACATCGAGCCGTCCGAAAACCGCACCATGACCGGATACCCCGCCGACACCTGCGCCAGCAGGTCCGGGAAACCGTGGTCGACGGGATACACCACAAACCCGTATTCGCGAGCCAGGTCCAACATGCTGCGGTCGAGCTTGTCTTCGGCGCCCGGGAGTTTGAGCGGTTTTTCCAGCAGCCCCGGCGTGGTCTGTACGCCATGGACGGTCAGCATGCTGGCCAGTGCGAACGGCGCGCTTTGATAATCCTTGCCCCGGAACGACGGCACCGCGTTGATTTCAACCCGGTCGGGCAGTGTCTTGTACATCGGCGGATAGCCGGGTTTCCAGTTGTGGGCATTCGAGCAGCCTGCCAAGACCAGCACGGCGGCCAGCGCCAGCCATTTGCGTCGACCTGCAACGCTATCCAATCGCGTCAATGCCCGCACGTTCTTCACTCACTTGACTGATGGCGAGGGATCCCTGGATCCGGCCGGAACGCGGATGATAGAGCCGCCACCGGTTGCGGTATAGCCCGAAACGCTGTCAACGCGAGTGGATAGAACAAATCGGTCATGCAATTCCTACCACCGGTCAATTTTTGGCAACAACAGGGAGACTAGACTGTCGGTTACTAAGAGACGAAGAGAAGAGCCGGAGGAAGCCATGAGCCTCGGAATGACCATTGTGATGTTGATCGCTGCCTGGCTGGCCGTTGCGGCCGCCATGTTATGGGGGGTGATGCGTATCTCGCGTCGCCATCATCCGCATTATCGGGAAACCGAAGCCGCGAAATCCGTAGAACGCGCACAACGCAAAATCCGTCATGTCACGGCCCATTGATACTGCCGTGTAACGACTGATCACCGTACACATGAAAACGGTCGGTAATGGCATCCCATTCCCGACCGTTTTTTATTGCCCTGCTTTTGTGCTGCTTCGCTCTTTATCGGCGGGCGAAGCTTATCCAGGCGTCAGACCTTCTGGCCCTGCGCTTCGGCGTCCAGGCGGCGCTGGCGGGACCGACGAACCAGCATGTTCAGCACTTCAATCAGAGCCGAGAACGCCATCGCGGTGTACACGTAGCCTTTCGGAACGTGGGCGCCGAAGCCTTCGGCGATCAGCGTCATGCCGATCATGATCAGGAAGCCCAGCGCCAGCATGACCACGGTCGGGTTATCGTTGATGAACTTGGCCAGGGGCTCCGACGCCACCAGCATCACGACCACGGCGGCCACCACGGCGATGACCATGATCGGCAAGTGCTCGGTCATGCCAACGGCGGTGACGATACTGTCGATGGAGAACACCAGGTCGAGCATCAGGATCTGACCGATCGCAGCGGCCATGCCCAGGGTGACGGTGCTGGACGCAGCTTTCTCGGCTTCGCTTTTGACGTCGACGCTGTGGTGAATCTCGGTGGTTGCCTTCCAGACCAGGAACAGGCCACCGGCGATCAGGATCATGTCCTTCCAGGAGAAGGCCTGGCCGAACACTTCGATCACCGGTGCGGTCAACTGGACAATCCACGCCACGGTGGTCAGCAGGCCCAGACGCAGGATCAACGCCATGCTGATACCAATCCGGCGCGCCTTGGTGCGCTGATGAACCGGCAGCTTGTTGGTGAGAATCGAGATGAAAATGAGGTTGTCGATACCGAGCACGATTTCCATGACGACCAGTGTCGCCAGAGCGATCCACGCCGTTGGGCTTGCAGCCAGTTCCAGAAGGTATTCCATATACGCGAGTGTCCAGGATCAGTTCAGGGGATAGAGCGGCATTCTAGGGACGGAAACACTTCAGCAAAATTCGTATTTTTCAGGCGTATACTTCGGTTTTCCCGAAGTGAAGATGCCCATGCTCAATTACCGACAGCTGCATTATTTCTGGGTCGTGGCCAAGACCGGCAGTATTGTTCGCGCCTGCGAGCAATTGAACCTCACACCACAGACCATCAGCGGGCAAATCAGCCTGCTGGAGCAGACCTACGGCGTCGAGTTGTTCAAGCGCGTTGGCCGCCAGCTGGAGCTGACCGAAACAGGCCGCGTCGCCCTGCCCTACGCCGAGCAGATGTTCCAGCTGGGTGGCGAGCTAGAAGCGGTGTTGCGCGCACAGCCCGACGAGCAGCAAATCCTCTTCCGCGTCGGCGTCGCCGATGTCGTGCCCAAATCCATTGTCTACCGGCTCATCGCGCCGAGCATGGCGCTCAATGAGCTGGTGCGCATCAGTTGCCGGGAAGACCAGCTCGAACGCCTGCTGGCGGATCTCGCGATTCAGCGCCTGGACCTGGTGATTTCCGACAGCCCGATGCCCTCTCATCTGGACATTAAAGGCTACAGCCAGAAGCTGGGCGAATGCGGCGTGAGTTTCTTCGCCACCCGCGCCCTCGCCGCCCTGTACGGCGAGAACTTCCCCCACGGCATGCAAGGCGCGCCGCTGCTGGTCCCAGGACAGCAAACGGTGGTGCGCAGTCGCCTGATGCGCTGGTTCGCCGAGCAGAATATCCAGCCGAAAATCGTCGGGGAGTTCGACGACAGCGCCCTGATGAAGGCCTTTGGCAAATCCGGCAGCGGGATTTTCATTGCGCCAAGCGTGATCGCCGATGAAGTGATCGAGCAATACGACGTCGAATTGATCGGCCATACCGATGCCGTGACCGAGTCGTTCTACGCGATTTCGGTCGAGCGCAAGGTCAAGCACCCCGGCATCGTCGCGATTACCGAAGGCGCACGGCGGCAGCTGTTCCCGGACTAGGCGTCGCAGGCTGCGGGGTTTGGGCGGACGGTCATCAGCAGCAGGGCCAGCACGATGGACAGCAGAATAATGCCAGCCGCCGCGAAGCCCAGACTGCCAAGGCCCAGATGATCGATCACCCGCCCGCCGATGATTGCGCCAATGCCGATGCCCAGATTGGCCCCGGCGATGTTCAGCGATGCGGCGAAGGCCGGGGCCTGTGGCGCCGCTTTCATCAGCCGGACATGACTGACCAGGAACAGCGCCGCCTGGGTTGCGCCCCACACGGCCAGCGCCAGGGCCAGCGCAGGCAGGGAATGCATGCTCGGCACCACCATGACCATGCCGCCGATCATGAAGGTACAGAAGGTCAGGCTGGCGATCAGTGGGTGGCGATCCACCAGCCGCCCGCCCAGTGAATTGCCCAGCAAGCCCACCGCGCCGAAGCCCATCAGGCACCAGCCCACCACCGTGCCGTTGAAGCCGGCGAGGCGCTCGAGCATGTCCGCCAGATAGGTGTAGGCGGTGAACATGCCGCTGAACACCAGCACCGACAGCAGCACGTGGCCCTGCATCAACGGGCTGCGCAGAATGCGGAACTGGCTGCGGAACGAGGCCTGATCCTTGTGCACGCTGCTGGGCAGGTAAATGAACAGCAGCAGCGCCTTGGCGAACGCCATCACCGCGAGGACGGCGAAGGCGCTGCGCCAGCCGATGGCGTCCGAGATCAAGGTGCCGACGGGGATACCGAACACCGTGGCGCAGACGATACCGAAACCGATCTTGGCAATCGCGCGGCCGGCGTGGTCAGGGCCAACGATGTCTACGGCGGTTTCGCTGGCCAGGGCCCAGAACACCGGCAGCCCGAGGGCCGGGATCAGCCGCGCGGCGGCCATCACCCAAATGTTGGGCGCCAGCGCGGCAACGGCGTTGGAGACGCCAAACATGATCAGCACCGAAATGAACAGGCGCTTGCGCTCGAAGCGCGAGAAATACGCCGTCAGGAACGGTCCGAAGCAGGCCACCGTGAAGGCGAACAGCGTGACCAGCAAGCCGGCCTGGGGGATGGTGACGGCCAGGTCGCGGGCGATGGCGGGCAGCAGACCGACGATGACGAACTCTGTGGTCAGCACGGTAAAACCAGCAGCCGACAGCAGGTAGATGGGGAAAAACATGAAATCTCCAGAACGACGAAACGACCAGTCCTCGCGGAGCGGTCGATCGGATGTGGCGTAAATCAGGACGCGGAGGTTATCAGAGCCGGGCGCTTGGGAGCCAGGCGCCGGACGAGCCACGTGTCGCTGCCCGAGCAGAGCCGGGCAGCAAGGCCTGTCAGTAAGCGCCCATGTAGTCGCGCTTGCCGACTTCCACGCCGTTGTGGCGCAGCAGGTCATAGGTGGTGGTGACGTGGAAGAAGAACTGCGGCAGCGAGTAATGCAGCAGGTAGGTCTGGGTGCTCAGACGCTTTTCTTTATCGGTGCCAGGGCGCAGGACGATTTCCCGCGCTTCGTTGCCATCGACCTGTTCGGCCTTGATGGTGTCGAGGAACGCCAGCACTTTGGTCAGCAGCGCTTGCAGATCGGCAAAGGTGGTTTCGGTGTCTTCGTACTTCGGCGGCTCAAGACCTGCCAGTCGTGCGCCGGCGCCTTTGGCGAAATCAACGGCAATCTGCACCTGACGCACCAGCGGGAACATGTCAGGGAACAGACGCGCCTGCAGCAGGGCATCCGGCTGAATGTTCTTGGCGGTGGCGTGGGCTTCGCCTTTGGCCAGGACGGCGCTGAGGGCAGTGAGCATTTGCTTGAAGACAGGGATCGAAGCGGCGTAAAGAGAAAGGGTCATGGCAGTTCCTCGGGAAATGAGTCGCACGGAGGCGGACGCGAACGCGGCTTGTCTTTTACCTCATCCAGCCCCTACCCTCATAGCCTTTTCAACGCTTGGGGAATGGGTCATGTCTGACGAGCTGGATTCCGAAAACACCGTTGAAGCCTCGGATGCGCTGCAGCTGAGCGGCACCGAAGTGCGTATTTTGGGCTGCCTGATCGAGAAGCAGGCGACCCATCCCGAGACCTACCCCCTGACCCTCAACGCACTGGTGCTGGCCTGTAACCAGAAGACCAGTCGCGAGCCGGTGATGAACCTCACGCCCGGCCAGGTTGGCCAGAGCCTGCGCGCACTGGAAAGCCTGCAACTGACGCGTCTGGTCATGGGCAGCCGGGCGGACCGCTGGGAACACCGCGTCGACAAAACCCTGGAGCTGGTGCCGGCGCAACTCATCCTCACCGGCCTGCTGTTGCTGCGCGGCCCGCAAACCATCAACGAGCTGTTGACCCGCAGCAACCGCATGCACGATTTCGAAGACACCGACGCCGTGCTGCATCAGCTTGACCGGCTCATTGGCCGAGGGCTGGCGGTGTTGATCCCGAAACAGGCAGGCCAGCGCGAAGACCGCTATATGCATGCGCTGGGTGATCCGGCTGACAGGGAGACAATGCTTGCCGCCCGCGCGCATCCGGCAGAGCGCAATAGCGGCGGCAGCCATTCAGGCAGCGCGGGCAGCTCGGCGATGGCGGAGAGAATCGAAGCCCTCGAAGCCCGCATCGCCGCCCTGGAAGAGCGGCTGGCATTGCTGGAAGGTTGAGAGCGGCTCCGAGGAATCCTAAGCCTGGTGCAAAACCTGTGGGAGCGAGCTTGCTCGCGAAGGGGCGGGTATATCCACTGCATGTGCAGCGGCGGATATACCGTCTTCGTGAGCAAGCTCACTCCCACATGTCCCCCGTCTGCCGCGGGACAGCGTGCTGCCTGAAGATCGGTAGCCAAGCACACCCTGGCGTTACCCAAGCGCAAGCATCAACCCCGCGCGAACGCCGCCGCTGCCTGATACTGCTCCTCGGTGGGCGTCACGCCGGTGTAAAGAATGAACTGCTCCAGCGCTTGTATCGCCGCGACCTGGTCACCGGTGATCAGGCGCTTGCCGAGGCGCTCGGCCTCGACAATGAACGGCGTGCGCGCCGGCGTGGCGACCACGTCAAACGCCGTGTCGGCCTGTTCGATGGCGGACACGTCGAAGGCCAGCGCATCGGCCTGATCGCCAGCCATCCCCAACGGCGTGACGTTGACCAGCAGCGGTGGGCGCTCGCTGCCCAGTTCGGCTTGCCACGCGAAGCCGCAGGTCTGTGCAAGCGCCCTGCCCGCCTGCTCGTTGCGCGCCACGATCAGCCCGTCAGTAAAGCCGGCGTCACGCAGGGCACAGGCGACGGCCTTGGCCATGCCACCACTGCCGCGCAAGGCAAAGCGGGTGCGCGGCACTTCATGGGTATCGACCAGTTGGGCGATGGCGATGTAATCGGTGTTGTAGGCTTTCAAGTGGCCATCGGTATTGACGATGGTGTTGATGGATTGAATGGCGTCGGCAGACGCGTCCAGTTCATCGACCAGTGCAATAGAGGCTTCTTTAAACGGCATCGACACGCCGCACCCGCGAATGCCCAATGAACGCATACCGGCAATGGCTGCAGGCAGGTCGTTCGGCGAAAAGGCCTTGTAATAGAAGTTCAAGCCCAACTGTTGATACAGGTGGTTGTGGAAGCGCACGCCGAAGTTGCCCGGGCGTCCGGCCAGCGACATGCACAACAGCGTTTCCTTACTGGCAGTGACCAACATGAAATCTCCCGAGTGGTATTAGAAGACGCCTGGGGAAAGGCGTAGAATCGCGACGCTGCGCCGAAAGCGGCAAAGCCATTGTCATTAAAAGTGTCGAATACCTTACACAAAATTTACGCAACGGCCTCGCAGATATTTTCGAAACCGTTGTCTGAGAAGTTATCCCGTGGCAGTGCCTGAGAGTAACGCAGGCTCGCGACAACGGGACTGAACACCGAGGAACAGTCATGATTCGTCAGATCCCCAAAGTTGCCTTGTTGTTAGGCGCCCTCGCCCTCGCAGGCCAGGCTGAAGCCCATGGCGGCGGCCCGGGCTGGGGTGGAGCCGCCGTAATCGGTGCGGTCGTCGGCGGTGTTGTCGGCGCGGCAGTGGCGTCCGGGCCGGTTTACGCAGCACCCGCTCCCGTGTACGCGGCCCCAGCGCCGGTTTATTACGCGCCACCGCCTCCACCGCCGGTTTACTACCAGCCGGCTTATGTCGTTGAGCGCCCGGTCGTCTACGCACCGCGTTACTACGGCCCGCCACGTTATTACGGCCCACCACCGGGCTATTACCACGGTGGCGGTCGCTGGTAACAGCGGTTTGCTCCTGAGCACAGGGCTGTCGATTCATGGTCGCCAGCCCTCACCCAACACAGCCCCCGCCTTCCCGGCGGGGTTTTTGTTTCAGGGGTATTGATGCCGGAGCGCAGCACCGCTTTGCGCACGTGTCCCCATCACTGTCCCTACCCGCTCATCAATGACGACTATCGAGAGCGGTGATTTCTGCATCAACCGGTCGGGCCTTAAAGTAGCGCCATAGATTGTTGGAGGCACTTATGACCAAGGTTCAAATCATGTCGGTTGTCGGCAGCGCAGTTCCCCCTCAGCTTCGTGAGCGCGGTCTGTTAGCGTGCTGGTACCTGATGCAGAACGGCGAACCCGTCAGTGGTCCTTTGCCTTCACTGCCAGCGGCGCAGGCCCTGTCGCAGCAACTTGAATGCCGCTCACTCAACAGCTGAACTCCTATTCGCTCTTCCCTGTGAATCGTGCGTTGCTCCGCACACCCCTTTAGCCCGCCTCTTTAATGACGCGGGCTTTTTTTTGCGTGACGATCCGATGTTGAGGCGCAGCGCCGTTTAACAGCCAGGCCATAATCGGTAATTCGACCCTTTTAAATACAGGCTTTTTGGATCCGCCACCTGAACCTGACCTATACAACAGCGCTTTATTAGCGAAACCCGGCGACGCCCCATCGACAACTTCAGAAACTTGCTCCTAAAATGCGCCGAACTTGTTGTCGTGCTTGAAGAAAGTCCGACGTTCCACGCTATTTCCATCCTTTAGTGAGCTTTGCTCTTGAAAATTCGCCCAACCGTCATCGGCCTATTATTTGCACTTACAGGCTGCGCACTTTCCACTGCCGCATTTTCCACCACCGCACTGGCGAAAGAGCCGGCGGCGTTCAATCGCGACCCGGCCAATCTTCATCTGGCCTCCGGCAGCGCCATGATCACCGACCTGCAAACGGGTCAGGTGTTGTATGCGAGTAACCCCGACATCGTCGTGCCGATCGCCTCGGTGACCAAGCTGATGACCGCGATGGTCACCCTCGACGCCAAGCTGCCCATGGACGAGATGATCAAGGTCGACATCTCCCAGACCGCGGAAATGAAAGGCGTGTTCTCCCGGGTCAAGCTGGGCAGTGAGCTGAACCGCCACGACATGATGCTGATCACCCTGATGTCGTCGGAAAACCGCGCAGCGGCGAGTCTGGCCCACAGCTACCCGGGCGGCTATCCGGCGTTTATCCGGGCGATGAACGCCAAGGCCAAGTCACTGGGCATGAACCATACCGTGTACATGGAGCCCACCGGGCTGTCGGTGTACAACGTATCCACCGCGCGGGACCTGACCAAGCTGGCCCTGGCCGCACGCAACTACCCGATGCTGCGCGAGCTGAGCACCACGCCGGAGAAAACCGTGACCTTTCGCAAGCCGAATTACATCCTCGGCTTCAGCAACACCGACCATCTGGTGCGTAAATCCAACTGGGACATCAAGCTGACCAAGACCGGCTTCACCAACCAGGCGGGTCACTGTCTGGTGCTGTTGACCAGCATGGCCAATCGTCCGGTGTCCGTGGTCATTCTCGACGCCTTCGGCAAATACACCCACTTCGCCGATGCCAGCCGCATGCGCTTGTGGATGGAAACCGGCAAGAGCGGCCCGGCGCCGGAAGTCGCGCTGCAGTACAAGAAAGAAAAGAATCAGGTGATGAGGCAGAAGGGTTTGCAGGCGTCGGAATAAGACGTCGCGCAACGTTCAGTGGGAACCCCTCGGGCGCCCACTGATCACTGACTCGCCCGCGCCATGCGCTTGAGTATCACCACCATCCCCACGCCCAGCCCGGCCATGCCGACCAGCAACGCCGGGTAGCTGATCCACCACGCAATGGGCGTGGTCATCATGCTGTATTCCGACATCCCGCCAATCCCCGCCACCAGATTCAATGGCAAGAACACCACGTTGATCAACGTCAGCTTGCGCAGCAGGTTATTGGTGTTGTTGTTGACCAGATTGCCCCGCGCGTCCATCAGGCTGGCAAACACCGTGGAATAGATGTTCGCCTGTTTGTGGCACTGCTCGTTCTCGATGATCATGTCTTCGATCAGTGCCAGGCTGTCGCCGGAAAACTGATGCTTGTGGGCATGATTGCGCAGGCGCGTCAGCACCGAACCGTTGCTGTCGATGGCGTTGATGTAATAGACCAGGCTTTCGCTCAGGTTGAACATCTGCACCAGATGGCGGCTGTCCATCGACGCATTGAACTGCTGCTGCAATTCCCGGGCGATCATCTTGATCACCTTGAGGTGACCCAGATAATGATGGATGTTATGGAACAGCACCTCCAGCAACACGTCCAGCAGCGTGTGCATCGGCCGGTGCTGTCCGAGGTCGCTGATCTGCTTGCTGTCGGCACAGATCAGCACCATGTGATGGGGGCTGAGCAGCACTCCGAACGACGACACGTCGAAGGAAAACGTGTCCTTGCCCGAGTAGTTTTCCGGGCGCTTCCAGATCATGAACAGCGCGTCCGGATGAAACTCGATGCGCGACACCTCGTCGGGGTCGAGCGCCGAGGCCAGAGCGTGGTCGTCGAGGTTGAAGCGCTCCAGCAGCAGCGTCTTTTCGGCGGCGTCCGGGTCGCTGAACCAGAGCACGCTGGCCTCGGCTTCGGCGCATTCCCGTAACCTGCCCGCCTCCAGGCGGTGGCCCTTGATCACCGGCCTAACCCGCCAGACCGCGACGTTTGATGTCGAGGCGGCGAATGAACTCTTCCAGCACCAGCGCGTACAGATCGTCCTGCAGCCAGGCGTCTTCGATGCCGGCGTCGAGGTTGGGGTTGTCGTTGACTTCGATGACCACCACGCGATCGCCGGACTGCTTCAAGTCGACGCCATACAGCCCGTCGCCGATCAGGTTGGCAGTCTTCACCGCCAGATCCACCACGGCCTTTGGCGCGTCGTGAACCGCGAGCGTGCGGCACTCGCCGTTGATTTCCGCATCGATGGCCTTGTGGTTGTAAATCTGCCAATGCCCCTTGGACATGAAGTACTGGCAGGCGAACACCGGTTTGCGATTGAGCACGCCGATGCGCCAGTCGTATTCGGTGTAGAGGTATTCCTGGGCCAGCAACAGCACCGAATGCTCAAACAGTTCCCGCGCCGCTTCCTGCAATTGCTGCGCGTCCTGCACTTTGATCACGCCCTTGGAAAAACAGCCATCGGGGATTTTCAGCACCAGCGGAAAGCCAAGCCGTGCCGCAACGTGCTCCAAATCATCCGGTCGCTCCTTGTAGAGGATTTCCGTGGCCGGCATGCCCAGCTTGTGGCTTTTGAGCAGGTCGGTCAGGTAGACCTTGTTGGTGCAGCGCAGGATCGACGCCGGGTCATCCATCACCACCAGCCCTTCGCTCTCGGCCTTCTTGGCGAAGCGGTAGGTGTGATTGTCGACGCTGGTGGTTTCGCGGATCAGCAGCGCGTCGTATTCGGCCAGCCGCGAGTAATCCTTCTTCTCGATCAGCTCGACGTCCACGCCCAGTTGCTGGCCGACGCGGATGAAATTATCCAGCGCCTTGCGGTTGGACGGCGGCAACGCCTCCTGCGGGTCATGCAGGATCGCCAGGTCGTAGCGATAGGTGCGGGGGGAACGGGGCTGGCGCCAGATCTTGCGGCTGAAACTGTCGAGAGACTGAGCGAACTGGTCCTGCTGGTGATCACGCAGGCGGGTCAAGGCGCCGGTTTTGATGCCGACGATGTGCCAGTTGTCGCGCTTGCGAAACTCCACCAGCAGGATCGGCGCCGGAAACGCCTCGAACAGTTGACGGGCAAGGTCCTGCAACGGAGCGAGATCGGTCTGACCGAAATACAGGCTCAGGGTGAAGCCTTCGGTTTCGTCATACGGATGGTCCCGCAGCGCGTGTTCGAGGCGCTTGTCGAGGTCATCCAGGGCCAGGCCGTAAAGGGATTTCCGGGTCAGTTCGCTGATGGTTTTGACCGACGGAATCACGTGGTGACCCCGGGCTTCGGCCAGCAGCGAGCAGTAATAACCGTGGCCCAGGTAGCGGTAACTGCGGCACAAGTTGATCACCTGCACCCGTTGACCGGCAGTGTTCTGGGGCGGGTTTTCCAGGTAGTCCTGGGCGCTGATCAAGTGTTCGCTGGGCAAGTAAGACGACCAGTCTTCGAGCCGCTCCACAACAATCAACAGTTGGCTTCGGGTTGAAACAGGTTTCAGCGGATTGACATTAAAAGTTGCCGAACGCTGAGGTTGTGCTGATACTTCGTCGGTCTTCACCGGCACCGCATTCATGAGTTGATCCTTCGGGAAACAGTCCTTTCTATAAAACATGGCTTTGTAGAAATGTCCCGTTTCGTTACTCACTCTTTACGGTGTCGGACATGAACTTTATATATCGCCTCGCCCAGCCTGCCGATGTGGATGAACTGTTGGTGCTGGAAAACCAGTGCTTCGAATCCGATCGCCTGAATGCGCGCAGCTTTCACTGGATGGTCACGCGGGCCAATGCGCGATTGATCGTCGCGCTATGCGATCAGGCCGATCAACGCCTGGCCGGTTACGCGCTGGTGCTGTTCCATCGCGGCACGTCTCTGGGCCGGCTTTACTCCCTGGCGATCAGCGACGATGCCCGGGGCCAGGGCCTCGGACAGCAACTGCTGGCCCAGGCCGAACAGCATGCCCTTGAGCGTGAGTGTGCCTATCTGCGGCTCGAAGTCCGCCCGGACAACGCCCCGGCGATTCGCTTGTACGAGCGCAACGGCTATCGCCTGTTCGACCGCATCGACGATTACTACGAAGACCACGCCCCGGCGCTGCGCTACGAAAAACGCATCCGCGAACACGCCACCGGCGTTGCCCGCCACGTGCCCTACTACCCGCAAACGCTGGACTTCAGCTGCGGCCCGGCGTGCCTGCTGATGGCGATGAAAGCCCTGCAACCGCCACGCGCCATGCAGCGTCACGAGGAGCTGCAGATCTGGCGCGAAGCGACCACGGTGTTCATGACTTCAGGCCACGGCGGTTGCAGCCCGCAAGGTTTGGCGCTTGCCGCATTGCGCCGGGGTTTCGAGGTCGGCCTGCAGGTGTCGGTGCGCGGGCCGTTGTTTCTGGCTGGAGTGCGCAGCGAAGAAAAGCGCGAAGTCATGCGCCTGGTGCATGAGGAATTCAGCCGCGAGCTGGCTGAAAGCGCGGTCCGTCAACTGGGCAGTGCGCCGCTCAATCTCTGGCAGCTGCAAAAGGACAACAGCTTGGCGCTGGTGCTGATCAGCAGCTATCGGTTGACCCGTTCCAAGGCACCCCACTGGGTGCTGGTCACCGGTTGCGATGATGACTTCGTGTATTTGCACGACCCCGATATCGATCACAGCCAACAGCGTCAGGCCATGGACTGCCAATACATGCCGGTCAGCCACAAAGAGTTCGCCGGCATGAGTTGCTTTGGCGCCGACAAACTTCGCGCGGCGGTGGTTCTTTATCCGCAAGAAGATCCGCAGGCACAGGCGCTTATATAAATGGCGTCAGGTGAAGCACTGTTCGCGTAAAGATCCCGTCGTATTGATTGCAGTTGCACCGGCAAAAGGAATGAATAGTCGCTCGGCCTTTGGGCGACTTACTGGATGAGCGTGATGGATAACTCGGTGATCGGTTTGATAATTCTTTCGGTGATAGCGCTGTTTGGCGTGTCGGCGTTCTACTTTGATTTTGTTCATCCGCACCGCGAGGGCAAGCACCCGCGGAAATGATGAGCGACGCCCCGACGGATTATTTTTCCTTCCCCACTTCATCGATCAAGGCGTAACGCCAACGACCCGCTAAGCTTGAACCGTTGACGCTTGCTTTGCACATCGCTCGGGGGAGTTGAAACATGCTCATCAAATGGGTACTGGCTGCGTTGCACCTGCTGGCGTTCGGTTTTGCCATAGCGGCGGTGCTGGCGAGGGGACGGGCGTTGCGGCGGTTGCGCACGGATGATCCGCGATCGTTCAGGGATGTCTTCGTGGTCGACAATATCTGGGGCGTTTCAGCAGGGGTTCTGCTGATTACCGGGGCGTTTCGGGCGTTCGGCGGGCTGGAAAAAGGCTCGTACTACTACCTGCATCAGCCACTGTTTCACCTGAAAATGGCGGCGTTCGTGGCCATGCTGGCGCTGGAAGTGGTGCCGATGTTCGCGCTGATCAAATGGCGCATCGCGTTCAAGAAGAACCAACCCATTGATACTTCCCTGTCCCGGCGGTTCGCGCGGATCAGCCACATGGAGGCGCTGCTGATGGTCATCATCGTCATCGCCGCCACGGGCATGGCGCGGGGGATCTTGTTGAGCTGAGCTGAGCTGAGTTGGGGGTCTGAGGCGACACGCCCAGACCCGAAACCGTCAGGTCACCCAGAAAAACATCAGGGTCAGGTTCGCGCCCGAGATCAGTCCGAACAGCCCCCAGGCCAGGGTTTTGGTCAGGCGGCTGTTGGCGAACGGGCCCATCAATTGCGGGTCGCTGGTGAAGCGGATCAGCGGCCACAGTGCGAACGGTAACTGCAGGCTGAGGACGACCTGGCTGAGCACCAGCATCTTGCCCACCGCACCATCGCCAAACCAGATCACCCCGACGAACGCCGGAATCAGCGCCAGCCCGCGCGTCGCCAGGCGGCGTTGCCAGCACGGGATCTTGGCTTTCAGAAACCCTTCCAGCACCACTTGGCCGGCGATGGTCCCGGTGAACGTCGAGCTCTGCCCTGCCGCCAGCAACGCGACACCGAACAGCACGCTGGCCACGGCGCCGCCCACCAGCGGATCGAGCAGGTGGTAGGCGTCCTGAATTTCCACGATGTCGGTGTGGCCGGTGCCGTGGAACGCGGCGGCAGCCAGAATCAGAATGGCCGCGTTGATCACCAGCGCCAAGCTCAGGGAGGCAATGGTGTCGACCCGGGCGTAACGAATGGCGCTGGCCTTGCTTTCGAGCGAAGTGCCGTTGACCCGGGTCTGCACCACCGATGAATGCAAGTACAGGTTATGGGGCATGACCGTCGCACCGAGAATACCGATGGCGATGTACAGCGGCTCTTGATTGCTCAGCATCTCCCACGACGGTTTGAGCCCCGCCACGACGTCCGGCCAGAACGGTTTGATCAGCACCAGCTCGATGAAAAAGCACGTCGCGATGGTCGCGATCAGCCCCAGCACAATGGCTTCCAGACGGCGGAAATTGGCGCCCTGCAAAGCCAGCACGATGACCGTGTCGAACGCCGTCAGCGCCACCCCCGTGGTAATCGACACCCCCAGCAGCAAGTGAAACGCCAGCGCGGCACCCAGCACTTCCGCCAGATCGGTCGCCAGGATCGACAGTTCGGCGAGAATCCACTGGCCCATGCCGACCCGGCGGCTGTAGTGCTCGGAGGACAGCTGCGCCAGATCGCGGCCGGTGGCGATGCCCAGGCGTGAACACAGATTTTGCAGCACCATGCCCGACAGACTTGCCAGCACCACCACAAACAACAGCGAATAACCGAAGCGCGAACCGGCTTCGATGGCGGTGGCCCAGTTGCCGGGGTCCATGTAGCCGATGGAGATCAACAGGCCGGGGCCGACGAACAGCATCAGCTTGCGCAGGAAAGACGCATTGGCGGGAATGGCGACGCTGTCGGTGGTTGCCGACGGGCAAAATGGCGCGGTGGCGGTGGTCGGGAGTTTGTACTTCACGGGAATCCGAAACGTGGTGGCGGTCAGCCCCGGAGCTTAAACGCGCAGAAATGTTTTGTCTTGAATCTCTGGGGCACTAACATGCTGCGTCTCACCGATCCGGAAAAAACAATAATGCATGCCGCTTCTGACAGCCCCGATAACGCCCGCCCGACCCAAGACGGACTCGACCCGATACGCGCGGCGCGGATTTCCGCCCGCATCGACCGCCTGCCCGCCGTCGCCACGATCTGGAGACTGGTGGCGCTGCTGTCCATTGGCGGCTTCTTCGAACTTTACGATCTGTTCCAGACCGCCTACATCAGCCCCGGCCTGATCCGCGACGGACTGTTCTCCACCGGGGCGCAGGGCGTGTTCGGCTTTTCCGATCAAGCGGCGTTCGCGTCGGCGACCTTTCTGGGGCTGTTCCTCGGTGCCAGCCTGCTGAGCCCGATCGCCGACCGCTACGGCCGCCGCGCGATCTTCACCTTCGCGTTGATCTGGTACACCGTCGCCACGGTGCTGATGGGCATACAGACCTCCGCACTGGGCATCATCTGCATGCGCTTTCTGGTGGGCATCGGCCTGGGCATCGAACTGGTGACCATCGACGCGTACCTCTCGGAACTGGTGCCCAAGCGGATGCGCAGCGCGGCGTTCGCCTTCGCGTTTTTCGTACAGTTCCTGTCGGTGCCTTCAGTGGCATTGATGTCCTGGTGGCTGGTGCCGCAGGACCCGTTCGGCGTCGCCGGCTGGCGCTGGGTGGTGTTGGCCAGCGCCGTGTTCGCGCTGTTCATCTGGTGGCTGCGCTCGCGCCTGCCGGAATCACCACGCTGGTTGGCGCAACACGGCCGCTTCAGCGAGGCGGAAAAGATCATGGACGACCTCGAAGCCCGCTGCATCAAGGACCACGGTCAGGCCCTGGACGAACCGGAAACCCATAACGTGGCGGTCGAAGGCAAAGGCCGTTTCGCCGACATCTGGCAACCGCCCTATCGCCGTCGCGCGCTGATGTTGATTGTGTTTCATGTGTTCCAGGCGATCGGCTTTTTCGGTTTCGGCAACTGGCTGCCTGCGTTGCTTTCGGGTCAGGGCGTGAGCGTGACCCACAGTCTGGCGTATGCCTTCGTGATCACCCTCGCCTATCCGCTGGGGCCGCTGTTGTTCGTGAAATTCGCCAACCGGTTCGAGAATAAGTGGCAGATTGTCGGCTCGGCGTTGGGCTCGATGATCTTCGGCACGCTGTTCGCGCAGCAGACGACGGCGGCGGGGCTGATTTTTTGCGGGGTGATGATCACGTTCTGCAATGCGTGGCTGAGTTTCAGTTATCACTCGTACCAGAGTGAGTTGTTCCCGACCAACATCCGCGCCCGGGCGGTGGGGTTCTGTTATTCGTTCAGTCGTCTGTCGACGGTGTTCAGCAGTTTGTTGATCGGGTTGTTTCTGGATCACTTTGGTACGCCAGGGGTGTTGACGTTCATTGTGATGAGTATGTTGATTGTGATCATCACGATTGGCGGGTTTGGGCCGAAGACGCGGAATCTGGCGCTCGAAGATATTGCTCATTAGCAGCGGTGTTTCCGTGAGAAATCGGTGCGGCGGCTAAGATCAAGATCAAGAGCGTCTGCCTAGGGGCAGACTGTTTCGCCTTCGGCGAGTTACTTGATAAAGCCCCAAGTAACCAAGGGCTTGTGCTCCTGGTTGGGCCCCTCCTGCGTCGGGGTTCCTTCACTCCGGTCTCACTCCGTGGGCCCGCGCCGAACGGACATCCATGTCCTGACGGCGCTCTCGCCGCATCCATGCGGCTCGACCCACTGCGCGAGACCTGCGTTCAGCCTGCACCCAAGTCGCGCTTTGTGGTGTCTGGACTTTTTGCGTATGAAGATCAAGAGCAGATCAAAGGCTTCCCGGCTGAAGCCGGTCCTACAGGGCAAAGCGTGCATTCAGTGGGACCGGCTTTAGCCGGAAAAGCGTCAATCGTTACATGGCAAAACTGGTGGCGCCTACACCTGCCTCTATTCGATGAAGCCAGTCCAACTGACAGCAGCGCGTGCATTCCGGGAGTAGCGGTAGCTCAGGCAAGGATCGGCTTTCGCCGGCCCCTTGATGTTCGCCGAAAAGGAGTTGCTAGTCGCTGTTCGCAGCGCCATATCATTTGTATCAAGAGCCATAGCTGATACTCATCCCTTGTTGCCACCGGTAATGTGGCCTAATGATTCTGGGGTTGGCTGTTTGAGAGAAAGTAATGCGAGAGCGCCAATAGCTGCTCTGGCGCCCCACTACGCAGAGGCCTGCCATTCGTGCATGCTCTACGCCCAGACCAACTGTCGGCGCCTATTGCCAAAAATTCAAAGGACGAAGCAGGCTTTTTCATGAGCGGACTCGCAGACGAACACATCCCTATTGCTCGCACTTTTCATAAGATTGAGGTGAAAGCCAAAGATTCGGACGAGTCGGACATTTCTCACTGGTTTTCTGATACGGGAAAGCTTCGCTGGCCAGAGCTGCTGAACGAGCACCGAGTCATTTTGCTATCCGAAGCAGGCTCAGGAAAAACCGCTGAAATCCGTCACATCACCAAGACCCTTCGTGCTGAGGGCAAGCATGCTTTCTTCATGCGAATAGAGAATGTCCGCCCGGATATGGAGGAGGCGTTCGATGAAGGATGTTATGAAGAGTTTACCGACTGGGTTGAGAGCGGAAAGCAAGGCTGGCTATTCCTCGACTCAGTAGATGAAGCTAAGCTGCACGACCCGCGGGATTTTGAGCGCGCCATAAGGGCTATTGCAAAACAGCTCAAAAACGCTCTTCCGACAGTTCACATTGTCATCACTGGCCGTGCAACAGCATGGCGCGTGAAAACGGACCTGATTCTCTGTGAAACGCTGTTCCCCTCCCCGTCGGCTCATCGGGCTCCTGAAGAAGGTACAGGTGTTGACGAAAAAGGGGAATCAGCCACAGAGCGCCCCACCGACTCGCTCGGCTCTTCCAGTGTTTTCAAGATAGTAGCCCTGGACGACCTGCACGGTGACCAGATTGACCAGTTTTTGCAGGCAAAAAACGTCAATAACATTAAGGCCTTCAAAGATGCTGTGGCGCGAAAGGAAGCATGGAGACTGACTACCCGGCCCATTGATCTGACAGAACTGATCGAGTTTTGGAAAGCTTGCGGGCGCATTGGGTCAAGCTCCGAGCTGATGCAAAACAGCATCGACCGTAGGCTGAGGGAGCATGATTCAAACCGCGATGACCTGCTTCCGATAACGCCTGATCAGCTGAGAAAAGGGGCTCGCCTGCTAGCAGCTGCCGCAACCTTGGGACAACGCTCGTCTATCGCCCTGCCAGACATAGAGATTCAAATCAAAGGAATCCAGGCAGCTTACGTTCTGCCAGACTGGACATCCAAAGACGTCAAAAAGCTGCTGAGCAGGCCCATCTTCGAACCAGATATCTACGGAGCGGTACGCTTTCACCACCGATCAGTACGGGAGTATTTGACAGCAGAATGGCTGCACCAACTGATCATGAATGACACCTCACGACTGCGAGTCGAAAGCCTTTTCTTCCGTAACCAGTACGACATTGAAGTGGTCATTCCAACGATGCGGCCAGTACTGAGCTGGCTCGCTGTCATGGATACTCAACTCCTTGAGCGAGTGCGCCGCCTAGCTCCGGAAGTAGTGTTTGAAGGAGGGGATCCGAGCCTGCTACACAAAGACGTGAGGATCGAAATCTTGCGGCAAGTATGTGCCGAGCTCGTGGCTGACTCAGGCAATCGCTCATTGATTGACTCGACGTCGGCGCGAAGATTCGCCAGCGCAGATCTCGCCGACGAGATAAATGCGTTGCTCGAACAATACCGCGACTACGAGACAGTAAGCTGGTTTCTGCTGATTATGGTCTGGCAGGGAGAAATTGCAGGATGCTTGGCCCAGGTCAAGAGCTTCGCATGTAAATCTCGGGACAAGCACACTCGACTGGCCGCGATCTCCGCACTGGAAGCTCTGGACGCGAAGCTTGACTTGGAGGAAGTCCGCAACAGGTTTCTCGAAGAGTCTCCTGAGCTGGATCGCACCTGGCTTGCTGAACTGATCGGTGGGCTACCAGCAAACGAACCTTCCGTGACATGGCTATTGGCAGCCGCCGAACGTGTCGCACCCGTGGAGCAATATCACCCCGACAGTCTTGGTCGCGTGCTGGTGAGTCATGTAAAGGGATGGCCTTCTCATCTTGTTGGAGCTCTAGCCGAGGGCTACTACACGTTACTAAAAACACCTCCAGTTGATGACACATACCTAGCCCAAATTTCAATACGGTATGAATGGCTGATCCAACCGGCGACTAGTGCGATTTCTCAGATGGTTCTGGCGCGTGCCGAGCAATGCCTGGCACCCGAGATGCTTTCTCTCCTCAGGATGATTCCAGCAGCGGACAAATCAAACGAACACGATATCCAGCCTCTGGTGCATTCCCTTCGAAGCGACATCGCCGATTGGCCCGCGCTTAACCATGCGTTGTTTTGGCACGATGTTCACGAGTGCAGGATTCGGAACGTGAACGGCCGCAACGATGGCCTTGTGAATTTTCATCAGGTGGGCATTTTCGGCTGTTTGTGGAGCTTGCAAGCAATCGGGTTTTCCACCATCTGTGACGACATAATTTCTCGTCCATTGCCACACGATAGGCTTGTAGGGCTTTCCGCGGCGTGGACTCTTTACCAAGCAGCAGATAGGCCAGGGAGTTGGCTCAAGGAACTACAGCGCGTTAAAGCGGGTGATCCAGCCCTCGAAACAATGCTCAGTAACTACTTGAACCCTCCCGAAGATGAAATGGCGAAATTCCTTCAACAAGAGTCAGCATGGAAGAAAAAGGCTGAGCGGGTGAAGAGTCGGCGTGAAGTGCAGGCAACCGGCTGGAAAAGCAGATTGAGATCAAACATAGAGTCGCTCCGCAACCCGCATGTTCTCGGACAGATTACAAATGGGCAGCTCTATCTGTTGAATCAAATGCGACAAAACTCGAATACCCAAACCCACTGGAGCGACGCCAACTGGGAAGGCCTGATACCTGAATTCGGCCAAGACGTTGCTCTGGCATTCCGTGATGGCGCAATCAATTTTTGGAGGCACTATACGCCCCAATTACGCTCCGAAGGAGCCCCTCTAAACACGACCCCATACGCGGTTATATTCGGGTTGATTGGTCTGTTGATTGAGTCACAGGAACCACAGACCCTAGTGGGCCTTTCCGACGGCGAAGCGAAGTTGGCTACGCGCTACGCCATGCATGAATTGAATGGCTTTCCGAGCTGGCTGCCCTCGCTTTACGCATCTCATCCCGATTCTGTAATCGAGATCATGCTGAACGAAATTGATTACGAGCTCAACAAGCCGGCAGAAGGAGCAGAAAATAGCTATGTCTTATACGACGTGAGCTGGAGTGGAGAATGGCTGTGGCCAGCGTTAGCTCCATTGATTATTCCCTACATGTGCAAGAAAGACCGCAACATCTCTCAGCTCAGACAACTGCTGAGTATTGTCCAGGGATCACCGCTCGGTGATTCTGAGCTGGCCTCACTGGCTGCTCGAAAAGCTCGATCCGGTGCTGAAAGCGTGTATGCAGCTGTGTGGTTCGCAACGTGGGTGGGGGTCGCGCCGCGTCCGGGCCTGGCGGCTGTTTCGGCCCACCTAGCCGCAATGACCTCTGCTCAGGAGCAAACCAGCTTTTCGACGAACTTTATCACCACTCTCGTCGGAGGTAGGTTTGAGAAACGCTGCGCGCGTCAAGGATTCAGAACTGTCCCAATCATGAGCGACCTGTTCCTGCTCATGCAGCGCTACATCAGAGAGGAAGAAGACATTAATCGTGCGAACTCAGGAGTTTATTCGCCCGGGGAGAGAGACGCCGCTCAGGACGCCCGCAACGCCCTGCTTTCTTTTATCCGAGAGACACCTGGCAAAGACGCCTTCCTCGCCCTGATGCATATTTCACAGAACCACCTAGTGCCGAGTGCCCGACAGTGGATTGCAAGACAGGCTAAAGACAAAGCCACCCTTGATGCTGACGCCGTTCCATGGTCAATAGCACAGCTGTTGGAATTCCACAGCTGCCTGGAACGAACTCCAAACAATGATCGAGAGCTGTGGGAGCTGGCCGTCGACCGATTGCTCGATCTGAAACATGATCTCGAAGAGAGCGACACGAGTAATGCGACCATCCTCCAAAAATCGGATCAAGAAACCGAAAT
The DNA here is from genome assembly GCF_059421525.1 of Pseudomonas sp. GW821-FHT02H06. Taxonomy (NCBI): domain Bacteria; kingdom Pseudomonadati; phylum Pseudomonadota; class Gammaproteobacteria; order Pseudomonadales; family Pseudomonadaceae; genus Pseudomonas; species Pseudomonas sp. GW821-FHT02H06. The sequence continues at coordinate 249,607 of NZ_JBWKVD010000006.1, forward strand.
CCGAAATTATATAGGCGGGTGGCTAAGAGACCGCGCTCGAAATCGCTACTCCACCCCTCAAGAAGAGGAGTTGTCAGACGCGAAACGGACTGACCTGCGAATCCACGGGCACACGTTCGACGGTCAGATACCCGTAGAGCTCAAACTAGCTGATAACTGGTCGGGGGCTCAGCTACAAGAGCGCTTGGAAAATCAGCTGTGTGGCGACTACATGCGTGATCGGCGTTCGAGCTACGGTGTCTTTCTCCTCGTGTACCAAGGTACCCGATCCAGAAAGTCTTGGACGGTATTACCCAACAACCAGCGGCTTCCCTTCGACGACCTTGAGGATGCTCTTCAGAAGGCCTGGATGGACTTCGCTCACCAATTTCCTAACGTAAATGGCATTAGGGTTATCGGGATCGATCTCACTAAACGAGGCGTAGATGTGAAGACAGCGTCACTCCAACGCCGGGCAAAGATTGACAAGGTAGCAGTGAGAAAACCTCGACCATCCAAGCCTAACTCATAGGATGGAAGGCGCTGATGGAGCAACATCTCACTTGCTGGCAGACTGACTCAGCACCTATGTCAGAACGCGGAAGATTTAGTGGAATTGAACAACAGCTGGAGTGGATGCTAAGCAGCAGCGGATACGGGATCTCCAACGACACTCAGCCTGCGCCCAAGTCGCGATTGGCGGTGACCGGATTTTTTGCGTCTGAAGATCATAGGCAGATCAAACGCTTCCCGGCTGAAGCCGGTCCTACAGGACACCGCGTGCATTCAGTGGGATCTGCTTGATCGTTCCCCCGCTCCGCGTGGGAACGATCAGAAAGCAGATCAGGAGCAGATCAAGCCCGGGGACTTGTGGGAGTGAGCTTGCTCACGAAGGGATCGGTACATCCACCGGATATCTGGTGTTTTTGATAAAGCATTCGCGAGCAAGCTCGCTCCCACAGGTAGGGGGTGTAGTCATCAAAATTGTTGGCGCCCGGGCTGGCGTCTTCCCGGCTGAAGCCGGTCCCACTAAACAGCAGCGCGTGTATTCAGTAAAAGTGGCGGCGACCTCGACTGTAGGACCGGCTTCAGCCGGGAAGCTTTTGATCTGCTCCATGCTTTTGATCTTCATGCACAAGAAGCTCAGACGCCGCCAATCGCGACTTGGGTGCAGGCTGAACGCAGGTCTCGCGGAGTGGGCCGAGCCGCATGGATGCGGCGAGAGCGCCGTCAGGACATGGATGTCCGTTCGGCGCGGGCCCACGGAGCGAGACCGGAGTGAAGGAACCCTGACGAAGGAAGGGCCCAACCAGGAGCACAAGCCCTTGGTTACTTGGGGCTTTATCAAGTAACTCGCCGAAGGCGAAACAGTCTGCCCCCAGGCAGACGCTCTTGATCCTAAGGATCTTGATCCGAAAAAACCTACCGAATCCCCAGTCGCCGGGACAGGCGACTGAGGTTAGCCCGATCAACACCCAACTCCCGCGCCACGTCCGCCCATTTCCCCTGATGCCGCTCCAGCGCCTCACCAATCAACCACTTCTGAAACCCGTCCACTGCCTCCTTCAACCCCTCCCCCGGCTGAATCACCGGCATGGCGCCGTGCACCTGCGCCAAAGCAGGTGCCGCCACCCGCAACTCATCAAGCCCCAACACCTCCGCTTCGATCGTCAGAATCCGCGGCCGCTCGCCGTGCCCCGACAGCGCCTTGAGCACCGCGCGGCTGATCAGATGCTCCAGCTCCCGCACGTTCCCCGGCCACGGATACGCCAACAGCACCGCCTGCGCCGCCGGGCTCATGCGCAAACTGCGCAGCCCCATCCGCGCCCGGTTCTCCTCCAGAAAATACCCCGCCAGCAGCAACACATCGCGACCCCGTTCGCGCAACGGCGGCACCACCAGCGGGTAAACGCTCAGGCGGTGATAGAGATCCGCGCGGAAGCGACCGGCCCGCACCTCTTCCGCCAGATCACGGTTGGTCGCGGCAATGATGCGCACGTCCACGCGATGCTCCTGATCGGACCCTACCCGCTGCAACTGGCCGCTCTGCAACACCCGCAGCAACTTCGACTGCACCGGCAGCGGCAGCTCGCCCACCTCATCGAGGAACAACGAACCGCCGTGGGCCAGCTCGAACTTGCCGCTGCGCCCACTGACCGCGCCGGAAAACGCCCCTTTGACGTGACCGAACAACTCGCTTTCCACCAACAGCTCCGGCAGCGCGGCGCAGTTAAGGCTGATTAGCGGCTTTCGTGCCCGGGGTGACTGCAGGTGAATGGCCTCAGCGACCAGCTCTTTGCCCACACCTGTTTCGCCGGTGATCAAGACCGTCAGCGGGCTGTTGCCCACCAACTGGATTTCCTGCTGCAAACGTTTGTGCACCGGGCTTTGCCCGATCAGCTCCCGGGGCCCGCGTCCGCCTGCGGCACGTTTGTACACCTCGGCCAAGTGGCGTTGATCCTCAAACCCGCGCGCCAGTTGGCTGATCCGCTCGCTGGCCATCACGGTGGCCGCCGCCAGGCTGGCGAACGCCTGGAGATCGCCCAGATCAACCCGGCCAAAGCGCGCCGGATCAACAGAATCCAGCGTGATCACCCCCCACAGCGTGTTCTGCACGTAGAGCGGGCAGCCCAGGCAATCGTGCACCTCCAGATCGCCATGCACGCCTTCGACCAGCCCGTCATAAGGGTCCGGCAGATCGCAGTCGGTGGAAAAACGCTTGGGTTCGCGGTTTTGCAGAATGATGTCCAGCCGCGGGTGCTCCCCCAGCCGAAATCGTCGTCCCAGTGTGTCCGGGCTCAAGCCCTCGACGGACAAAGGCACCAGCACCTCATCCTCCCGCTTGAGCAACGCCACGGCGTCACACGGAAAAAGCTGGCGCAGCGACCGCAGCAACCGGCGGTAGCGCTCATCGTCCGGCAGGTCCCGGGACAGGTCGGCAACCAGCGGAATCAGCGCCAGCAGCAAAGGATGGGTCATGGAAGCTCCCGGTCATGGCATGGGAAAGGGGTGCAAGGGCCGAGTCATTATGACTGCGATGTGAGTCGAAACGACAGCGCCGTTCCCGGGTCAGGCTCTGGCGCTGCCACTGGGAGCACGCTGAACCCAGACAGACGAGAATCGACGAATTGAATACGGCACTAAACCGTCACTCTCGAGAAGTCATTAGTTGGTCGCCAATTCCCCGGCAGCGCTCGACTTATTAATAAGAAACAATCCCGCAGACTTCCCTCAAAAACACGCCATTTTATTCTGACGCCACTTCGCCGACGTGCCGGGCGAGCCCCTTTAATTTAAATGAAGTTGTGAAAATCCTATTTTGTTTATAGTCCTGTGACCCTACAGGAGCACTCACTATGGCCAGAATTCAGGGACGAGTTCTCGAAACTTCCCCACCGTTGGTAGTTGATCTCGACGGCACGTTATTGCGCTCGGATCTGCTCATGGAAACGGCCATGGCGTTTGTTCGAGGCCAGCCGCTGAAAGCCCTGAAAATGCTGGGGTGGCTGTTCAAAAGCAAGGCCGCGCTCAAGGAAGGCCTGGCCCTCAACTCCGAAATAGACGTATCAGTGCTCCCGTACGATCCGCAGATCCTCGAGATGATCCAGCGCGAACGCGACACCGGCCGGATGGTGGTGCTGGCGACGGCGAGTCATGTAAGCCTGGCCGAGCGCATCGCCGAACATCTGCAGTTATTTGATCTGGTGCTGGCCTCCAATACCAACCGCAACTTGTCCGGCAACAACAAGCGCGACCTGTTAGTTGCGCACTTCGGCGAGGGCGGTTTCGATTACGTCGGCAACTCGAAAGATGATTTGCCCATATGGGATGTGTCCCGCCACGCCTATGTGGTCAACCCCGATCGCGGTGTGGAAGCAAAAGTAAACGCGCAAGTGCGCGTCGAACCGACCATTCATAGCAACACGCCAAGCCTGCGCGACTGGCGCAGGGCCCTGCGCCTTCACCAGTGGCTGAAGAACGCGCTGATCTTCGTGCCGCTGCTGGCGTCCCATCGCCTGGCGCAATTCGAGCTGATGCGCGACGGGGTCATCGCCTTCCTCTGCTTCGGCCTGTGCGCTTCCAGCGTCTACATCCTGAACGACCTGCTGGACCTGTGCGACGACCGCCACCACAAGAGCAAATGCAACCGGCCGTTCGCCAGTGGGCGTCTGTCGATCAAGACCGGGCTGGTGATGGTGCCGACGCTGCTGGCGCTGGCCTTTGGCGCCGCGCTGTTGCTCCTGCCCTGGCAGTTCTCGGCAGTGATGGCGGCCTACTACGGCCTGACGCTGACGTATTCGCTGAGGCTCAAACGCCTGATGGCCTGGGACGTGATTGCCCTGGCGATGCTCTACACCGCGCGGATCATTGCCGGCGTCGCGGCGTTCAGCCTGACCCTGACGTTCTGGATCCTCGCGTTTTCGATGTTCATCTTCCTCAGCCTGGCGATGGTCAAGCGCTACGCCGAGCTGCGCGATGCCCGCGCCCGGGAGGTGAATACCCTGGCCCGCGGGCGCGGTTACCACCCCGGCGACCTGGACATGATCGCCTCGCTGGGGGCGTCGTCGGGTTACCTCGCGGTGATGGTGCTGGCGCTGTACATCCAGGACGCGAAAACCACCGAGCTGTACGTCACGCCGCACATCATCTGGCTGGCCTGCCCGCTGCTGCTGTTTTGGGTGACGCGGGTGTGGATGCTGACCCATCGCGGGCAGATGAACGAAGACCCGGTGGTGTTCGCCATCCGTGACCGCACCAGCCAACTCATCGGCGCCGCATTTCTGATGATGTTCTGGATCGCCGCATGAGCGCACCGTTGTATTCCTGGGGACGTTTCCCCCATCGACCGCAACGCGGTCACGGCTGCGTGTGGCTGGACGAACTGCCGGCGCAGATGGACCGCGTGATCGGCGCCCATCGTAGCAGCCTGCCCTACGGCAACGGCCGCAGCTACGGCGACAGTTGCCTGGCCACCAGCGACGAAGTGCTGCACATGCGCTCGCTCGACCGGCTGATCGACGCCGACTGGACCACCGGCGTGATCAAGGCCGAAGCCGGCATCACCCTGGCGGAAGTGCTGGCCGTGGCCATCCCTCAAGGCTGGTTTTTGCCGGTGACGCCCGGGACTCAGTTCGCCACGCTGGGCGGCGCCATCGCCAATGACGTTCACGGCAAGAACCATCACGTGCGCGGCACCTTCGGCCGTCATGTGCTGGGCTTCGGCCTGTTGCGCCATGGCGAGCCGGAAGTGATCTGCTCGCCTGATGCCCACCCCGACCTGTTCGCCGCGAGCATCGGTGGCCTCGGCCTGACCGGGGTCATTCACTGGGCGCGGATTCAGCTGATGCCGATCCGCGCCAGCCAGATCGACACCACCACCGTGCGCTTCGCCAATCTGGCCGAGTTTTTTGCGCTGTCGACCGAGCTCGACGCGCGTCATGAGTACAGCGTTGCCTGGGTGGACTGCCTGGCCAAGGGCGCCGAGACCGGACGCGGGGTGTTCATCGTTGGTGATCACGCGCAGTACGGCTCCCTCGACGTCGGTCAGCGCAAGAAGCTCAGCGTGCCGCTGACGCCGCCGGTGTCGCTGATCAACAAAATCTCCCTCAGCGCCTTCAACAGCCTCTACTGGCGCCTGCACCCCTGCCAGCGCAAGCAGGGCCGCAGCGCTTACGAACCCTTCTTCTACCCCCTCGACGGGATCCTGCACTGGAACCGTATTTATGGCCGCCGGGGGTTTCAGCAATACCAGTGTGTGGTGCCTGCGGCGAACGCCGAAGCGGCCATGGGCGAACTGCTGCGCGCCATCGCCGACGCCGGCCAGGGTTCGTTCCTCGCCGTGCTCAAGCGCTGTGGCGACATTGCTTCGCCGGGTCTGCTGTCATTCCCGCTGGAGGGCACTTCGCTGGCGCTGGATTTTGCCCAGAGCGAGGCGCTGGAAAACGTTCTGTTCCCACGTCTGGACGACATTGTTCGCGCTGCCGGCGGGCGGTTGTACCCGGCCAAGGACGCCCACATGAGTGGCGCCGATTTCCGTCGTGCCTACCCCGCCTGGGAGCAGCTGGAAGCGCTGCGCGATCCCTCTTTGATGTCCCGTTTCTGGAGCCGTGTGATCCTATGAAAACTGCCGTGAAGAAAGTCCTGATCATCGGCGCCACCTCCGCCATCGCCAGTGCCTGCGCGCGGTTGTGGGCAACAGAGGGCAGCGATTTTTTCCTTGTGGCGCGCAACGTCGAGAAGCTGCAGCAGACCGCCGATGACCTCAAGGCGCGCGGGGCGACCCACGTCACGCTGCACGAGATGGACGCCAACGACATCGAGGCGCACCCGCTGATGATGGGGCGCTGCCTGACCGCCCTGGGTCAGATCGACATCGCCCTGATCGCCCACGGCACGCTGCCGGACCAGAAGGCCTGCGAGCGCGACGTGCACATGGCCCTGAAGGAATTTGCCAATAACTGCACCTCGGTGATCGCCCTGCTGACCGTGCTGGCGATGCAGTTCGAAACCCAGCGCTGCGGCAGCCTGGCGATCATTTCTTCGGTGGCGGCTGACCGAGGCCGCCCTTCCAATTACCTCTACGGCAGCGCCAAGGCGGCGGTCTCGACCTACTGCGAAGGCTTGCAGGCGCGGCTGTTCAAGGTCGGCGTCCACGTCACGACCATCAAGCCGGGCTTCGTCGACACGCCGATGACCCAGGGCCTGTCGTTGCCGGCAGCCTTGCTGGCGCAACCGGCGCAGGTTGCCCAGCGCATCGTCAAGGGCATCGCCAACAAAGTGCCGACGCTGTACGCACCGGGTTTCTGGGCGCTGATCATGCTGGTCATTCGTTCGATTCCGCAGCCGGTGTTCAAGAGGCTGAATCTATGAGCGAAGCCGTGACAGAGCCTTCGCACCTGTCTGGCTGGCGCTACCGCGCGGTGGTGCTGTCGGTGGTCGGTTCGGCGCTGGGGTATCTGGGCTTTTCGCTGTGGGGCGGCTGGCAGGCGGTGGGCGCCGCGGTGAGTGAGGTCGGATTGGTCGGCATCGGCATCGCGCTGCTCATGTCGTCTGTGAATTATGGCCTGCGCTTTGTCCGCTGGCAGACCTACCTGAAGGTGCTCGGCCATCCGATGCGGTGGCGGCCGAGCCTGAACATTTACCTGGCCGGCTTTGCCCTGACCACCACGCCGGGTAAGGCCGGTGAAGCCTTGCGCGGCGTGCTGCTGAAACGCTGGGGCGTGCCCTACCCGCAGAGCTTCGCGGCGTTTTTCAGCGAACGGCTTTCGGACCTGTTTGCGGTGGTGTTGCTGACCCTGTTCGGCCTGTCGCTGTACCCCCAGGCGTGGCCGATGATCGTGGTCGGCGTGGCGCTGGTGGCGGTCGGGCTGGTGGTGCTGTCGCAACGTCGCCTGCTTGAGCGGATCACCGAAACAGTGCCGGCCGGTGGCGGCAAGGTGCTCGGGCTGCTGCGCCATCTGCTGCAGGTGCTGGTGCATGCGCAGCAATGCCATCGCCTGCGCCTGATGCTCGGCCTGACCGCCCTCAGCCTCGTCGCCTGGAGCGCCGAGGCGCTGGCGTTCGACTGGATTCTGAAATGGATGGGCGCCGACATCCCGCTGACCTTCGCGGTGTTCGTCTACGCCCTGGCAATGCTGGCCGGCGCAGTGAGCTTCATGCCCGGCGGCCTCGGCGGCGCGGAGGCGGTAATGGTCGGGCTGCTGGTGTGGAAAGGCATGAACAGCGCCGACGCCGTGGCCGCCACCGTGCTGATTCGGCTGGCGACGCTGTGGTTCGCCGTGGCCATCGGCGCGGTGATGCTGGTCAGGCTCAAAGGCGAGGCGTCGGCGCCTCAGGCTCAACCGATTCAATAACGCTTTTCGACGGGATTAAGGGACAGGAGTGCAAGTCATGGTGGCAGCAGTACGTTATCGAGCGTTGTTTGGCATTCCCCTGTTGCTGGCGGTGGCCGCCGTCCTCTGGAGTTTTATGGCATCCAGCGGACCCATCCAATGGATGGACAACGGCATCTTCATCGCCGACGCCTCGGAGGGCCGCTACTTCAGCGACACCCTCGGGCCGCTGGATCACCCGCTGTACCTGTTCGTCACCACGGCGCTGTTCGCGAATTTCGGCCCGTTGGTGCTGAGTTTCATGAACTCGATGCTGCTGATCCCGCTGGGCTGGGCGATCTTCCGTCTGGCCAAGGGCGTCGGCGCCACGTCGCAGCAGGCCTTGCTGGCGATTGCCGCTGCGGTGTTGTGCCATTGCGTGTTCTGGGTCTCGACCAAGGCCGAGGTTTACCTGCTACACACGCTGCTGGTGACCCTGGCGTACATGGTGCATTTTCGCGATAAATCGCGTCTGGGCCTGCTCACCGCATTGTTCGTCATCGGCATCCTCACCGGGCTGGCTGCGGCCATTCATCAACTGACGTTCATCGTGTTATTCCCGCTGTATGTGCAACTGGTGTGGCAGCACAGGGCGCGGGTTCTGGTGACGATTCCGGGGTTTGTGCTGGGCTTTGCGGTGGCGATTCCCGGTGTTCTGCAGGAGATGCAGAACGGCCTGAGCCTGATTGATATCGGCCATCGTTACCTGATCGGCATCCCCGACAACCCCACCGAGCAAAGCTGGCAGGGCTCGCTGTTTCGCTTCGACGACATGTGGCACGAAAAGAACTCGGTGGCGCTGCTGATGCTGTCGTTGCTTGGCCCGCAACTGGTGGCGCTGGTGCTGTTCCCCAGAAGCCGGCGCCTGCGACTGCTGTGGTGCGCGGCGGTGCTGAACTTCATCTTTGCGGTGTCGTACAACGTCACCGATCGTTTCACGTTTTTCCTGCCGGGTGCGGTGCTGTTGAGCATCATCGGCGTGATCCTTGTGCAGGCGTGGCTGGCGCGTCGCAAGGCCGCCGTGGTCGCTTACGCCCTGCCCTTCAGCGGCCCGGTGACCATTCTGGCGGTGTACGCGATTTACGCCAGCGGGGCCGTTGCGCTGCCGACCCACAAGGAAGCGCTGCCGTTCCGTGACGACATCCATTACTTCATGGCGCCGTACCTGCGGGATCGCTCGGCGGAAACCTTCGTGCACAGTTACGAACAATCGGCTCCGGAAGGCGCGCTGATCGTCGCCGACTGGACGCCCAACGGTGCGCTGCGCTCGGCGCAGGCCAGCGGATTGCTCAAGGGTCGAACAATCGCGCTGTGTGAAGGCGCGCAGGACATCGAGTCGTATCTGAACGGCCCCGGGGCCTTCCTGGCGCGGACCAGCTACTGCTCGAGCATTTCCGATCGTTTTGATCTGCAGACGTTGGCGGTGGGATACGAGCTGCGCGCGAAATAGCCAAACCTGAGTGATCGTGGATGACCGTTCGTCGGGACGAATGCACCTCTTGCATTCCCCGACTGACCAATAGGTATCCATGACAACAAAGGGATTCACATCATGATCAAGACAAAATTGACTGCCCTGACACTCGCTGGCCTGATGGCTGTTGCTACTGGCTCCGCATTTGCAGGTTCCACAGGCCCAACCGATCCGATCGACAAGAACGGTCCTAAGCCAAGCACCTCCACCAGCGGTCAGAGCAGCGACGGCAGCTCGCCAGGCACGTCGACCCCAGGCACCAAAGGCATGGGCAGCACCAACGGCACCAACCGCACCGACGCTGATGGCGGTGGCATGACCAACGGCAACGGCATGGGCGGCAGCGGCGGCGGTACTGGCGGTGGCGCAAGCGGCTCCAGCGGCAGCAAGTAATCGCTGTTGTGCTGACCGTGTGCCCTTGAGCGCGATTGCGCCAATGCGACGCTGAATACGATAAAGGGCCGAGTCTGATCGGCCCTTTTTTCGTTTCTGGGGATCAGCCATTGGTCCCGTGATCTTCTGGGCAATTGGACGTAGCCGCGTTGCATCGGCGGGCTTAGCGTAGTGATCATCAATCGCTGCCGGATGATCCGCTCATGAAACCCCTCAATCCCCTCACCGCCCCGCTCTGCTGGCTGGCCTTCGCCGGCTTGCTGTCCGCGGGGAGCGTCCAGGCCCACGATGCCGAGCAGGAAAAGGTCACCGTGCTGGAAGAGCACCCGATGCTCAATGCACCGGGCAAAAAAGCTATGGTCCTGACCGTCGATTACACGCCGGGCCAGGCCTCCATCGCCCACAGCCACAGCGGCAGCGCGATTGCTTACGTGCTGGAAGGCGAAGTGATCTCGAGAGTCAACGACGGCAAGGCGAACACCTATAAGGCGGGCCAGACGTGGTACGAGCCGGCTGGCTCCAAGCACTACGAATCGCGAAATGCCAGCGCCACCCAGCCTGCGAAGTTGCTGGTGTTCATTCTGCTGGACGACAAGGCCGACATCCTCACACCCCTGCCGAAGTGATGCTGCTGTCCCGTGGGACCGGCTTTAGCCGGGAAACCGCCGGGCGTCACACCGCAAAAGCCGGCAGAGAAACCCGGGGCTAAATTTTCCGCCGCCGCTGTCGATACGCTATTCGTAGAGCCCGAAATGTCGGGTCGGACCGGATCAGTGAAAGGCACAGGTATGTACACAAACATTTTTCTGCTGGTAGAGCATGGCCGCGATCAAGGTGAAGTTTCTGTTTTGGGCTGGTTCGATGACGAACGCGCCGCGCAGGACACTGCCGAGGCCATGGAGTGGAAAGCGTATCGCGATGAAGCCAAGCGTCATCACCAGTGGTCGAGTCAGCCGTTGCTGCCGCCGGACCAGAATCCTCATCGACGATTCTGGGTCAAAGGCATCTCCAAATTCAGCCACACTCCGGCACCCCGTTCGTGGGCGGTGCATTAATCCCTGTTGAGCAGAAACTCAGCTTAGCGGGCACCACCAAGGTGCCCCGCTTCTGGCAATGTCCAGTCCTCGACCTGTGTGAAATCGCGGAGATGCCCTAGCGGTTTTTTTGGGCATTGATGAAGTTCAGAAAATCATGGGAGGGCAATGCTTTCGAGTACAGCCAACCTTGAGCGTAATCTACCTTATGCGTTCGCAGGTAATCTGCTTGATGGGGGCTCTCGACCCCCTCGGCAACAATGTCCAAACCCAGTGTTTTAGCCATTGCAATAATATGCGTCACCACCGAGCTGGACGCTGAAGATTTATCGATGGCGTCCACGAAAGATTTATCTATCTTGAGCACATTGACAGGAAGGCGCTCCAGATATTGCAAACTGGAGTACCCCGTACCAAAGTCATCGATTGCAATCTTGAACCCCAGCGCCCGAGCTCTTTCAAGTGTCGCAACGGCCGATTCAACATCAATGAAGCCTCGCTCAGTTGCCTCTATCCATATTTGATTGTTGTCAATCATGGAGCCTTTCAATGCATGATCAAGCGTGTCAAGAAAACGCCCGGATTTCAGATCATCTGCACATATGTTGATGGCGACATGAAGATGACGGTTATCTCGCAGAAGTTGCGCCATGTCTCTGACGACGCCCTGGATGACTTGGTCAGTGATGGGCAAAATCAGCCCTGTTTCTTCAGCCAGCGGAATGAACTGATCAGGGGCCACAACCGTTCCGTCCGGCCTCAGCCATCGGACCAACGCCTCGGCCCCTGTACATTGTTCTGTTTCAAGATCAATGATCGGTTGATAGTGAACAGTGAACTCCCGCTGGGCGATAGCGATCTGCATCTCCGCCATCGGCGAGAGTCTGATGCGCATGATTCGGATGACGGATAGCACGACGACGAAACCGATACCTATGCCAATCGGCAGCATCCAGGCCAGCTCGCTGTAAAAGCTTGTGTCGACGCTGGTAATGGGCTCCATCACAAGCGCGGACCAGTCGTCCTGAGTGGAAGCCGCATGGAGATAGTCTTTATTATTTCGATCTTGACTTGATGCAAGTCGGGAAATCGTCTTCTCATCCGCGCCCCGAGAGATATTCACTAACTGGCCTTGGTAAAAAACCCCGAGCTGCATTCGATCATCCAGAATGATGTCGCTCAGCCTTTCTGCATTTATAAGTACGTTGTAGGCGCCACGATGAATGATGGTAATCGGCTGGATCCCATGGTCACGCGGGATGAGGCGAACATTGATTTTATAGCCGCCCGCATCGGTATAGGTCGACGTCGTCGATCCAGACAGTATCGACGTGACTCCCCATGAGGTACAAGCAAGCGACCCTTGCTCAAGATAATCAATTTCTTCCACCGCACGGGTGTTCACCGTTGTTTTTCGCATCAACGAAATATGCTCGGCAGAGCACGGAGTTCCGGACCAGTTCTCCATGTCCGATATAACGTTGAGTCCTTGCTGCAATGACAAACTAATATTTTTGAGAGCCCGCTCGGAGTAGGTCTCCAAATGCGTTCGTTCTTTGGCCAGGGCCCTTTCCCAAGAAATGTAAGCCATGGTTATCATGGGCAAAACAGCCCCTATCAGCCCTGACAGGGTGGCTATTATGACGACTCTTGATTTACGCATTCCCTTGCCTCAAAAAATGGACTCATCCTTTACCGATGATCATGACCTGGCGTTCGGAGTTTGATTTATCCTGGACTACCGGGCAAGTAGGCGTGGAAGGTTTTGCCACCCGAACACTCTGCGCCGACGTTCTTTCCGGGCGCTCAATGCAAAACGGAAAAACGCTGAAGTTCGGGCCAGCCACACATCACCTCTCGAAAACCGAGAGGCCACCACCGCTCTGGACGGACATCAACCACCTGGGATAGCGTGCGCCTCCAACGAAACTCAAAGTGCCCACCCCATGACCGACCGTCAACTCATCGTCCCGGACGAAATGCGTCTACTCGCCGAGCGCGCGGGCTATGCCCCTGCCGTCAAGGTCGGCAAAACGCTTTACTGCGCCGGTCAGGTCGGTCGCACCCCTGAGCTGACAGTCATCGAAGACCCGGAGCAGCAATTCCTGGCAGCGTGGGAAAATCTGCGGCTCGTGCTGGCCGCTGGAGGATGCACCTTCGAAGACGTCGTCGACCTGACGACTTATCACATTGATCTGCACCATCACATGCCCGTGTTCAGGGCAGTGAAGGACAGCGTCTTCCCCCGCGGCGCCTGCCCATGGACATGCCTCGGCGTTAGCGAACTGGCCCGCCCCGGCCTGCTGGTGGAAATCAAGTGCGTGGCGGTGCAGCGCTGATCATCAGCGGCGTGGCCAGTGTGAGCGACGCGCAGGCGCATCGGCTTCGGGAAACCCAGGCTGATGCGTCAGTTATCCCGACGCTTCAGCCTGCCAGTCACCCTCAGCGCGCGGTGATCTTCCACGCGCGGTGGATTTTGCCGTTGCGTGCAAAGTCCGGGTCGACGGTGTGCTGGGTGATCTCCTCCACCGCATAACGCTCTACCAGCGTCTCTTCGAGCTGGAATTTGCGGAAGTTATTGGAGAAATACAGCACGCCGCCCGGCGCCAGACGTGCCATGGCCAAGTCGATCAGTTGAACCTGATCGCGCTGCACGTCGAACACGCCTTCCATGCGCTTGGAGTTGGAGAAGGTCGGCGGGTCGATGAAGATCAGGTCGTACTCTTCGCGACTGGCTTCCAGCCACACCATCACGTCGCCCTGCTCCAGACGATTCTTGTCCGAGAAGCCGTTCAGCGACAGGTTGCGACGCGCCCAGTCCAGGTAGGTTTTCGACAGATCGACACTGGTGGTGCTGCGCGCGCCGCCCTTGGCTGCGTGCACGCTGGCGGTCGCGGTGTAGCAGTAGAGGTTGAGGAACCGCTTGCCCGCCGCTTCGCGCTGGATCCGCATGCGCATCGGCCGGTGATCGAGGAACAGGCCGGTGTCCAGGTAATCCGTGAGGTTGACCAGCAGCTTCACGCCGCCTTCGTTGACCTCGTTGAATTTGCCCTGGGCGCTCTGGCGCTCGTACTGCTTGGTGCCGCTCTGGCGTTCGCGCCGCTTCACCACCACGCGGCTCTTGTCGATGCCCAGCGCCTGAGGGATGGCCGCCAGCGCATCGAACATACGGATCGAAGCCTTTTCCGGATCAATGGACTTCGGCGCCACATACTCCTGAACATGGACCCAGTCGTGGTACAGGTCGATGGCCATGGCGTACTCGGGCATGTCCGCATCGTAGACGCGGTAGCAATCGATGCCTTCGCGCTTGACCCACTTGCTCAGCGCCTTGACGTTCTTCTGCAGGCGATTGGCGAACATCTGCCCGCCTTCGCTCAGGCGCGGTTGCTCGATGACCGGCGCGGGGGCCGGCGTCGGCTTGATCGGGTTGCCATTCTTGTTGTACTGGCGCTCTTGGGGCTCGTCCGGCGCCTGATCGTAGGCGGCTTGCTCACGCTCGGCCTGACGTTGCTCTGGGGTGCGACGCTCGCCGGTGACGAACTGATCCGGCAGCACTTTGATCAACAACAGCTTGCACGGCAGTGCGCCGTTCCAGAACGCGTACTGCTTGTGGCTGCGAATGCCCATGCGCTTGCCCAGGTCAGGCGCACCGGTGAACACCGCCGCTTCCCAGTTCAGGCAGGCCTGACGCAGGCGCTCGCCGAGGTTCTGGTAGAGATACAACAGGCTGGCTTCGTCACCGAGACGCTCGCCGTACGGCGGGTTGCAGATGACCAGACCGGTCTGGTTCTGATCGGGACGCGGCTCGAAGGTCGCCACTTCGCCCTGGTAGATCTTGATCCACTCGCTCAGGCCGGCGCGCTCGACGTTGTTGCGGCCCGGCTGGATCAGACGCGGATCGGCTTCGTAACCCCGAATCCACAGCGGCGGCTTGGCCAGACCCGCTTGCGCACGCTCCAGCGCTTCGTCATGCAGCTTGCGCCAGATCGCCGGCACGTGGCCCAGCCAGGCGGAGAAACCCCAGCGCTCGCGCTTGAGGTTGGGCGCGATGTCGGCGGCAATCATCGCCGCTTCGACCAGGAAAGTCCCCACGCCGCACATTGGGTCAGCCAGCGCGCCGCCTTCAGCGGCAATGCGCGGCCAGCCGGAACGGATCAGGATCGCGGCGGCCAGGTTTTCCTTGAGCGGCGCGGCGCCTTGCTGCAGACGGTAGCCGCGCTGGTGCAGGCTGTGGCCGGAGAGGTCCAGGGACAGAATCGCTTCGCCGCGGTCCAGACGCAGGTGCACGCGCAGATCCGGGTTGAGCTTGTCCACCGACGGGCGTACGCCGTCTGCCGTGCGCAGGCGGTCAACGATGCCGTCCTTGACCTTCAAGGCGCCGAAATGGGTGTTGTCGATGCCCGAACCGTGACCGCTGAACTCAACGGCCAGCGTGCCTTCCGCTTCCAGATGGTCAGCCCACTCGATGTCATGCACGCCGTGGTAGAGGTCCTCGGCATCTTTCATCGGGAAACGCTTGAGCACCAGCAGCACCCGGTTGGCCAGACGCGACCACAAGCACAGCCGGTAGGCGGTCTCCATGTCGGCGGTGCCGCGGATGGCGGAAGTGTGTTCGCGGGTTTCCTCGAGACCGAGGGCGGTGGCTTCCTCCGCCAGCAAGCCTTCGAGGCCTTTTGGGCAGGTGAGGAAAAGTTCGTAACGGTCCGACATGAGTATTCCAGAGCCTAAGGCCATAGCGGCCGGACAACGCATTGTCCGGCCCGATTCCAACAGACGCCTTTCAAGGAGGACGCCTGCGCGGCACACAGTTTGTGCCTGTCCCTCGCACCGATACATTTCGAGTGCGACGGTCCGCCAACGCATCAACGCCGACGTTTTGATGTTAAAAAACCACTATTCAGCACGACGGTGGCTGCAATAAAAAGTCACATCGCCGACCCTTCGTCGTTTTTCCACTGACCGCAAACGGCCAGCACTCTCAATTGCGAAACACTTGCACTGCCACGTGAAAGCCCCGGTTCAAGGGGGCGCTCTTACAAAACTGCGCTGAAACGCGTCAGCGCTTATGGTCGTAATGCCGGAATGGTTACGTTCTTATGACAAAACGATCATTCACAGCGTATCCCTCATTGGTTAGAAATCACCCAAGGTCATCGCCGCAACGGCGGTGGCCGCAAGCCCGCGACGCCGGCAGCGGGCTGCTAACGGCAGAGGATTTTCTGCCGGACCTCAACCTGAGGTCTCCAGGGACATTACAGTCAACAAACGAGGGCAACACCCTATGAGAAGACTTAAGCGTGATCCGATGGAAAGAGCATTTTCGCGCGGATACCAGTACGGCGTATCCGGTAAATCCCGTGAGCTTTGCCCATTTACTCTACCGTCAGTGCGTCAAGCCTGGATCAATGGCTGGCGAGAAGGACGCGGCGACAACTGGGACGGTATGACCGGCACTGCGGGCATTCACAGACTCAACGAACTTCACGCGGTCGGCTGACGCCACCCTCACGTTACAGCCTGACCTAAAGCTTCTTCGACATTCCTGATCGCTTCATCATGACCACGCACGCCCCACCCGGGCGGCGGGCTAAAGCCCAAGAGGGGTTCCAGTCGGAACCCCTCTTTTCGTTTACGCCGTTAGTGATCAGACCGCTTGGTGAGTCATCGCTGCGATCGCGTCCACCGACTCGCGAATCAGCGCCGGCCCTTTATAGATAAAGCCCGAATAAATCTGCACCAGACTCGCCCCCGCCGCGATCTTCTCGGCTGCGTGCCTGCCTTCGGTGATGCCGCCAGCGGCAATGATCGGCAAGCGCCCACCCAACTCACCCGCCAGCACCTTGACGATGTGCGTGCTCTGCTCGCGCACCGGCGCGCCCGAAAGCCCGCCCGCTTCGTCACCGTGGGGCAAGCCCTCGACGCCCTTGCGGCTGAGGGTGGTGTTGGTCGCGATCACCGCGTCCATCCCCGATTCCAGTAACGCGCTGGCCACCAGCACGGTCTCTTCGTCGCTCATGTCCGGGGCAATCTTGATCGCCAGCGGCACGCGCTTGCCGTGGATCAGCGTCAGCGCTTCCTGACGCACCCGCAGGGCTCCGAGCAGTTGCTTGAGCGAATCGCCGAATTGCAGGCTGCGCAGTCCCGGCGTGTTGGGCGAGCTGACGTTGACGGTGATGTAACTGGCGTGGGCGTACACCTTGTCCAGGCAGATGAGGTAGTCATCCACGGCGCGCTCGACCGGCGTGTCGACGTTCTTGCCGATGTTGATGCCCAGCACGCCGTTGTACTGCGCGGCCTGCACCCGGCTCACCAGATGGTCGACGCCCAGGTTGTTGAAGCCCATGCGGTTGATGATCGCCTGGGCGTGGGGCAGACGGAATACGCGCGGTTTTGGATTGCCCGGCTGCGGGCGCGGCGTGACGGTGCCGATCTCGACGAAACCGAAGCCCAGTTGGGCGAAGCCGTCGATGGCCGCGCCGTTCTTGTCCAGCCCTGCCGCCAGCCCGACCGGGTTGGGGAAGCGCAGGCCCATGACGGTCACCGGCAACTGCATCGGCGCCTTGTTGAACAGGCCGTTGAGCCCCAGACGCCCGCCCGCTCCGATCAGGTCAATGGACAGATCGTGGGAGGTTTCCGGGGAGAGTTTGAACAGTAACTGGCGGGCCAGGTTATACATGGGCGGGGGCGGCTCGATTGCGGCTGGGATCAGCGGCGGATTATAAACGCCGGTGCGGGCGAAGCGCGAGGCATGTCGAGAACTTTGCTTACAACCTCGGCTCCCGCTGGCATATGGCTTGCTTGGCGTCCTGTATCGACTCGATCCAATGGCGGAGCGAGCCACAGGACAACGACGTCGCTGGCGCCCCAGTTCAATCGGGGCGAGGCGGCGTTTTTTTTGGACGATCGGCAGCGCTGACCAGCGCGTCGGCCTCCGCGCGGAATGGCAACCATGACTGAAACGCTTACCCCCTCGCTGGCCTGGGTCAACGGCAGCGATGCACCGGAACTGATCAGTGTCGACCTCGGCTTCATGGCGCTGACCGACAGCGCCTCACTGATCGTCGCCGCGACCCAGGGCTTCGCTCAGCCCTATGGCCTGCACATCAACCTGCACCGCCAGACATCGTGGGCCAACCTGCGCGACAAACTGGTCAGCGGCGAACTTCACGCCGCCCACAGCCTTTACGGTCTGGTCTATGCCGTGCAACTGGGGCTGGCCGGGCCGGCAAAAAACATGGCCGTGCTGATGGGGCTGAACCAGAACGGCCAGAGCATCAACCTGTCGAGGGCGCTGCAGGATGCCGGCGTGACCACTCCTGAGGCACTCGATCGGCGCACGCACCAATGCGACTCAAAACTGACCTTCGCCCAAACCTTCCCCACCGGCAATCATGCGTTGTGGCTGTATTACTGGCTCGCGAGCCAGGGCATTCATCCGTTGCGCGACGTCGACAGCGTGGTGGTGCCACCGCCGCAGATGGTCGAGCACTTGCAGGCCGGGCGCATCGACGGCTTTTGCGTCGGTGAGCCGTGGGGTGCCAGCGCGGTTCAGCAGAACCTGGGTTTCACCCTGGCGACCTCCCAGGCCATCTGGCCGGATCACCCGGAAAAGGTGTTGGGGTGCAGCCTGGAATTCGCCGAGCAGTACCCAAACACGGCGCGGGCGCTGGTGATGGCGGTGCTTGAAGCCAGCCGTTTCATCGAAGAGAGCACCGACAACCGGCGCAGCACCGCGCAGCTGCTCAGCGCCGCCGAGTACGTGAATGCACCTGTGGGCGCCATCGTATCCCGGCTGCTGGGCGAGTACGACGACGGGCTCGGCAACCGATGGCACGACCACCACGCGATCCGCTTCCATGGAGACGGTCAGGTGAACATGCCCTGGCTGTCCGACGGCATGTGGTTCATGACCCAGTTCCGCCGCTGGGGATTGCTGCGCGAAGACCCGGATTATCTCGGCATCGCCCGCAGCGTCCAGCAGCTCGGCCTGTACCGCAAGGCCGCCGACGCACTGGGCATCGCCGTCCCGCCGTCGCCGATGCGCAGCAGCCAGTTGATCGACGGCAAAATCTGGGACGGCAGCGACCCGGCGCGTTACGCCCGCAGCTTCAAGCTGCACGCGCTGGCCGATGCCGCCCTCGTTCATGCTGATCGCTGAGGAGACGCCAAGATGCTGCGAATCCTGCTGATCAATGACACCCCCAAGAAGGTCGGTCGCCTGAAAGCGGCGCTGACCGAGGCCGGCTTCGAGGTGATCGACGAATCCGGGCTGATCATCGACCTGCCCGCCCGGGTTCAGGCCGTGCGCCCGGACGTGATCCTCATCGACACCGAATCGCCGGGCCGTGATGTGCTGGAGCAAGTGGTGCTGGTGACCCGCGATCTGCCGCGCCCCATCGTGATGTTCACCGACGAGCACGACCCGGTCGTGATGCGCCAGGCGATCAAGTCCGGGGTCAGCGCCTACATCGTCGAAGGCATTCACGCGCAGCGCCTGCAGCCGATTCTGGACGTGGCCATGGCCCGCTTCGAAAGCGATCAGGACCTGCGCGCGCAACTGCATGCCCGCGACCAGCAACTGGCCGAACGCAAGCGCATCGAAACGGCCAAAGGGTTGTTGATGAAGATGAAGCAGTGCAACGAAGAAGAGGCCTACACCCTGATGCGACGCCAGGCCATGAGCCGGCAGCAGAAACTGATTCAGGTGGCGGAACAAATCATTGCCATGAGTGAATTGCTGGGCTGAGCTTTTCCTTATCCGAGCCGCGCGTGCTTGTTCGATCCAGACGGTTTCATCCAGCCCGTCTCTCCAGCCCGCAGCTCGCGGCGCACATTTGGCCCATGTATTGCTAGCTACACATCACAGGTAGCCAACGGCGGTTGCCCACTCACGACAAAGACGTCGCACCCCTTCGCGAAAGCGCACAGGGCTGCGGCGTTTTTTCGTTTTTGCCCTGAACACATCGGGGCGGGTGGAGTGCCGGTCTGGTGCTTCGCCTGCATGACCTGACCCGTAGCGGTGCGAGCGACATCTCCACCGAACACGAATCCCTGCAGATGAGGTGGTAGATGAACACGAGTTTCTGGAAAGCCGGCCATAAACCGACACTGTTCGCAGCGTTCCTGTATTTCGACCTGAGCTTCATGGTCTGGTACCTGCTCGGCCCGATGGCCGTGCAGATTGCCGCCGACCTGCACCTGACCACCCAGCAGCGGGGCCTGATGGTCGCCACGCCGATTCTCGCGGGTGCGGTGCTGCGCTTCATCATGGGCATGCTGGCCGATCAGTTGTCGCCAAAAACTGCCGGGATCATCGGCCAGGTCATCGTCATCACCGCGCTGCTGGGCGCCTGGCAACTGGGCATTCACAGCTATGAACAGGCGCTGCTGCTCGGCGTATTCCTTGGCATGGCGGGCGCCTCATTCGCCGTGGCCCTGCCGCTGGCCTCCCAGTGGTACCCGCCGCAGCATCAGGGCAAAGCCATGGGCATCGCCGGCGCCGGCAACTCCGGCACTGTGTTCGCCGCACTGATCGCGCCCGTCCTCGCCGCCAGCTTTGGCTGGAACAACGTGTTCGGCTTTGCCGTCGCGCCATTGCTGCTGACCCTCATCGCGTTCTCGCTCATGGCGAAAAACGCCCCGGAACGCCCCAAAGCCAAATCCATGGCTGACTATTTCAAAGCCCTGGGCGACCGCGACAGCTGGTGGTTCATGTTCTTTTATAGCGTGACCTTCGGCGGCTTCATCGGCCTGGCCAGCGCCCTGCCCGGCTACTTCAACGATCAATACGGCTTGAGTCCGGTGACGGCGGGTTACTACACCGCCGCCTGCGTCTTCGGCGGCAGCATGATGCGGCCACTGGGCGGCGCCCTTGCCGATCGCTTCGGCGGGATTCGCACGCTGTCGGGCATGTACGCCGTCGCCGCCATCTGCATCGCCGCCGTCGGGTTTAACCTGCCCAGCTCATGGGCCGCACTGGCGCTGTTCGTCGCGGCCATGCTCGGCCTCGGTGCCGGTAACGGCGCGGTGTTCCAGCTGGTGCCGCAACGCTTTCGCAAGGAGATCGGCGTGATGACCGGCCTGATCGGCATGGCCGGCGGCATCGGTGGCTTCCTGCTCGCCGCCGGGCTTGGCGCGATCAAGCAGAACACTGGCGAGTACCAACTGGGCCTGTGGCTGTTCGCATTCCTTGGCGTGCTGGCCTGGTTCGGCCTGATGAACGTCAAGCGTCGCTGGAGAACCACTTGGGGCTCGGCCGCGGTCACCGCCGCCCGTGTCTAGGCCGTGAGCGTCAATCCGGGGCTGACGCCGGTCACGCCCACTGCGACCGGTTTGCAACTGCGCGTCGCCGAATTCAGCGCCACCGGGCCGCGGGCGGAGAATCAGGACGCCCTTCGCGTGGTCACTCCTGCTCCGGCGCTCGCGGCCAGCAAAGGCTATCTGTTCGCCCTTGCCGATGGCGTCAGCCAATGCGCCGATGGCGGTCTGGCCTCCCGGGCCACGCTGCAAGCGCTGGCAATGCACTACTACGCGACGCCGGAAACCTGGAGCGTCGCCCAGGCCCTTGACCGCCTGCTGCTGGCACAGAACCGCTGGCTGCTGGCCAACGGCTTGTTGACCACCCTCAGTGCGCTGGTCCTGCGTGGGCGACGATTCACCCTCGCCCATGTCGGCGACTGTCGTGTGTACCGCTGGCACTCAGGGCTGCTGCAGCGAATCAGCCAGGACCACGTCTGGGAACAGACAGACATGCAGCACGTGCTGAAACGCGCGCTGGGTCTGGATCAATACGTGGTCATGGATTACCTGGACGGCGAACTGCGGCCCGGCGAGCGCTTGCTGCTGGTCAGCGACGGCGTGTGGGCAACGCTGGGCGATGACCGAATCGGCTCGATCCTCAACGAACAGGCAGATCTGGACACAGCTGTCCGAACGCTGGTCAACGCCGCGCATCTTTCGGGCAGCGCCGATAATGCCAGCGCCTTGCTGATCCAGGTGGATCAGTTGGGCTCGGACAGCTTGGGTGAAACGCTGCTGCAACTGCAGCAATGGCCTGCCCCGCCCCTTCTCAAAGCAGACCAGACGTTCGAAGGCTGGCAGGTCGAAACGCGCTTGAGCGACTCGCGACAGTCCCTGCTCTACCGCGTACGCGACAGCCAACAGCAACCGTGGCTACTGAAGACGCTGCCGCCCTCACGGGTTAACGAGGCCGGCGCGGCAGAGGCCTTGTTGCTCGAAGAATGGTTCCTGCGTCGCGTCGCGGGTCGCTTCTTTCCCGAGCTGCACCCACTCGGACAGCGCCAGCATTTGTACTACGTCATGCGCGAGTACCCCGGGCAGACCCTGGCTGAGATCTTTGAGCAGGAAGGGCCGATGGCGCTGTCGCCGTGGCTGAGTCTGGCGAGGGAGTTGATCGCTGCCGTTGGTCTGCTGCACCGGCGCAACATCATTCACCGCGACATCAAGCCGGAAAATCTGCTGCTCGAGCAGGCGGGAGGTTTGCGCCTCCTGGATTTCGGGCTCGCCTACAGCCCGGGTCTGTCAGTGGATCAAGACGGCGACGTGCCTGGTACACCCAGCTTCATGGCGCCTGAAGTCTTCGAAGGCGCAGAACCCTGCCCGGGTTTCGACCTGTATGCCGCCAGCGTCACGCTGTATTTCCTGCTGACCGGTCATTACCCCTACGGCGAGATCGAGCCCTTCCAGCGCCGCCGCTTTGGCAAACCGCTGTCGGTTAGTCGTTACCGACCGGATGTCCCGGAGTGGCTAGAGCAGCATCTGCAACGCGCGCTGCTGGCTGATCCGCTGAAGCGTTTCGAGACTGCGGAGCACTGGCTCGTGCATTTTCAACAGGGCGAACTTTCGCCGCTGGATAAACGCACTGTCCCACTGCTGGAGCGCGAGCCGCTCAAGGTTTGGCGCGCAGTTGCGCTGATGTCGCTGCTGATCAATCTGGTTTTGTGGGGTTTGCTGCTCAAACGCTAGTCTGGACTTAGTCGTTCAAGGGCATCTGCTTAGATGGATCCAGGTTCATCTCTGTCTATTCGCTTAGACGATCAGACCGGGAATGAATGGGGACGAGAGGAGGTTAAATCGCAGGCAAAGAAAAACCCGGCCGGAGCCGGGTTTTTCGTGAAGCGAGGCTAATTACTTAGCTTGGGCTTCTACTTGTGCTTCTACGCGACGGTTTACAGCGCGGCCAGCGTCAGTTGCGTTGTCAGCAACTGGGCGGGTTTCACCGTAGCCAACCGAGTTTACGCGGTTAGCGCCAACACCGTACTGGTTAACCAGAACTTGCTTAACGGCGTTTGCACGACGCTCGGACAGCTTCTGGTTGTAAGCGTCAGGACCGACGGAGTCAGTGTGACCTTCAACAGTGGTGGTGGTTTGTGGGTACTGCTTCATGAAGTCAGCCAGGTTCTTGATGTCGCCGTAGCTGTTTGGCTTCACAACCGACTTGTTGAAGTCGAATTTAACGTCCAGCTCAACGCGTACGACTTCAGCAACAGCTGGGCAGCCGTTAGCGTCAACAGTCACGTTTGCTGGGGTGTCAGGGCACTTGTCAACGTTGTCGCAAACGCCGTCGTTGTCGCTGTCGGAGCACACTTCAGCTACTGGAGCCGGTGCTGCTTCAACTTTCTTCGAACCGCCGCCGAAGTTCACACCGATACCGACGCTTGGCGCCCACTCGGTGTCGCCTTGGTCGATGTTGTACTGAGCTTCAACGCCAGCACGGGCATAGAAGTTGTCAGTGAAGTACAGCTTGGCACCGCCGCCGATGTTGGCGAAGGTGGAGCGGTTACGACCGTTGCTGCCGTTCTGATCGATGCTCTGATCGGAGAAACCAGCCGAAACGTATGGACGCAGCATGTCGCCCGGGTTGTTGAAGTGGTACAGAGCGTCCAGAGCGGTGTTCGCGCCCTTGATGTTCTGGCCATTGTCGCTACGGACGTTGTGCACTTCGTCATAGCCCAGACGCAATTCAACGTCGTCGGTCAGGAAGTAGCCAACAGAACCGCCGAACAGGTTGCCGTCGTTTTTGAAATTACGAGCGCTGTCGAACTGTTCTTTCTTGGCGAAGCCTTCGATTTCGACTGCGCCTTGGCCTTGAGCCAGAGCGCCGAACGAAGTTGCGGCAACAATAGTACCAATGGCCAAGCCCAAGGTGTTTTTCAGTTTCATCCGTTAAATCCCCATCTGGTGATTGTAAAGCAGTCCCCCTTAGCGAGAGACAACTCGTCGGCAAGTCTATCAGAACTTGCCTGCTCGTTAGAGATATTTGCACCGAGTTAAGTTTCGGTAACGCCTGCAAATTTCTCACGTAATTTATCAAGTGCCCGTTTGTAACGCATTTTCGTGGCACTCAGGCCCATGTGCATGATGTCAGCGATCTCCTGAAATTCCAGCTCTGCGACAAATCGTAGCACCAGAATTTCCCTGTCGATCGGATTCACATGCACAAGCCAACGATCAAGCCCGCCCTTTTCTTCTGGTTTCGGCGTCTTTTCTTCCGACGCTTCCTCGAGGGGGTCAAGACTCAAAGCGTCCAGCAACCGACGCTTTCGCCGCTCCTTCCTGTACTGCGTGATGCATTCGTTGTACGTGATGCTGTAGAGCCAGGTTTTGAACTTCGATTTACCCTCGAAGTTCTTCAAGCCATACAACACCTTAAGCATCACTTCCTGACAGACATCGTCAGCATCGCGATCGTTCCCCAGATACCGTGCGCAGACGTTAAAAAGTGTCCGCTGGTAACGACGCATCAGCTCTTCGTAGGCACGCGTCACATGAAACAGCTCGGCGTGCGAACGCGCAACCAGCTCCTCATCGGAGAGCTCGCGTGGGTCGTAGCGCAGAGAGGGCGTTTGAACGTTATTCAAAACAAGTCGTGCCGACAGTCGGGTAGATGTCCGCCGCGTCCGGGAATCGCCCGGGTTTCGCGGCGGCATACATTAGCAGATTCGCCGGCTCAACGGCTGCTCACTCGCTGCTCGAGGAGGATCCGGTTGGACAAAGACACCAACTCGCCTTCCTCGGTCAGCAGGGTGGTCTTCACCGTGCCAATTTCTTCGATCTGCCCTTCGACCTCACCCACACGCACTTGTTGCCCTACCTGGTACAGCTCACGTACATAAATTCCTGCCAGGATCTGGCTCGCGATTTCGCGGCTTCCCAGGCCCATGGCCAGCGCAACGGCCAGACCAACGGTAATCAATCCGATAACAATAACGTGGTTCAGCAGGTCGGTTTTGACCTCCAGCTGACTGATCGCCACCGAAATACTGATGATGATCACCAGCCACTGGGCGATTCGCCCCAGGCCAGCCGAGTAATCCAGGCCCACCCCTTCGGCAGCGCCCCGCACAATACCGTTGACCAACTGCGCCAGCAAGACACCCACCAGCAACACCAGCGCGGCGCCAAACACCTTCGGCAGGTAGAGCGCCAGCATGTCCAGCGTCGCCGAAACCCGCTCCAGCCCCAGCGATTCTGCCGCCGACACCAGAAAAATCAAGAGCACGAACCAATAAACGATCTTGCCGATCAGGGTCGAAATCGGGACCTGAATGCCCGCGCGGCTGATCAGCTTGGTCAAACCGGTGCCGCCCATCAGGCGATCCAGACCGAGTTTGGCCAACAACTTCGAAAGCAGGGTGTCGAGCAGCTTTGCCACCACGAAGCCCAAAAGCACTACGACCAGCGCGCCGAACAGATTCGGGATGAAATTCGCGACTTTGGTCCACAGCGCAGTCATTGCGGTAACCAGGCTCTGCGTCCAGAGATCCAATTCCATATTCAATCAGCCTTTTCTTGTGTACCCGCACCGGGAAACGTAGTACCGGCGCGTGTCGCTTTGCGGCGGGAAACGGGTGAAACGTGAGCGGAGCCGTTATTGACGGCGATCATCAAAGCCTGCGTGCAACGACCCAGAAGACTGAACAGATCACCGGCGCCCACCTGACGGTTGGCGGTCTTCAACACTCGGCCCAGAACGGCATCGTCGTCCCGGCTGCTGGACGACGAGTTGAGCATGTCTCGCAGTGATTCTTCAAACGGGTCGTGCATAGGCACCTCACGCAATGTCACTGAAAGACGCAGCCAATTCTGCCTGAGTCACACGACACACATGAACGCCTTCCGATTTTTCATCCTCACACCCAGCGCAAACGCTTGAACAGCCACATCTGGCCGACGGCCACAATGAGCATCAGGCCGCAAGCGTACACAAATCCGTAGGGATTTTCCGACCCCGGGATGCCCCCCACGTTGATCCCCAACAATCCTGTCAGGAAGCTCATCGGCAGGAAGATCCCAGTGATGATCCCAAACCGATACATGGTCCTGTTCATTCGCTCGTTGAGGCGCCTGTCTTCCGCCTCAAGCACCAGCCCCACGCGCTCTCGGGTCAATTCCAGCTCTTCGAGATAGCGCGTCAGGCTGTTGTTCAATTCGTTCCAGTAGTCGGCATCGTCTTCCACGAACCACGGCATCTTGCTGCGCGTCAGCTGGGCGTAGATTTCGCGCTGCGGTGCAAGGAACCGACGCAGTCCTGCCGCTCGCCGACGGATGTGCACCATGTTGCCGTGCTCGGGCAGATACCGCTCGTCGGCATCTATGCGTTCTTCCATGTCATCGACCAGTTCGGTCAGCTCGCTGACCACTGCCTGAACCTTGTCGGTCAGAAACTGAGCCAGGTACAGCAGCAATTCGGACGCGGTTTTAGGACCCTTGCCCTCATTCAGTGAAGTGATCAGCTCATCGGTTGCCCTTAGCGAGCGCAATCGCAACGAGATAACGCGCTGGGCGGCGGCAAAGATGCGTACCGAGACCATGTCTTCCGGTTCGGCGCCAGGGTTCAGGTTGATCCCGCGCAGGAACAGCAACAGCTCGTTGTCGGGCAAGGCCAGCAGCCGTGGCCGGGTGTTTTCTTCCAGCATCAGGTCACAAACGAATTCGCTGAGACCGCTGGTCTTGCGCAGCCAGGTCTGGGTCTGCGGATGGCTGCGGTCCCAGTGGAGCCACACACTTTCGTGGGGCTCCAGCTGCAGGCCATCCAGTGCAGTTCGGGGGATTGAACGCGCCCCGCCCTTCCCGTCCAACACAAGGGCATGAACCAGCCCCCACTGCGCGTTTGTTTCGTCGAACATTCGTGTCCTTGCTGAGTGAATGGCTACCAGCGTGAAGAGGGATAAAACCGATCAGTCCGGCATCTTCAGTGCGCTGGGCGAGACGATGATTCCGTTGTTGTCGGCATAGATGAATTCGCCCGGCTTGAACGTCACACCGCCGAAGGTCACCACCTTGTTCAGGTCACCGAGGCCACGCTTTTCGGTCTTGAGGGGGTGACTGGCCAATGCCTGCACGCCGAGGTCGGTCTGTGCAAGTACATCGACGTCGCGGACGCAGCCGAAGATCACCATGCCCTCCCAACCGTTTTTCGCTGCTTTTTCGGCAATCATGTCGCCGAGCAATGCGCAACGCAGCGAGCCTCCGCCGTCCACGACCAATACTTTTCCGTGGCCAGGCTGTTCGGCCTGCTCGCGCACCAGCGAATTGTCTTCGAAGCACTTGAGCGTGACGATCTCGCCGCCGAATGAATCACGGCCACCAAAGTTGCTGAACATCGGCTCCACCACCTGAACCCGCTCAGGGTAGGCGTCGCACAAGTCCGGGGTGATGTAATGCATGGGTAACTCCTGTCAGGAAAGCTCTGTGATGAGGGAAAACAACTACAAGGATAGACGGCCTGCGTCAACGGCCGACGCTTCAACGGGCTGCATCCTTATAAAGCACCTCATACAGAACACAAACCTGACCAACGAGTCGCCACCTGCCGTTCGGCCCCGGTGATGAAGAATGGGTGCAGCTTAGCGACAAGTCGGCGTCCAAGGAATGGCTGAAACCGTGACTATGACGGAGTTGCCATCATGTTCAGCGTTGATTCAGCCTTTACCACCGGAACATGGCGGTTCAACCAGTCCGCCACGCGAGGCCACACCTGGGTTTGCGCGGCTTTGCTGACCAGCATCGGCACGTGGCCGAAGTCTTCACTGAAACCCTGTTCGCGGCCCAGGACGAGAAACGTCTTGTCTTCGCTGCCGAACCGCTCGAAGAGCTCGCGGCAGGCCCATGCCGGGTCCTGATGATCGCCAGCGCCAGCCACGCACAGCAGCGGGACCGTCACCTGTTGCAGCCCGGCCCACCAGTCCTCCTTCTTGTGCCCGAAGCCGCCGAACAGGCTATGCCAGCGCATGCTTTCCAGCAGGACGCCCATGGGCTCGTCTTCCGGGCCGCGCTTGAAACGCGGGCCTGCCACGTGCTCGAAGCGCTTGAGCAGCAGCCGTGCAGCCCATTGCAGTGGCGGTACTTTCAGCGGCCAGTGGCTTCGGGTGACCTGACTGCCGAACAGAGCCACCGAGGCCGCGTCGTCCGCCGTCAGGTACTGCCCGCCGAATGCTGCAGCCAGGGTCGTGCCGCCCAGGGAGTGGCCGATCCAGTGGGGCGCCTCGCCGGTCTGCTCGCGCACGAACGCCGCGATGGCCGGCAGATCAAAGCGTGCGTAATCGGCCACGCAATTGGTTTTGTACGCACTGTTGCGCGCCGACAGGCCGTGACCGCGCATTTCCGGGATCCACACATCGAACCCGGCGCGGGCCAGATACGCGCCCAGGCCGATGCCCTTGGGCGAGTACCAGAAGCGCCGATTGGAAAAGCTGCCGTGCAGCAGGACCACCGGCACGCCTCGGGCATCCGGTGCAGCCACAAGACCCAGCCGGGTGACGGCGATTTCGACAGTGAAATCCGGGCTGTTGCCGGGTTTCAAACGGTAGACGTCCTCGGTCAGGTCGCCACGACGCTCGGCACTGATCAGGGCCACGGGAAAGAGATGACTGCTGCTTTGCATGGTGCTTTTGCTGGACGCTCTTGGTGGATGGGTGAATGGCGGTTGCGCGGAACAGCAGGTTGACGCTGCCTGCGCGCTGAAAATCACCCACAAAAAAGGGCGGATTCGTTAAAAACCGCCCTCTCGGGAAACCGGCCCATGGAAACGGGCCGGCATCTTACTCGATCTGCATCAGGTTGGAGCGTCCTCTTCGGACAGGAAGAACCAGGTTTCCAGTACCGAATCGGGGTTCAGAGAAACGCTTTCGATGCCCTGTTCCATCAGCCAGCGCGCCAGATCCGGGTGATCGGACGGGCCCTGGCCGCAGATGCCGATGTATTTGCCGGCCTTGTTGCAGGCCTGAATGGCGTAGGACAGCAGCTTCTTGACCGCAGGATTACGCTCGTCGAACAAGTGGGCGATGATCCCGGAGTCACGGTCCAGGCCCAGGGTCAGCTGAGTCAGGTCGTTGGAGCCGATGGAGAAACCGTCGAAGAACTCGAGGAATTCATCGGCCATCAGGGCGTTGGACGGCAGTTCGCACATCATGATCACGCGCAGACCGTTCTCGCCACGGGCCAGACCGTTCTCAGCAAGCAAATCGATAACCTGGCTCGCCTCGCCCAGGGTGCGGACGAACGGCACCATGATTTCGACGTTGGTCAGGCCCATCTCGTTGCGCACGCGCTTGAGGGCGCGACACTCCAGCTCGAAGCAGTCGCGGAAGTTTTCGCTGATGTAACGCGACGCGCCACGGAAGCCCAGCATCGGGTTTTCTTCTTCCGGTTCGTAGAGCTTGCCGCCGATCAGGTTGGCGTATTCGTTGGACTTGAAGTCCGACAGGCGCACGATGACTTTCTTCGGCGAGAAGGCCGCGGCCAGGGTGCTGATGCCTTCCACCAGTTTCTCGACGTAGAAGCCAACCGGATCGTCGTAACCGGCGATGCGCTTGTCGACGCTTTCCTTGATGTCCTGGGGCAGGTTGGCGTAGTTCAGCAGCGCCTTGGGGTGCACGCCGATCATGCGGTTGATGATGAATTCCAGACGCGCCAGGCCGATACCGGCATTGGGCAGCTGGGCGAAATCAAACGCGCGATCGGGGTTGCCGACGTTCATCATGATTTTGAACGGCAGGTCAGGCATGGCGTCGACGGAGTTCTGCTTGATGTCGAAGCCCAGCTCGCCTTCGAAGATGTAACCGGTGTCGCCCTCGGCGCAGGACACGGTGACGCCCTGACCTTCCTGCAACAGTTCGGTGGCATTGCCGCAACCCACTACGGCCGGAATGCCCAGCTCGCGGGCAATGATCGCGGCGTGGCAGGTGCGCCCGCCGCGGTTGGTGACGATAGCGCTGGCGCGCTTCATGACCGGTTCCCAGTCCGGGTCGGTCATGTCGGAGACCAGCACGTCGCCGGGCTGGACCTTGTCCATCTCGGACACGTCCTTGATGATCCGTACCTTGCCGGCGCCGATGCGCTGGCCGATGGCGCGGCCTTCCACCAGAACGGTGCCCTTCTCCTTCAGCAGGTAACGCTCCATGACATTGGACGAACTGCGACTTTTCACGGTCTCCGGACGCGCCTGCACGATGTACAGCTGGCCGTCGTCGCCGTCCTTGGCCCACTCGATGTCCATCGGGCACTGGTAGTGCTTTTCGATGATCATGGCCTGGCGTGCCAGGTTGCTGACTTCCTCGTCGCTGAGGCAGAAACGCGCGCGGTCGGCCAGGTCGACGTCGATGGTCTTGACCGATTTGCCGGCCTTGGCTTCTTCGCCGTAGATCATCTTGATCGCCTTGCTGCCCAGGTTGCGGCGCAGGATCGCCGGGCGACCGGCTTCAAGGGTGTTTTTATGAACGTAGAATTCGTCCGGGTTGACCGCGCCCTGGACGACCGTCTCGCCCAGACCGTAGGCGCCGGTGATGAAAACCACGTCGCGGAAACCGGATTCGGTGTCCAGGGTGAACATGACGCCAGCGCTGCCGGTTTCAGAACGCACCATGCGCTGCACGCCAGCGGACAGCGCCACCAGCTTGTGGTCGAAACCCTGATGCACGCGGTAGGAAATGGCGCGGTCGTTGAACAGCGAGGCGAACACTTCTTTCGCCGCGCGGATCACGTTTTCGACGCCACGGATGTTCAGGAAGGTTTCCTGCTGACCGGCGAAGGAGGCGTCCGGCAAATCTTCAGCGGTAGCGGAAGAGCGCACGGCCACCGCGATGTCCGGGTTGCCCGCCGAGAGCTCGGCGAAGGCGGTGCGGATTTCGGCGTTGAGCTTCTCGGGGAATTCAGCTTCCATGATCCACTGACGGATCTTGGCGCCGGTTCTGGCCAACTCGTTGACGTCGTCGACATCCAGCGCGTCGAGGGCCTGATGGATATGATCGTTCAGGCCACTCTGCTCAAGAAAGTCACGGTACGCCTGAGCGGTAGTGGCAAAGCCACCGGGAACGGACACGCCTGCGCCCGCCAGGTTGCTGATCATCTCGCCGAGGGATGCGTTCTTGCCCCCCACGTGCTCAACATCATGTTTGCCGAGCTTATCGAGGGAAACTACGTACTCTACCAAGGTGATCTCTCCACTAACCGGTTATTGTTGGAAATGCTTTGGTGCGGGAATCGCGGCGATTGAAAACGGGTAGACTGCGGCCAGTCATGGCCCGCAAGCCGGCCTATCATATCCACAAATTGTCTTCAGCTTAAGGCCCCGGGGCGCAAATGAAACGATCCGCTTTTTTCATCTCCGATGGCACCGGCATCACCGCCGAAACCCTTGGCCAGAGCCTGCTAGCGCAATTTGAAAACATTACATTCAACAAGTTCACGCGCCCCTATATCGACAGCGTCGAGAAGGCGCGGGCCATGGTGCAGCAAATCAACAAGGCCGCCGAGAAGGACGAAGCCCGCCCGATCATCTTCGACACCATCGTCAATCAGGACATCCGCGAGATTCTCGCGACCTCCGACGGCTTCATGATCGACATCTTCTCGACCTTTCTCGCCCCGCTGGAGCTGGAGCTTAGTTCACACTCGTCCTACTCGGTGGGGAAATCCCACTCCATCGGGCACAACTCCAACTACATGGAGCGGATCGAGGCGGTGAACTTCGCGCTGGACAACGACGACGGCGCCAGAACCCATTATTACGACAAGGCCGACATCATTCTGGTGGGCGTGTCACGCTGCGGCAAAACCCCGACCTGCCTGTACATGGCCATGCAATTCGGTATCCGCGCGGCCAATTACCCGCTGACCGAAGACGACATGGAGCGCCTGCAGTTGCCTGCTGCGCTGAAGCTGCACCGGGACAAGCTGTTCGGCCTGACCATCGACCCCGACCGCCTCACCGCCATCCGCCACGAACGCAAACCCAACAGCCGCTACGCCAGCTACGCCCAGTGCGAGTTCGAGGTGCGCGAAGTCGA
The DNA here is from genome assembly GCF_059421525.1 of Pseudomonas sp. GW821-FHT02H06. Classification (NCBI taxonomy): domain Bacteria; kingdom Pseudomonadati; phylum Pseudomonadota; class Gammaproteobacteria; order Pseudomonadales; family Pseudomonadaceae; genus Pseudomonas; species Pseudomonas sp. GW821-FHT02H06. The sequence continues at coordinate 281,669 of NZ_JBWKVD010000006.1, forward strand.
GGGCCTGTTCCGCCGCGAAAACATCCCGCACATCAACTCCACGCATTTTTCGGTCGAGGAAATCTCGGCGAAGGTTTTGGTGGAGAAAGGCGTCGAGCGGCGGTTTAAGTAGCTGAGCAGCGGCAAGTTTGAAGCTACAAGCTGCAAGTTGACGGAGTCAGGCCTTGCCGTTCGGTCAGAAGCTGTCACCCGGCACGCGCACCCAACCTTCCATCAATACCCGTGCGCTGCGGCTCATGATGGCTTTTTTGACTTGCCATTCGCCGTCGACCAGCACCGCTTCAGCGCCTACGCGCAGGGTTCCGGAGGGGTGGCCGAAGCGCACGGCGCTGCGTTCGCCGCCGCCCGCTGCCAGGTTGACCAACGTCCCCGGAATCGCTGCCGCCGTGCCAATGGCCACTGCCGCGGTGCCCATCATGGCGTGGTGCAGCTTGCCCATGGACATGGCGCGGACCAGCAAATCAGTATCTTCGGGTGTGACGCGCTTGCCGCTGGAAGACAGGTATTCAGCGGGCGCGGCCACGAACGCCACTTTGGGCGTGTGCTGACGCGTCGCTGCCTCCTCGACAGTGCCGATCAGCCCCATGCGCACGGCCCCATAGGCGCGGATCGTTTCGAACATGCTCAGGGCTTTCGGGTCGCTGTTGATCGCGTCCTGTAACTCGCTGCCCTTATAGCCGATGTCAGCGGCGTTGACGAAGATGGTCGGGATGCCGGCATTGATCATCGTCGCCTTGAACGTCCCTACACCCGGCACCTCAAGCTCATCCACGAGATTGCCGGTTGGGAACATCGAGCCGCCAGCGCCCTCCTCGTCCGCGGCCGGGTCCATGAACTCCAGCTGCACTTCCGCCGCCGGGAAGGTCACGCCGTCGAGCTCGAAATCGCCGGTTTCCTGCACCGCGCCGTCGGTCATCGGCACGTGGGCGATGATGGTTTTGCCGATATTGGCCTGCCAGATGCGCACCACCGCCACGCCGTTGCGGGGGATGCGCGACGGGTCAACCAGACCGTTGCTGATGGCGAACGGGCCGACCGCCGCCGACAGGTTGCCGCAATTACCGCTCCAGTCGACGAAAGGCGTGTCGATGGCGACCTGACCAAACAGGTAATCGACGTCGTGATCGGCTTTCTCGCTCTTCGACAGAATGACCGTTTTGCTGGTGCTCGACGTCGCGCCGCCCATGCCATCGATCTGCTTGGCGTAGGGGTCGGGGCTGCCGATCACCCGCAGTAACAAGGCGTCACGGGCAGCGCCGGGGGTTTGCGCGGCTTCGGGCAGATCGTCCCGGAGGAAAAACACGCCCTTGCTGGTGCCACCGCGCATGTAGGTCGCGGGAATCTTGATCTGTGCTGTGGAAGCCATGAACTGTTCCTTCTTGTCCTTTCTTATATAGAGAGCAGAGCGCGCGTCGGCTCAGGCGACGGCCGAGGATTCGAGGAAGTCCTGGGCGAAGCGTTGCAATACGCCCCCGGCTTCGTAGATCAACACCTCTTCCCCCGTGTCGAGGCGGCAGGTCACCGGCACCTCAACGCGCTCGCCGTTCCTGCGCTGGATGATCAGCGTCAGCGTGGCACCCGGCGTGCGCGCGCCGATCACGTCGTAGATTTCACTGCCATCGATGCCCAGGGTCAGGCGATTGGTGCCCGGCTTGAACTCCAGCGGCAGCACGCCCATGCCCACCAGATTGGTGCGGTGGATGCGCTCGAAGCCTTCGGCGACGATGACTTCGACACCCGCCAGGCGCACGCCCTTGGCGGCCCAGTCCCGGGACGAACCCTGGCCGTAATCGGCGCCGGCAATGATGATCAGCGGCTGCTTGCGCGCCATGTAGGTTTCGATGGCCTCCCACATCCGCGTGACCTGGCCTTCCGGCTCGATCCGCGCGTAGGAACCCTGCTTGACCTTGCCGTTCTCCACCACCATTTCATTGAACAGTTTGGGGTTGGCAAACGTGGCGCGTTGGGCTGTGAGATGGTCGCCGCGATGGGTGGCGTAGGAGTTGAAGTCCTCTTCCGGCAGGCCCATTTTGTCCAGGTATTCGCCGGCCGCGCTGTCGAGCATGATTGCGTTGGACGGCGACAGGTGATCGGTGGTGATGTTGTCCGGCAACACCGCCAGCGGACGCATGCCCTTGAGGGTTCTCTCCCCGGCCAGGGCGCCTTCCCAGTACGGCGGTCGGCGAATATAGGTGCTCATCGGGCGCCAGTCGTACAGCGGCGCGACTTTCGGCCCGGTATCTTCGTGGATGGCGAACATCGGGATGTACACCTGACGGAACTGCTCCGGCTTGACCGAGGCCTTCACCACCTGATCGATCTCGGCGTCACTCGGCCAGAGGTCTTTCAGGCGGATTTCTTCGCCGTTCGGGCCAAGACCCAGCACATCTTTCTCGATATCGAAGCGGATCGTTCCGGCGATGGCGTAGGCCACCACCAGCGGCGGCGAGGCAAGAAAGGCCTGTTTGGCGTAAGGGTGAATGCGCCCGTCAAAGTTGCGGTTGCCCGACAGCACCGCCGCGGCGTACAGGTCGCGGTCGATGATTTCCTGCTGGATCACGGGGTCCAGCGCGCCGGACATGCCGTTGCAGGTGGTGCAGGCGAACGCGACGATGCCGAAACCCAGTTGCTCCAGCTCGCCGGTCAGCCCCGCTTCGTCGAGGTACAGCGCGACGGTTTTCGATCCGGGCGCGAGGGACGACTTGACCCAGGGTTTGCGCGTCAGACCCAGGCGATTGGCGTTGCGCGCCAGCAAACCTGCGGCGATGACGTTGCGCGGGTTGCTGGTGTTGGTGCAACTGGTGATGGCGGCAATGATCACCGCGCCGTCCGGCATTTCGCCCGGGGTTTCCTCCCACGGCGCTGCAATGCCTTTGGCGGCGAGATCAGAAGTGGCTACACGTGCGTGTGGGTTGGACGGCCCGGCCATGTTGCGCACGACGCTGGACAAGTCGAAACGCAGCACGCGCTCATATTCGGCCGTGACCAGGCTGTCGGCCCACAGCCCGGTATGGCGGGCGAAGGTCTCGACCAACTGCACTTGCTGGTCTTCGCGACCGGTCAGTCTGAGGTAGTCGATCGTCTGCTGATCGATGCTGAACATGGCGGCGGTCGCGCCGTATTCGGGGGCCATGTTCGAGATGGTCGCACGGTCGCCGAGGGTCAGCGCGCGGGCCCCTTCGCCGTAGAACTCAAGGTACGCGCCAACGACCTTTTGCTGACGCAGGTATTCGGTGAGCGCCAGCACCACGTCGGTGGCGGTAATGCCCGGCTGCGGACGGCCTGACAGTTCGACGCCGATGATGTCCGGCAGGCGCATCCACGAGGCGCGGCCGAGCATGACGTTCTCGGCTTCAAGGCCGCCGACACCAATGGCGACGACGCCCAGCGCATCCACGTGAGGCGTATGGCTGTCAGTGCCGACCAGCGTATCCGGGAAGGCGACGCCATTCAGCGTCTGGATCACCGGCGACATCCGCTCCAGATTGATCTGATGCATGATGCCGTTGCCCGGCGGGATCACTTCGACGTTCTTGAACGCCTGCTTGGTCCAGTTGATGAAGTGGAAGCGGTCTTCGTTGCGACGGTCTTCAATCGCCCGGTTCTTGCTGAACGCGTCCGGGTCGTAGCCACCGCATTCGACGGCCAGCGAGTGGTCGACGATCAACTGCACGGGCACCACGGGATTGACCTGCGCGGGGTCGCCGCCCATGTCGGCAATGGCATCGCGCAAGCCGGCGAGGTCCACCAGCGCGGTCTGACCGAGGATGTCGTGGCAGACCACGCGCGCCGGAAACCACGGAAAGTCGAGGTCGCGCTTGCGTTCGATCAATTGCGTGAGCGAGGCCGTCAGCGTCGTCGGATGGCAACGGCGCACCAGGTTTTCAGCGAGCACGCGGGAGGTGTACGGCAGCGTGGCGTAGGCGCCGGGCTTGATCGCATCGACCGCCGCGCGGGCGTCGAAGTAATCCAGCGCAGTGCCGGGCAGGGCTTTGCGGTATTCAGTGTTCATCGTCAGGACTCGATCACGGAAAAGTTACGGGTGGAGAGCCCCGTGGAACTCTCCTTTCCCCATCAGCGCTGTTCGATGGGCACGAATTTGCGCTGTTCGACGCCGATGTATTCGGCGCTCGGTCGGATAATGCGGTTGTTGACGCGCTGTTCGAACACGTGGGAGGCCCAGCCGGTCAGGCGCGAGCAGACGAAGATCGGGGTGAACAGCTTGGTCGGGATGCCCATGAAGTGGTACGCCGAGGCGTGATAGAAGTCGGCGTTGGGGAACAGCTTCTTCTGCTCCCACATGGTCTTGTCGATGGCTTCGGAGACCGGGAACAACACCGTGTCGCCCACCTCCTCCGCGAGCTTTTTCGACCAGCCCTTGATCACCTCGTTACGCGGGTCGTTGTCCTTATAGATCGCGTGACCGAAGCCCATGATCTTGTCCTTGCGTTCGAGCATCGCCAAGGTGCCCTGGGTGGCTTCTTCGGCCGACGAGAACTTCTGGATCATCTCCATCGCCGCTTCATTGGCGCCGCCGTGCAAAGGCCCGCGCAACGTGCCAATGGCTGCGGTGATGCAGGAAAACAGATCGGACAGGGTCGACGCGCAGACCCGGGCGGTGAAGGTCGAGGCGTTGAATTCGTGCTCGGCGTAGAGAATCAGCGACACGTCCATGACCTTGCGGTGCAGTTCGCTCGGCGCCTTGTCCCGCAACAGCTTCAGGAAGTGCCCGGCGATGGACACCTCGTCAGTGACGCAATCGATGCGCTTGCCGTCATGGCTGAAGCGGTACCAGTAGCACATGATCGCCGGGAACGCGGCGAGCAGGCGGTCGGTGGAATCGAGCTGTTGGGCGAAACCGGCTTCGGGCTCGAGATTGCCGAGCATCGAGCAGCCGGTGCGCATGACGTCCATGGGGTGGGTGTCGGCGGGAATGCGCTCGAGCACTTCTTTCAGCGCCTGGGGCAGGTCACGCAGGCCCTGAAGTTTCTTCAGGTAACCGTCGAGCTGCGCCTGGGTTGGCAGTTCGCCGTACAGCAGCAGGTACGCGACTTCTTCGAATCGGGCGTCGGCGGCGAGTTCACGCACGTCATAGCCGCGGTAGGTCAATCCGGCGCCGGCCTGGCCGACGGTGGACAACGCGGTCTGTCCGGCTACCTGGCCTCGCAGGCCTGCGCCGCTCAATACTTTTGCTTCAGCCATTGCTGTCTCCAGTCTTGTAGTTGTGTGGGAATCGGCAATTCATTTGCGGCTTTTCTACGATTTCTTCTGCGCAAACAGGGCATCGAGCTTCTGCTCGAATGCGTGGTAGTCGATGCGCTCGTACAACTCCATGCGCGTCTGCATGGTGTCGACGACGTTCTTCTGGGTGCCGTCGCGACGAATCGCGGTGTAAACGTTTTCCGCCGCCTTGTTCATCGCCCGGAACGCCGACAGCGGGTACAGCACCAGCGCCACTTCAGCGGACTTCAGCTCGTCGGTGGTGAACAGCGGCGTCGAGCCGAATTCGGTGATGTTGGCGAGGATCGGCGCCTTCACCCGGGAGGCAAACAGCTTGTACATCTCAAGCTCGGTGATCGCTTCCGGGAAAACCATGTCCGCGCCCGCTTCGATGCACGCAGCGGCGCGGTCCAGAGCAGACTCCAGCCCTTCCACCGCCAGCGCATCGGTGCGCGCCATGATCACGAAACTGTCGTCGGTTCGCGCATCAACCGCCGCCTTGATGCGGTCGACCATCTCCTGCTGCGAGACGATTTCCTTGCCGGGCCGGTGACCGCAGCGCTTGGCGCCAACCTGGTCCTCGATGTGCATCGCCGCCGCGCCGAACTTGATCATCGACTTCACCGTGCGCGCCACGTTGAACGCCGAGGCACCGAAGCCGGTGTCGACGTCCACCAACAGCGGCAGGTCGCAGACGTCGGTGATGCGGCGCACGTCGGTGAGCACATCGTCCAGACCGGTAATGCCGAGGTCCGGCACGCCCAGCGAACCCGCCGCGACACCGCCGCCGGACAGGTAAATGGCCTTGAAGCCGGCCCGTTGCGCCAGCAGCGCGTGGTTGGCGTTGATCGTGCCGACCACTTGCAGCGGATGCTCGCTGGCAACGGCGTCACGGAAGCGTTGGCCGGGAGTGGTTCTTGTGGTCATTGTTCACCTCGGGCAGGGGCAGCGTGGAAGTGCTGCTCAATATTGCGTTTGGATGCGGCAATGTGGCGGCGCATCAACAGCTCGGCCAGCTCGCCGTCACGGTCGGCGATGGCGTCGAGAATACGGTGGTGCTCGGCGAACGCCTGGCGCGGGCGGTTGGGCGTTGTCGAGAACTGAATGCGGTACATGCGCACCAGTTGATAGAGGTCATCGCAGAGCATCTGGGTCAGCGTGCTGTTGCGCGCGCCCTGGATGATCCGGTAATGAAAGTCGAAATCGCCTTCCTGCTGGTAATAGCCGACGCCGGCCTGGAAGGCGCTGTCGCACTCGTGGGTTTCCAGCACGCGGCGCAGGTCGTCGACTTCTTCAACCGTCATGCGCTCTGCGGCGAGTCGACAGGCCATGCCTTCGAGGGATTCGCGGATTTCATACAGCTCGACCAGTTCGGCATGGCTCAGGGAAACCACGCGAGCGCCGACGTGGGGCACGCGGACCAACAGGCGCTGGCCTTCGAGCCGGTGAATGGCCTCGCGCAACGGCCCTCGGCTGATGCCGTAAGTGCGCGCCAGTTCGGGCTCGGAGATCTTGCTGCCGGGGGCGATATCGCCCTTGACGATAGCCGCCTGAATACGGCGGAACACGTTCTCGGACAGGGTCTCGGCATCCACCGGAGAGGCAGGCAGAATTTCTGCGGCATCCAACATTGTTGACACCTGCTGATTTAATGCCAGCAAATCTAGCGAAAGATGCCAGATTCGTCAAAGCAAAACGAGCGATTGTCGACAATCATCTAATAGCGACACATTTTGACGAAAAGTCCGACAGCCCGTATCCGCGCCGCCCTTCGCTGGTGCCATAAAAGCTTCATGCTAGAATGCCGGCCGCCTCAAAACGCCCACGCGGGCAGCAGGCGGCTTTCGCAGGAGCGGCACCCTTGGTCAAACCAAAACCACTTTTCGACGTCAAAGCAGCTTCTTCACTTTTCATCGCGCCTGGACTTATGAGCCGCCACCCTCTTCTCTTCCTCTTATCGCTGTACCTGCCAGGCCTCTTTCTGCCCGGGTTTTTTCTCCCCAGCCTGGCCCTGGCCGCTGAAAAGACGGTGTATGGCCTGAACGAATATGCCGAGCTGGCCGACATCGACCTGCAGGTCGCGGCCAAACTGGACACCGGCGCCAAAACCGCCTCCCTGAGCGCCCGCGACATCAAGCGCTTCAAGCGCAATGGCGATTCCTGGGTGCGTTTTTACCTGGCCATCGACGACGCCCACGAACACCCCATCGAACGCCCCCTCGCCCGGGTCAGCAAGATCAAGCGCCGCGCAGGTGACATCGACGCCGATGACGACAAGAAATACACCGCACGCCCGGTCATCAGCCTGGATGTCTGCATGGGCGAGGCGCTGCGCACCATAGAAGTGAACTTGACCGACCGCAGCGCATTCCAATACCCGCTTTTGATTGGCTCCGAAGCCCTCAAGCACTTCGATGCGCTGGTCGATCCAAGCCTGAAATACGCAGCGGGCAAGCCTGCCTGCGTCAATGCTCCAACCGCAGAGTAACGACATGCGCTCTCTTACCCTCCATCTGAAGATCCTGATCGCGACCCTCGTCACGCTGGGCATCGCGATCACGGCTTATCAGATATTGGTACTCGGCATTCCGGTGACCGAAGATGAAACCGACGACCTGTGGAACATCGACGCCAAGGTCGAGTTCGTCGCCAACCCCAAGGACACGGTCAAGGTGCAGATGTACGTGCCGCCGCTGTCCCGCGATTACATCAGCCTTAATGAAAGCTTCATCTCCAACAACTATGGCGTGAACGTCAACCGCGCCGACGGCAACCGCAAGGTCACCTGGTCCGCGCGCCGGGCCACCGGCAATCAGACGTTGTACTACCGACTGGTATTGACCAAGCGCTACAGCGGCGAGAAAGCCAAGATCAAGGGGCCGATCTTCCGCGACAGCATCGTCGTCGAAGGGCCGGAAAAAATCGCTGCCGACGCCCTGCTTGCGCCGATCCGGCAGCATTCCGCCGACGTCGAAACCTTCGTCAGCGAAGCCATCAAGCGGGTCAACAATCTGAGCGACGACAACGTCAAGCTGCTGCTGGCCGGCGATACGTCGGTGGCGAACAAGGCGCGCATCACCGAAACCCTTTTGTCCATCGCCCACGTGCCGGTGGAGAAAGCCCACACCATCCGTTTGGTCGCCGATCAGCCGCAGTCGCCGGAACTGTGGCTGCGCAGCTTCAATGGCAAGGACTGGCTGTATTTCAATCCGGAAACCGGTGAAGCGGGCCTGCCCCAGGACCGCCTGCTGTGGTGGGTCGGCAACGACAACCTGATCTCCGTCGAGGGTGGCAAGAAGGCCACGGTCAATTTCAGCCTGAACAACAGCGAGATGAACGCGATTCGTCTGGCCAAGCTGACCGACGAAAGCACCGACGCCGACTTCCTCGAGTACTCGCTCTACAGCTTGCCGCTGCAAACCCAGCAGACCTTCATGATCATGGTGATGATCCCGATCGGCGTGCTGGTGATCCTGATCCTGCGCAACCTCGTAGGCCTGCAAACCCTGGGCACCTTCACCCCGGTGCTGATCGCGCTGGCGTTCCGCGAGACCCAACTGGGCTTTGGCATCGTGTTATTCACCATCATCACGGCACTGGGCCTGTCCCTGCGCTCGTACCTGGAACACCTCAAGCTGCAAATGCTGCCGAGGCTGTCGGTGGTGCTGACCTTCGTGGTGGTGTTGATTGCCGCCATCAGCCTGTTTAGCCACAAACTGGGCCTTGAGCGCGGGCTGTCGGTGGCGCTGTTCCCGATGGTGATTCTGACCATGACCATCGAACGCCTGTCGATCACCTGGGAAGAGCGCGGCGGCGGGCACGCGATGAAAGTCGCCATCGGCACGCTGTTCGCGGCGTCTCTGGCGCACATCATCATGAGCATTCCGGAGTTCATCTACTTCGTGTTCACCTTCCCGGCGATCCTGCTGATCCTGGTGGGTTTCATGCTGGCGATGGGGCGTTATCGCGGTTATCGGCTGACCGAGCTGATTCGCTTCAAGGCCTTCCTCAAGGAAGATGCCGAGCGGGAACACCATCAATGATCGGCTGGTGGAAAACCTGGAAGGCACTGGAAGCCAAGGGGATCATGGGCATCAACCGGCGTAACGCCGACTACGTGCTCAAGTACAACAAGCGCAGCCTCTACCCGATCGTCGATGACAAGATCATCACCAAGGAGCGGGCCATCGCGGCGGGCATTCATGTGCCCGAGCTGTACGGGGTCATTTCCACCGAAAAGGAAATCGACAAGCTTGACGGGATCATCGGCGGGCGCAGCGACTTTGTCATCAAGCCAGCCAAAGGCGCGGGTGGCGACGGCATTCTGGTCATCGCCGACCGTTTCGAAGAGCGCTTCCGCACGGTGTCCGGGCGCATCATCAGCCACGACGAAATCGAGCACCAGATTTCCAGCATCCTCACCGGGCTGTATTCCTTGGGCGGCCATCGCGACCGCGCGCTGATCGAATACCGGGTCACGCCCGATCAGATTTTCAAGAGCATCAGTTACGAAGGCGTTCCGGACATCCGCGTGATCGTTCTGATGGGCTATCCGGTGATGGCCATGCTGCGGCTGCCGACCCGACAGTCCGGCGGCAAGGCCAACCTGCACCAGGGCGCCATCGGTGTCGGCGTCGATCTGGCGACCGGCCTGACGCTGCGCGGCACCTGGCTGAACAACATCATCAGCAAGCACCCCGACACCACCAATGCGGTGGATGGCGTGCAACTGCCGAACTGGGACGGTTTCATGAAGCTCGCAGCCGAGTGCTACGAGCTGTGCGGGCTGGGTTATATCGGCGTCGACATGGTGCTGGACCAGGATCGCGGGCCGTTGATTCTGGAGCTGAATGCCCGGCCGGGGCTCAACATCCAGATCGCCAATGACTGCGGCCTTACCCACCGCACGGTTGCCGTGGAGAAGCGGCTGGAAGAGCTGGCGGCGGAAGGTCTACACGAAAACCCGGAAGAGCGGGTCAAGTTTGCTCAGGGGTTGTTTGGGCACGTTTGAGCGTCTGTCTGTTGATCACGATGTTCAGTGTTCCTCTGACACATTGATGCCGCTCACACCGGCCCCTTCCCGGCTGAAGCCGGTCCCACTAAATACCGCGTGCCGTCAGTGGGACGGGCTGAAACTCGGACTGTGGGACCGGCTTTAGCCGGGAAGACGTCGGGCGTCACACCGCAAAACCCAAGCCGAAACTCGCCACCCATAAACCCCCTGCTAAATGAAGATTCACCCCATGCGGCATTGCGTCCCTAGAGAAGCCTTGCCTATCGCTGTATAGTTTTTTACATACCGAAACAGTGAGTAACAGATGTCCCCTGCCAAGCTCTATTCCCCTCTGTTGCTCAGCCTGTTGGCATTGATCCTGACGGCTGTCTGCGCGCTGTTATTGGGCCGCTATCAAATTTCAATCCACGATCTCTGCTCGTTCGTTGCGACGATGCTGGGCCTCAGCGACATGCCCGCCCCGCGCTACGACCTGCTCCACGCCCTGATCATCGAGGCGCGCCTGCCCCGGGTGATCGCGGCGATACTCGTGGGCGCCGGGCTATCGGTCTCAGGCGCGGCGTATCAGGGCGTGTTCCGCAATCCGCTGGTGTCGCCGGGCCTGCTGGGCGTGTTGAGCGGCTGTGCGTTCGGTGCTGCGCTGGGAATCATCTGGCACCTGCCGCCTCTGGCCATTGCGCTGGTGGCGTGCGTGACCGGGCTCATCGCCGTAGCGGTTGGTCTGGGCATCGCGCACATGTTTCAGACCCCCTCGATCCTGCTGTTGGTGCTCGGCGGCATTGTCGCGAACGCCCTCTTCACTTCCTTGCTGTCCATTGCTCAATACATGGCCGATCCGCTGGATCAGTTGCCGAGCATCGTCTATTGGCTGCTCGGCAGCCTCAGTGCCGTGGACGTGCAGGCGCTGTGGATCATCGGCCCGATTCTGGCCGTGGCCATCGTGATGCTGTGCCTGACCGGCCGCGCCATCGACGCGCTGTCACTGAGTGATGACGAAGCCCTGAGCCTGGGCGTGCCGGTCGAGCAGATTCGTGGCAGCCTGATTGTCCTCACCACGCTGATCTGCGCGCTCACGGTGAGTCTGGCCGGGATGGTCGGCTGGATCGGCCTGTTAATTCCGCACCTGGCGCGGTTGCTGGTCGGCCCCGGCAATACGCGCCTGCTCCCCCTCAGCGCCTGCCTGGGCGGGATCTTCCTGCTGGGGGCCGACGGCATCGCTCGCAGCGTGTCGGCGGGAGAAATCCCCCTCGGCATCATTACCGAGTTGTTCGGCGCGATCGCCTTTGTGCTGGTGCTGCATCGCGTGCGCAAGGGTTGGCTATGAAGCGCTTGCAGGCCCGCGGACTGACCTATCGGATCGGCGAGCGCTTGATCCTCGATAACGTCTCGATGGACATTGCCGCCGGCGACAACATTGCCCTGCTGGGGGCCAACGGTGCCGGAAAAAGCACGTTGATGAGGCTGCTGCTGGGGTTGCTGACGCCGCACTCCGGCGAGGTGCTGATCGACGGCCAACCGATGCGCTTAATGAAACGTCGCGCCGTGGCCCGGCAGATTGCCTACGTGCCGCAGAGCCACGTCCCGAGCTTTCCGTTCAGCGTCGCCCACATCGTCGGGCAGGGGCGATTGCCCACTGTGGGTCTGGGCCATGCGCCGAGCCGCGACGACAAGGCCTCTGTGCAGCAGGCCCTGAACGACCTGGGCATTCATCACTTGAGTGAACGGCCGTACACCGAACTGTCCGGTGGCGAGCGCCAGTTGGTGCTGATCGCCCGGGCCATGGTTCAGCGCGCCAATATCATCATTCTCGACGAGCCGGTCACCGGTCTCGATTACGGCCATCAGTTGCGCCTGCTGGCCTTGCTCAAGCGCCTTGCCGCTCAGGGCATCAGCATTCTGTCCAGCACCCATCGCCCTGAACACGCCCTTGCCTCGGCCAACCGAGTGCTGGTGCTGCACGAAGGCCGACTCATTGCCGACGGCTCCCCCCACGACGTCATCGACAGCGCCCTCATGGCGCGTCTTTATCAGGTCGCCGTCGAGCAGATCGACACCAACGGCCACCGCTTTTTTATTCCTGCCGAGTGATTTCATGACCCGATCTTTCTCATCGCGCCTGGCGTTCGCGCCCCTTCTGTTCGGCGGCTTTGCCCAGGTCAGCCTGGCGCAAGAAATGACCCTGGCACCGCTGGACATCAGCGCCGAACAGTCGATTGCCGATCAGGCGCGGGAGAAGTCGGCGACCCTCGGCCCCATGGGTGAGCGCAGGCTGCTGGACACGCCCTACTCCATCAGCGTGCTGTCCTCCGACCTGATCGACAGCCAACAGCTCAAGAGCTTCAAAGACATCATTCGCTACATGCCCTCCGTACAGGCCGACGGCGCCCGGCCGCAAACCCGGGGCCTGCAGGGCAGCGTGGTGCAGAACAGCCGGCTGGACGGCCTCAACGTGGTCTCGACCACCGATTACCCGGCCGAGCAACTGGGCGGCGTCGAAGTGCTGAGCGGCCTGTCGGGTTCGCTGTATGGCCCGGCGAATCCGGCCGGCACCTTCAACCTGCTGTCGAAACGCCCGACGGATTTCACCCGCAATCGGGTGACGGTCGGCGTGGGCACCGGTCTGACCTGGCTCAAGGCCGCTGACCTGAGCGGCCCGTTCGACCCGGACGGCAAGATCAAATACCGCCTGAACGTCGCCGACGAGCAAGGCCACAGTTATGCCCCCGGCAGCACCTTGCGCCGGCAGCTGGTCAGCCTCGCCACGGATTTTCAGATCAGTGACGACAGCTTCATCGAAACCAACTTCAGCCACTACAGCTATCTATCCAAGGGCCTGCCCGGCAAGTTCGCCGTCGCCTCGGGCGTGACACTGCCCCACGCGCCGGACCCGACCCGCAGCAACCTCGGGCAGAATTATTCCGGCGACAACAACACCACGGACACCGCCAGCGCGCATTTCAAGCACGACTTCGACGGCAACTGGAAACTCGACATTGGCGCACTGCGGCAGATCGCCGACCGCGAATCCACCGCAGTGACGAACACGCTGATCAACAACGCGGGCACCTATCGCAGCTCGGTGGCGAGCGCCACTGCAAGCCGCTTCACCATCAACAGCTATCTGGCCAACCTCAATGGCAGCGTCTACACCGGCGGCATTCGCCACGACCTGACCGTCGGCGTCACCGGTTTTGACTGGGACAACTACAACCCCGTGGCGGGCGGAACGACAACCTTGGGCAGCGCGTCATTGAGCAACCCGGTCGCCTTCGACGAGCCGGACTTCCCCGACTTCACAGACCGATACCACTCGGCCAACGCCCGCCAGCGCTCATTCGTGCTGGGCGACACCCTGACCTTCACACCGAAATGGAGCCTGATGGTCAGCGGCAGCCAGAGCCGCCTGACCGCCGACAATTATTCTCAAGCGGGCATCCACACGTCATCCCGGGACTCGGGCATCAGCACGGCAAGCAGCGTCATGTACAAGCCGGTGGACGACCTGACGCTGTACCTGACCTACGCCGACAGCCTGCAACAGGGCGACAGCGCCGCGGCCGGCAGCAGCAACGCCGGGGCGATCCTGTCGCCGTATCGCAGCCGCATGTGGGAGCTGGGCGGCAAATGGGTCGCGCGCGGGGTCAACCTGTCGCTGGCGGCGTTTCAGATCAAACGTCCCTTTGCCTACACCCAGCCCGATAACGTCTATGCCGTGGCGGGTGATCAGCGCAATCGCGGGGTGGAATTCCTCGCCGACGGTGACCTGACTCAAAATCTCAAGATGTTCGGCGGCATCACTTGGCTGGACCCGAAGCTGCTGTCCACCGGCAACGACAGCACGGAAGACACCCGGATCGTCGGGCTATCACGGATGACGGCCAGTCTGCTGACCGAATACCGCATCGACAAGGTGCCGGGCCTCGCGGTCAACCTCAACGCCCGTTACGCCAGCGCCCGGCCCACCGACGACAGCAACGATCACTGGGTCGGCAGCTACACAACCTTCGACGCCGGCGCCAGCTACAGCACCCGGTTGATGAAGCGCGACACGGTCTACCGCCTCGAAGTCACCAACCTGGCCAACGAGCGCTACTGGACCAACATCGTCCCCGGCGGGCTGAACGGCTACACCGGTGCCGGGCAAACCAGCGCGACACCGGCCGCGCCGCGCATGGTGCAGGCGTCGATTCAGGTGGACCTGTGAGCAAGGGGCGGGTCGGCGTGCGCGGTTTGTTGAGCGTCGTGATGCTCGCCGGTCTGAGTGCCAGCGCCTTCGCTGCCCCGAACGATGCCGGCCAGAACATTCAGGCCAGCCCGCTGAAATCCAGACAGGTGCAGGACGATGGCGGCCAATCAGTCAGCATTCCCACCAAACCCGCGCGCATCGCTGACGCCTGGTACGCCCATCAGGTGCTGCTGATGACGCTGGGCGCCGGCTCGCGCATTGTCGCGACGGTCAACCATCCCGCAAGCCAGCCGTGGATGTTCAAGGCCCTTCCGTCGCTCAACCAGGCCACGGCCATCCAGGGCACGGCGTTCAATGCCGAGACCTTGCTCGCTGAGCACGTCGATCTGGTGTTCACCGCCCTTGGTGATCGACAGGCCATCGCCTATCGACAGCTCGGCCTGCCGGTCATGCAGATGGGCTACACCGACCTGGCCGGGCTTAAACGCTCGATGCTCAACACCGCTCAAGCCCTTGGCGGCACAGAACCCGGCGTTCGGGCCATTGCTTACAACGGGTTTCTGGATCAGCAATTGGCAGCAGTCAATCGCGTGGTCGAAGGTATCCCGGCGGAGCAGCGGCCCAAAGTGCTGCACATCGCCTCGGTCAATCCGTTGAAGGTGGACGGCGCCGATACGCTGATCGACGACTGGATCGAGATCGCCGGAGGCCGCAATGCCGCGACGGGGCTCAAAGGCAATATGCAGATTGTCTCGGCTGAGCAGTTGCTGGCGTGGCAGCCGGATGTGCTGATCCTCGCGGCGGCCGCGGGTGATTTGAATCAGGCAGCGCAACCGCAGTTGCTGAACCAGCTTGATGCCGTGCGCAACGGGCGCGTCCTGCGCAACCCGGCCGGGGTGTTCCCGTGGGACCGTTACGGCACCGAGGTGGCGCTTCAGGTGGCCTGGGCTGCGCAGCAGTTGCATCCGGCGTTGTTTCCTGACGTCGACATGGCGGCACAGACGATGGACTTTTACCGGCGCTTTTTCGATTACTCGCTGACGCCGGAGGATGCCCAACGAATTTTGCACGGCGAGCCGCCAGCGACTGCGCCTTCCCCCTAGGACTCGCCCTTGGGGAAGACTACAATCGCCGTCCTCGCGCACTGACTGATCCACGCCTCGCATGCCAACTTGCTCCGTACACCCGCTGCCCTATCACGCCGACCCCAGCGGCTACTTCGCCCGCGTGCGCCTTGCCCCGGGTGCCGTGCTGCTGGACAGCGGTCGCCCGACGGCGGACCGTGGACGCTTCGATCTGCTCAGCGCCTGGCCGCTGGAAACCCTGCAGCCGGTGGCGGACGAATCCGGCCCGGCCTTTCTTCATCGCCTGCGTGAATCACTGGCCCGCCTCGGCGAAGCCGACCTGGCCGAGCACTGCGCGCTGCCGTTCGCCGGTGGATTGATCGGCTATCTGGCGTACGACTTCGGCCGCCTGTTCGAACCCCTGCCCGATCAGGCCATTGACGACTTGCACCTGCCCTCCGCGCGGTTGGGGCTCTACCCCTGGGCGCTGATCAGCGATCACCATGAGCACACCAGCCAGTTGGTGTTTCATCCTGCCCTTGATCAGGCCGAACGCCAGCGCCTGATCGCGCTGTTCGAGCAACCGGTGGCGCAACCGGACGCATCGTTCGAGCTGACCGCGCCCTTTGCGACGGACATCGATGCCGAGCAGTACCGGCAGGCCATCGAGCGGATTCACGCCTACATCCAGGCCGGTGACTGCTACCAAGTCAATTTCGCCCAGCGTTTTCGCGCGCAGTACCTCGGTGACCCGTGGGCGGCGTATCAGGCGCTGCGGGTGGCCTGTCCCACGCCGTTCGCCGGGTATCTGGCCCTGCCGGAGGGCGATG
The DNA here is from genome assembly GCF_059421525.1 of Pseudomonas sp. GW821-FHT02H06. NCBI lineage: Bacteria > Pseudomonadati > Pseudomonadota > Gammaproteobacteria > Pseudomonadales > Pseudomonadaceae > Pseudomonas > Pseudomonas sp. GW821-FHT02H06. The sequence continues at coordinate 297,983 of NZ_JBWKVD010000006.1, forward strand.
CGGTGTTGAGCCTGTCGCCAGAGCGGTTCGTCAAAGTCAGTCAGCGTCAGGTCGAGACCCGGCCGATCAAAGGCACGCGGCCGCGCGGGCGGGATGCCGATGAGGACGTGGCGTTTGCTCAAGAGCTGCTAACGAGTGCGAAAGACCGCGCCGAGAACCTGATGATCGTTGACCTGCTGCGCAACGATCTGGGGCGAACCTGCCGGATCGGTTCAGTGAAGGTGCCGGAGCTGTTCAGCCTGGAGAGCTATCCCAACGTGCATCACCTGGTCAGCGCCGTCACCGGCGAACTGGCCGATGGCAAAGACGCGCTGGACCTGATTGGCGGCAGCTTTCCCGGCGGCTCGATCACGGGCGCGCCGAAGATCCGCTCCATGCAGATCATTGACGAACTGGAGCCGACTCGCCGGGCGCTGTATTGCGGCTCCTTGATGTACCTGGACGTGCGTGGCGAGATGGACAGCTCCATCGCGATCCGCAGTTTGCTGGCAAAAGACGGCCAGATGGCGTGCTGGGGCGGCGGCGGGATCGTCGCTGATTCGCAGTGGGAAGCGGAATATCAGGAGACCTTTACCAAAGTGCGGGTGTTGATGGAGACGCTTGAGGGGTTGTGAGCGGGGCGGCGGGTGCGGATGGACCGACTCTCGATTGCGCAGATACCGCGCCGTTGGGCGGCGAACACGGTCCATGTGGGAGTGAGCTTGCTCACGAAGAAGTCGGTACATCCGCTAAATTTTTACCGGCAGGAATGCAGTCTTCGCGAGCAAGCTCGCTCCCACAGGATCGCGGGCCGCCTCAGGATTTCGGCCCGTTCGTGGGACTTGTGGGAGTGAGCTTGCTCACGAAGACGCCAACACAGCCAGCCACTTTCTCCGGGAAATGACAGTAAGCATTCGCGAGCAAGCTCGCTCCCACAGGATCGTGGATCGCCTCAGGATTTCGGCCGGTTCGCTGGACCTGTGGGAGTGAGCTTGCTCACGACGAGGCCAGTACAGCCAGCCACTTTCTCCGGGGAATGACAGTAAGCATTCGCGAGCAAGCTCGCTCCCACAGGATCGTGGGTCGCCTCAGGATTCCGGCCCGTTCGTGGGACTTGTGGGAGTGAGCTTGCTCACGAAGGCGCCAGGACAGCCAGCCACTTTCTCCGGGAAATGACAGTAAGCATTCGCGAGCAAGCTCGCTCCTACAGAATCGTGGGTCGCCTCAGGATTTCGGCCGGTTCGCTGGACCTGTGGGAGTGAGCTTGCTCACGAAGACGCCAGGACATCCAGCCACTTTCTCCGGGAAATGACAGTAAGCCTTCGCGAGCAAGCTCGCTTGTATGGTTAGACTTGAAGGGGTGGTGGGACGAACAGTTCGCATCTGACTGCTGC